>NZ_JAHKRD010000014.1:0-154503 GCF_019345615.1 Shewanella sp. NKUCC01_JLK | reverse complement strand
CACCCTGACGGTCAATGCCAACGGCACCTACAGCTTTGAGCCCGCCGCCAACTGGAACGGCAACTTCCCGGTTGTCACCTACACCGTCACCGACGGCGTCAGCACGGACACCTCGACCCTGACTATCACGGTCACGCCAGATAATGACGGAGTTTCTTTAGGTGGTCTCAATGTCCAAGATGGTGAGCTAACAGTTAACGAAGCTAACCTTTCAACGGGTTCAGCGCCTAATAGCAATGCGCTGACTCAGACTGGTAACTTTAGTTTTACCTCTGTTGATGGATTAGCCTCTATCACCATCAAAGGACAAAGCTTTAATTTGGCGGCATTACTGGCACTCAGCCCCAATACTGCGGTAAACATTACAACTCCTTATGGTGTCTTAACACTGACTGGTTTCACAGGTGATGCAAGCGGTGGCTCCATCAGCTACAGCTACACCTTAAATAATAATGTCGACAATGACTCTCCCCCTGCAACTAACACTAGTTATTTAGATAGCTTTGCTGTAACCGTTGTGGATCAGGATGGTAGCCAAGCAAATGGCAGCCTTGATGTGAAGATTGTTGATGATGTCCCTAATGCCAAAAACGACACAGGCAGTGTCGATGTTATCGTGGATACTTTTATCGTATCTGGCGTTGTGGCAAATTGGACATCATGGACAAATGGCACAAGCGTAACCAGGTTCGATGGTACAAATAATCCTAATGGTGGTGGCACGGATAATGACAGTGGTTTAGATCAGATCAGATGGGGGAATCCAACTAATACCTATCAATCTGGCTATGGTTTTATTGATAATGACAGTGCATTAAATGGTCAGTTCTCATTAAACCAAGATATCATTTTAGGTACTTTTACCCACTATAATTTCCCAGTCTCTTCAGGAGGAGCAATTACCAAAGCAAGCATGGATGTCACTTTCTCGGTTACTGATGCCTATGGGGTAGTCACACCAGTGACCCTTAAAGTCAACTTTGAACACAATGAAACGCCTAACACCAACGATCCTGAAGCATCAAAGGATATTATTAAAGTCAGCAATACGAATGTAACCTTTGAATATCAGGGGGCAATTTATACTCTGCAGGTAATTGGTTTTAGAGATCCAATTACTAATCAAGTTGTGACTGAAATTAGAACGTCTGAAAATGATGCAAGTAGCTATGAACTAGTTGTTCGTGTAGTAGCTGGTAATGGTTATGAATTACCCTCAACTACTGGCAATGTGTTAGCTAATGACATAATCAGTGCTGGTGCTGATGATGATATCACGGTAATTGGTGCCGCAGCTGGCAACCAAACAGGTTCAGGTACCTCTGGCAACCTAGGAACCATTATCCCAGGGCAATATGGCACATTAATCATCTTCGCCAATGGTAGTTACACTTATACAGTAACAGCCAACGCCTCTGCGATTCCTGCTAATGCAACGGAAACCTTTACGTACACCATGCAAGATGCTGATGGTGATAAATCCAGTGCATTACTGACTCTTAATGTAAATACCGTTAATGCAAATACGCTGAAAGCGGCTCAAGATCAAGATAGTGGTCCTGAAGATACTACTGTAATCGGTAATGTGCTGGATAATGATGGCAATAAAAATACGTCAGTAACCCATTTCACTGTTGCTAACAATGCCGCTCAGCATGCCGCTGGTAGTAAAATCACCTTGGCAGAGGGCGAACTGACTCTCAATGCAGATGGTAGCTATACCTTCAAACCTGCCGCTGATTGGAATGGTCAAGTCCCAGTGGTTACCTACACCACCAATACGGGAGCAACAAACACGCTAACCATCAAGGTAACGCCTGTTGATGATCCAACGGTAACTCAGGCAGATAGCAAAACCATTTCTGAGGATGCCTTAGCTAATGGTAACGTGTTGGAAAATGATACGGATGTTGATAGCACATTATCCATTACCAGCTTCCAGGTGAATGGCACAACCTATAATGCCGGTAATGCTTGGTATCAATTACCTGAAGGCAAGCTGCAATTGAAGGCAAATGGTGAATACAGCTTTGATCCAAAAGATCACTGGAGCGGTTCATTGCCTGAAATCACCTACACCACTAATACAGGTGCCACAAGTACATTGAATATCACTGTTAAAGCAGTAGCAGATGTACCTAACCTGACAATTAATGGGTACACCTCTGTTGCTGCTATCAACTTTGAAGATGCCAAATTCTCTGGCAGTTGGGATGGTGTTAAGGCAAATGACATTAAGGGCCTAAATACTATCGGCACTTGGCATACCAGCAATAAAGGTGGCCAAGTTGAGATTGGTTATGAAAGTGTCTACGTCTCTGGTGGCTCCAATAGCAATAAAGTCATGGAAATTGAGTTCAATGGTGGCGATAAAACCTTATATACCGATATTCAAGCGGATGCTGGTCGATTCTACGAACTCGGATTTGATATTGCGGCCCGCTCAGGTAGCGTAAATACCTCTGGACTGACGATTAAGCTTATTCCGCTAGATGCTCAAGGCAACCCATTAAATGCTCAAGCCATACCGCTATACGATTTCGATCCAACGAATGCTAATTGGTTAAGAGATCAAAAGATCACCTTACCTATTGATCACTCAGGTAAATATCGTTTGCAGTTTGAAGGAGATAATGGGGACTCATACGGTGCCTTGTTGGATAACTTAGCGTTTAAAGTGGTAGACAATATGGGCTATCGCGGTGAGTTTATTAAACTCAGCAATATTTCGTCGTCGCTCAAAGATACAGATACTTCAGAAACACTGAATCTTAAGCTGCAAGGCTTACCTGAAGGCGCAGTGCTGAAAGATGCTGCGGGCAACGAAGCTACCGTAGGTGTTGATGGCACTGTAGATATCAGCAACTGGGATAAATCCAGCCTACAGATTAAAGTCACTAGCCATGGCAACTTCACCATCACTGTGGTGGCTACGGCGACTGAAACCAGTAATCAGGACACAGCGCAGAGCACTGCGGACTTCCAAGTCACCGTTCTGCACCCCAACAATGTTGTCGGTGGTCAAAGTGTTGATTCATTCATCATGACCGATTGGATCAATAATACAGCTCAATTTGCCGTTAATTTAGGAGGATACGGTACTGTCGCTTCATCATCCAAGACTCAGTACATTGCTAAAGATACTGAGCTGCTGATTAATGCTGGCAATAGTAATGATTACATCGACCTTGGTGTTTCTACTGCTAACAATATTGTGAACACAGGCAGTTCTTTGCCAAACCTAAATAACCCTGTAGTCACTCAGGCAGAGATCCTTAGTAGCAAATTTATGGCTCAGGATGATATCACCACCGATGCAGGTACATTGATGGCTGATGTGCTGCAGCCACTGCAACCAAAAACTGACACTGTTAACCTTGGTAGCGGTGATGATACAGTCTATGGTGATCAAGGTAGTCAACTTGTCTACGGTGGTAGCGGTGATGACTTACTGATTGGCGGCGAAGGTATTGATGGCTTACGCGGCGGTGACGGCAACGACACTCTGATTGGAGGCCTTGGTAATGACGTCCTGCGTGGTGATAGCGGCGCTGACACCTTCGTATGGCGCTATGCAGAAACGGGTATAGACCATATTACAGACTTTAACGTGAATGAGGACAAATTGGATCTGAGTGACTTGCTCCAAGGTGTAAATAGTAACGACCTAAATGACTATTTAAGCTTTAGCTTTGATGACGGCTCAACTTCAATAACCATTGATACAGATGGTAACGGACCAAACTCGGTAACCCAGTTGATTATTCTTGATGGAGTGGATTTATCTAGAGAGTATGGTGTGACCAGCGATGTTGGTATTATTAATGGCTTACTCGGTACCAATGGTAATGGCCCGTTAATTGTTGATACTCAGCCAATTGTTGTAGACCCTGAGCTCAAGCATGAACCATTGAAAACTACAGAACTATTCTAGAAATAAAATTGTGAACAATTTAGTTTTAATAACTAATTGGATGGCCTATAGAAATATAGGCCATCATGACCGATACTTGCCATAACCATATAAAAATCCAAAGGATAAGTAATTAGGTGTCTGCTGCAGCTTCTGAAAAAATTGATCAATGGACCATTTCAGCCTCACAAAGAGTGTTAGTGGATCCTTTGCTGGATTGTTTAGTGTTACTCACTGAGCATTTTGGCAATCCGTGCTCGAGCGATTCGCTTGCGGCAGGTTTACCCTTGTCAGGTACCGTGTTATCACCCGACTTATTGCCTCAGGCAGCTTCAAGAGCGGGTCTAGCGGCTAAGCTATCTCGAAAAGGCTTAAACGAAGTATCACCTATATTGCTCCCCTGTATTTTATTATTAAAAGACAAAAAAGCCTGTATATTGCGAGAACTTGATGTTGCATCAGATAAAGCAATTATTCAATTACCCGAGACGGGCGGTGAAGAAACACTGACAATTGAGTCGCTCGAAGCCTTATATGTGGGATATTTATTCTTAGTCAAACAAGAATACCGTGGCGACATGGGCTTCGATGTTTATCTACACGATAATAAAACCCACTGGTTAGTACAAACCCTCAAAGATTCAGCACCCATTTATCGTGATGCATTAATCGCTTCTGTATTGGTGAATTTATTCGCCTTAGTTTCACCGTTATTTATTATGAATGTGTATGACAAAGTCGTCCCAAACCTCGCCTTTGAATCCCTTTGGGTTTTAGCGATTGGTGCGGCGATTGCTTATATGTTCGATCTTATCATGCGGCAACTTAGAAGTTACCTCATCGATGTTGCAGGAAAAAAAGTAGATATTATTGTGTCTTCGCAACTTTTTGCTAAAGCGATAGGTATTCCGCTAGAAAAACGTTCTCCTAGTATCGGCGGCATGGCGAAACAGTTAGGTGAATTCGATAATATTCGTGAAATTTTAACTTCGGCAACGATCACAACTTTAGTCGATCTCCCCTTCGCGATATTTTTCTTAATCATTATTTTTATTGTCGCTGGTGATCTCGCTATAGTTCCAGTCATTGGCGGCATCATCATTATTGGCTTCACGCTTTATATTCAACCTAAACTCAAAGCGGCAATCGAAGAAGGCAATAAATTTTCAAGCTTAAAACATGGGCATTTAATCGAGAGCTTATCAGCGCTAGAGTCAATTAAAGCTAATGGTGCTGAAGGAATTGTGCAAAAAAGCTGGCAACAGATGATAGGCCACAGTGCAAACTGGCAATTAAGGTCAAAAAAGCTCTCCAACTCTGTATCGAACGTAGCGAACTTTACGGTGCAATTTACCGTTGTCTGCGTGGTGATTTTGGGCGTTTATCGTGTGGCTGATAATGCGATATCTATGGGCGGAATTATTGCTGCGGTCATGCTATCGAGCCGCGCCATTTCACCTATGGCACAACTTGCAGGCCTGATGACGAGAGCAAACCACACAGCCAGTGCACTACGCCAACTGAATGAAATCATGACTCAAGAAGATGAGTTTGAAAATAAAGGACATTTAGTTAGCAAACAAAGACTCATAGGCAAGATCAATGCTGATCATGTTGGTTTTAGTTATCCCGGTTCTGAAAAGCCTGTGCTGCATCCGATGTCGCTGACGATTAATCCTGGCGAACGCATTGCCATTATCGGTCGAAATGGTTCAGGTAAAAGTACGCTAGCTAAGCTACTGGTCGGGCTATTTCAACCCACGGCAGGAAGCTTGCGCTACGACGGTTTAGACTCAGCACAGATTCATCCGAGTGATTTACGTCGTAATTTTGGCTACCTACCCCAAGATGTCACCCTATTCCATGGTTCTATTCGCGACAATATTTTATTTGGTACACGTCAAGTCACTGAACATCAACTCATCCGCGCGGTACAGCTTTCTGGTGTGAGTCAATTCACCAACCTAGAAGCAGAAGGCCTAGACCAACAGGTCGGCGAAGGCGGCATGTCACTCAGTCGCGGACAAAGACAAACTGTCGCTCTTGCTCGCGCCACACTGAATGATCCCCCAGTGTTACTGATGGATGAGCCTACGGCGAGTTTAGATGCTCGCGCTGAACAACAATTTATTCGTTCAATGCAAAATGTCAGCAAAGATAGAACATTAATTCTTATTACCCACAAGATGCATTTATTGCAACTCGTCGACCGCATTATTGTACTTGAACGCGGCCATGTGGTTGCCGATGGACCTAAAGCAGAAGTGCTAGAAAAACTCAATTTTGGCCTAGTGAACGGTGAGGCTAAAAGATGAGTAAACATTTAACAACAAACGACTTAGACATGGTTGATGATGTCTATGGCGCCATGATGACAGACGCTCCCAGCGGACACAGATTAATCATATGGGCACTTGCTGCTATGGTAGTGTGTTTTCTACTGTGGGCGGGGTTTGCTCAATTAGATAAGGTTACTACTGGAACGGGAAAAGTGATTCCTTCATCACAAGTTCAAGTTATCCAAAGTCTAGATGGCGGCATAATGCAAGAACTCTACGTTCAAGAAGGTGAGATAGTCACAAAAGGGCAGCCTTTAGTGCGTATTGATGATACCCGCTTTCGCTCCGACTTTGCTCAACAAGAGCAAGAGGTTTATGGCTTAAAAACCAATGCTATCCGTATGCGCGCCGAACTCGACAGCATTCTAATATCAGACATGACCTCTGATTGGCGTGAGCAAGTGCTAATCACTAAAGAAGCATTGATATTCCCTGAAGCTATCATTGCTGCGGAACCCGCCTTAGTGAAAAGACAACAAGAGGAATACAACGGGCGCTTAGATAACTTAAGTAACCAACTTGAGATCCTCGTACGTCAAATTCAACAAAGACAGCAAGAAATTGATGATCTCGCCTCTAAAACAACGACATTAACGACGAGCATGCAGCTAATATCCCGCGAGCTTGAACTCACTCGACCTTTAGCCAAAAAAGGTATTGTTCCTGAAGTTGAGTTACTCAAACTCGAACGCACGGTAAACGACTTGCAAGGTGAATTGAATTCAATGCGTTTACTCCGCCCTAAAGTAAAAGCGGCATTAGATGAGGCTATCTTAAAACGCCGTGAAGCTGTATTTGTTTACGCTGCAGAGCTGCGCGCGCAGCTCAATGAAACTCAAACCCGCCTCTCTCGCATGAATGAAGCACAAGTTGGCGCGCAAGATAAAGTCAGTAAGGCGATTATCACCTCCCCTGTTAATGGCACCATTAAAACCACACATATCAATACACTGGGTGGTGTAGTGCAACCTGGGATCGATATTATCGAAATAGTACCGTCGGAAGATCAACTGCTGATAGAAACTAAAATCTTGCCTAAAGATATCGCTTTCTTACATCCAGGATTACCCGCCGTAGTAAAAATTACCGCCTATGATTTTACCCGCTATGGCGGCCTTAAAGGAACTGTCGAACATATTAGTGCCGACACTTCTCAAGATGAAGAAGGCAATAGCTACTATCTCATCAGAGTTAGGACTGCAGAATCTAGTTTAACCAAAAACGATGGCACACAGATGCCAATTATTCCGGGAATGTTAACTTCAGTTGACGTTATCACGGGGCAAAGATCCATACTTGAGTACATTTTAAATCCAATTTTAAGGGCTAAGGACACAGCGCTCAGAGAGCACTAAGCCTTTTTTTATAAACCGGGAGGTTGGTCATGAAGACTTCAGCAATACGACAATTTCAATGTTCAAAGATAGCCATAGTGCTGTCATTAATCCTGTTACCTTTATCGGCTCAAAGTCAGACGTTAGAACAAGCCGTTGCACATACGCTAGATACAAACCCAGATTTACGAGTGGCCTTCAACCGCTTTAAAGCGCGAGAAGAACAAGTTAATCAAGCGATAGCAGGCTATATGCCAACTATTGATGTCAATGGTGGCTACGGTTACGAACAAACCGACAGCGTATCGACACGTAGACGACCCAATATCGGCGAAGTCGATAGCAAAGGGGTGGCTGAATTAAATCCCGGAGAGTTTGGTGTTAGCATAAAACAAATGCTTTTCGATGGTTTCTACACCAGCAGTGAAGTTGATCGTTATAGCTTTGAAGCTAGCGCAGACCAATGGGCACTGCTTGCTGCAGCTGAAGATATGGCACTCGATGTCAGTAAAGTCTATCTCAACTATTTACGCACCGATGAAGTGTTAAAATTAGCCGAGAAAAACCTTAACAGCCATAAAGAAATTTATGACCAGATTAAACAACGTACTGACTCAGGTTTAGGCTCAATCGCAGATCTCTCCCAAATCTCGGGACGTTTGGCGCGTGCTAATGCTAACGTTATTTCTGCTCGCAACAATTTACTTGATGCAAAAGCACAGTACGTCAAAATTGTAGCGTCGGCTCCGACAGACTTAATATTACCAGTGCCAGATGCAGACATGCTGCCAAAGGATCTTAGCTCTGGCATTATTGTTGCGCAAGAGAATCACCCCATACTCAAATCTGCAGCAAACGATATTAGTGCCGCTGAAAATGAACGCTCTTCAGTACAATCCAATTACTATCCTCAGGTTTCTTTAGAACTGAATGGTAACTGGAACAACGATATTAGCGGCGAAGATGGAATATCAGGTGCTGGTGCTTTCCGCAGTGATGTGGGTGGTCATAGTAACGATCTCGTCGCCATGGTGAGGGTGAGATACAACTTATTTGCGGGTGGTAAAGATCTTGCCCGTGAAAAAGAAACTGCTTACAAGTTAGGTGAAGCGAAAGAAATCCGCCAACGTGCCCAACGTGAAGTTGTTGAAGGGGTAAACCTAGCTTGGAACGCATTTGAAATGCTAGCGCCGCAAAAACAATATATTCGCGATCATGTCGTGGCCGCAAAGGATACTCAAACAGCCTATGCACAACAGTTCAACTTAGGCCAACGCAGTCTACTCGACTTATTAGATACCGAAAATGAGCTCTTCGAGGCGCGTAAAGACTACTTACAAGCTGAATATGATGAAGTTATTGCTAAGTATCGCGTGCTCAATTCTACAGGGCGATTATTAGACTCACTTAAAGTCACTAGACCTGATGCGTGGCGCGGAGAGCGCAATTATGAAGGAGGAGCTAACAAATGAAAACTCTCACATTTTTTCTAAGTGTCACTCTTTTAGCTGGTTGTTCGATGCGCGATACGGTTAATATTGACGAAATGGTCACAACTCAAACCTATGATCTATCTGATAAAGATAGCGATGGTGTCATTGAAGCCCGTGAACGCTGCAACGACACCGCCCAAGGGGCAGGTATTGATAACTATGGCTGTGGCAAAATAAAAGCGATTAATGAGCGAAAGGAAATAAATATTTTATTCCCGAATGACTCTGCTTATATTGCGCCTGAGTACTATCCTCAAATTGAAGAGGTGGCTATTTTTCTACGTCAGTATCCAACGACCAAAGTGACTATCGAAGGTCACACGAGTCGCACAGGAACCGATGAACGAAATACAGTATTATCTCAAGAACGTGCAAATGCTGTCACCGCAGTACTGGCTGAACGCTTTAGTATTGATAGAAGTCGATTAACTGCTATTGGATATGGTTCTAGCCGCCCAATTGTTTTAGAACAGACGCCGGAAGCAGAAATTCGTAACCGTCGTGTTGTTGCAGAAGTCACTGGTGATGATACGGCAGCAGACATGAAATGGACAATTTACTCGGTCGATGACAACTCAAAATAAAGGACTAACACATTAGGTTATGAACGGCAGACTTGATTATAAAGATTCATTATTGCGAGTCTGCCGCTTTAGCCTAATAGCGTCAGCCTTAGGCATATGTTGCCTATATGCGGTCCCCACACAAAACCTTGATGAAGTGAAGATAACTTCAACCCTAGAAAAACATTACGGCGAACGTGCTGGAATGCGAGCAAGGGCTTGGTTCAAAGTGTTATCGGAAGCGAGTACGCTAGATGAAAAAGAAAAGTTATTGAAGGTGAATAACTTTTTTAATTTATTCCGTTTTGTGGATGACAGTAAATTATGGGGAGACTCGAATTATTGGGCAACGCCGATGGAGTTTATTGGTGTGAATGGCGGTGATTGTGAAGACTTTTCGATCGCAAAATACTTCACCCTACTCCAACTTGGTGTTCAAGAGGACAAGATGCGGATCACTATGGTTAAAGCCACTACGGTTAATCAATACCACATGGTATTGGCTTACTATGAAACACCATCATCAATTCCTTTAGTGCTCGATAATCTTGACCATGAAATAAAACCCGCCACAAAAAGAAAAGATCTACTGCCTGTTTATAGCTTTAACGGTAAACAGTTATGGCTCAATAAAGAGCAAGGTCGAGGCGTACTGGCAGGGTCCTCAAAACGATTAGAAAAATGGAACGATCTTAACCATAGATTAGGTGTTGACCGTCTTAGGCAACCAAAATTAAAACTGGAGTAGCACCAAAAATGACACTGTTTAGACAGATTTATTCGCTGCTTTTTAGCCTATTCTTGCTTGTAGTTGCAAGCCTTGGCTATGTGCAATTCACTGAGACTCAAAGCTTTTTAACAAAGCAAATGGAGTCCGATCTAAACAATGCCAGCACTTCACTCGGTCTAATGCTTACACCAGCACTCGAAGCCGGCGATACCGCAGCGGCAGAAACCTTAGTGAATGTTATTTTTGAAGGTGGTTACTATCAAAATGTAAAATTGACTTGGATGGTTGATGGTAAGCAACAAGAGTGGAATAATCCTTTAAAAATTGAAGATGTCCCTCAATGGTTTATCAATCTAGATCTGTTTAAAACCATAAAAAAACAAAGCACTATCACCTCGGGTTGGCTGCAGCTAGCACAGCTTGAAATCACTGCTCATCCTGGTTTTGGTTATCATGAACTATGGCGAATCATGTCCAATACCATCATAGCCTTCTCACTACTTTTTCTCGTTGCTATTTTTACAGCAAGAGTAGGCTTAACATGGATATTGAAACCTCTCCACACCCTGTCTGAACACGCAAAAAGTATCGCAGCACGCCAATTTGGTCCAGACATGGCACTCCCCAAAACAACCGAATTAAAAGACTTAGTAACTGCATTTAACAGCATGTCAGCTCAATTGAAACAAGTGTTCCATTCTCTTGACGAAGAGGTTGGCGCGTTACGTAAGAAGAATCTTGTCGATCCCGCGTCAGGCCTGCCTAACCGCCAATATGTAGTAAGCCGTTTAAATGGTTGGTTAAGTGAACCTAGCAGCGGCGCTTTATTCCTCGCCAAACTCGACTGGCTCGAAGAAGTGCACAGTAAATATGGCTATCAAGTTCGAGATGAAACCATACGGATCCTCGCAGAAAAGTTTCAACAGCAATTAAACGAAATAACGCCTTCGGTCATAGGGCGTATTGCCGCCTATGAATTTGCATTTTTAGTGACCGATGTTGAACACGATCAGATCAGTAAATATTTACAAACACTTATACGTACTATCAACCAAGAAATGTCAAAGGCAGGGTGTAAGCCCAACGAAGACTTTGCTATCGGTATTGCGGAACGTATTGGGCAAATGAATGTGTCGGATATTTTGGCCCAAGCCGACAATGCCCTTCAAAAAGCGTTACAAGAAAATAAAACCTTCCACTGGTTTGAAACCACAGAGCAGCAATTATTCACCCGCGAGCAATGGCGCGATAATCTCAGCCATGCTATCAGCAATAAGAAGTTTAAGTTTAGATGGCAACCCATCCAATTTTGCGATGGTGATGGCATAGCGCAACGGGAATTGTATTGCCAATTAGAGCTTGGTGATCAACTCGCTCATGCAGGGCAATTTATGCCGTATATCGAGTTATTATCACTTGGTGCCTTACTCGATAAATGCTTAATTGAAACTGTCTACGAGCAAAAACTGCTCGAGCGGAGCTATGAACCGCTCGCAATTAACTTAACCCACCAAAGTATTAACGATCCTCAGTTCCATGAGTGGCTAAATCAATTTTTGCGAAATGCCACATTTATTGAGCGCATCTGCTTCGAAATCCCTGAGGCTGGTGTTTATAGTGATCTTAAGTCATGCCAGCACTTATGTAACATCATTCGCGATAACGGTGCTAAGTTTGGTATTGACCACTTTGGTCGTCAGTTTGGCTCTATGTCTTATCTACAGGAATTAAGACCTAGCTATGTGAAGCTGGATCAATCCTTCGCCTACTATGATGAGACACACCACAATAGCGAATTGTGCCGCGCCCTAATCAACGTAGCAAAAGGATTGGACATTCAAGTCATAGTGACGGGTATTCAAGAAAAAGCTCAGCTAGAACGTTTTAACGAGCTTAGAACAGATGCCTATCAAGGCTTTATCGCCCCGCCAGTGAATCTTGACTAAGCCGTATTATTAAGAAGTGATGTTTGCAAACAAAAAGCTCCGTAAGGAGCTTTTTGTTTTTCTACGGTTGAGTGACTATGCCGATACAGTTCTGCTCTGCAAGTCTGCCAGGTGTAAATAAGAACTGTGGCCAACTTCTATACTCATTAAGGATGCGCTATCAAGCGACAACAAACATGATAATGTCAGTGAGTAGTTCCATTTCGCCAATGCAAAAAAGCCCCAGTGCATTCATTAATGAATGCTGAGGCTTTTCTACTTATTTGGTCGGTGATAGAGGATTCGAACCTCTGACCCTCTGGTCCCAAACCAGATGCGCTACCGGACTGCGCTAATCACCGTAAATTTTGTACTATTGTTTACATACGCTTAGAGGGTTCACCCTCTCGTCCACTTTCATCCAAAACATCAGGATGCGTTATCGGACTGCGCTAATCACCGTAAAACATTAACTATTTACTTAACTTACATTAAGCTCGCTAGCCACGCGAAGAATTTGGTCGGTGATAGAGGATTCGAACCTCTGACCCTCTGGTCCCAAACCAGATGCGCTACCGGACTGCGCTAATCACCGAGAATGAAAATCTTTATATCAAAGTAAATGAATGGGGTGACTGATGGGGCTCGAACCCACGACAACCGGAATCACAATCCGGGACTCTACCAACTGAGCTACAATCACCACTGATTTTCACTTACTTTACTAACCTTAAAGCTCACAACTCTATTCGGAAGTGGTGCGCCCAAAAGGATTCGAACCTTCGGCCTCACCCTCCGGAGGGGTGCGCTCTATCCAGCTGAGCTATGGGCGCTCGCCTTGGTTAGCGCCGCATATACTAGGGTCAAATCCCCTTTGAGTCTATAGCTGTTTTGCACTTTTTTTACTGACTGCTCAAGTTTTATCACATTAGCTGACTTTTAAAGCGGAATGCAGCCAAAATATGACTTGGATGTTACAGTATTTCATGCTAATTATAGACTTTGGTAAAAGCAAACATATATTTAACTAGTGAGTATCATGTTTAAGGATGAAGATGAAACTGGCCAGCCGCGTGTGAGTGAAACTGAACGCTTACGCAAAAAAATTATTCGCTTAAAACAATTAGCGCATAAATATAAGCATGCTGAGATCATTCAAAACGCATTACTCGAAATATCCAATATTGCGACTCATGCTTCTTCACTCGAAGAATTCTATGTCGGCGTACATAGCCATCTAAAACAGCTCATTCCCGCTGATAATTTTTTTATTTCAACCCTGGATACTCACACAGGTGAACTCGCCATCCCCTTTTTCGCTGATGAGAAAGATGCCCATCCAGCGGAGCTTTATCCTGAACAATCACTATCTACATTATTACAGCAAGGATTAACAGGCTACGTACTCAGAACTGGGAAAGCTTTGTTGTGCAACAATGACACTGTCAATGAACTGATTGCGGCAGGAGAAATTGTTAATTTAGGTTCTCCCTGTCATCTGTGGCTGGGCGTGCCCATCAAACAAGATGACATAGTAACAGGTGTGTTAGTGGTGCAAACCTATGACACAAACATCAGTTATGGTGAAATCGAACTCGAGTTAATGACGTTCATTTGTCACCATATTGCTGGGGTCATGGAACGGCTAAAACATCAAGAACAATTAGAACAAGCTATCCAGCAAAGAACAAAAGAACTCAGCCAAGCCTACGATAAGTTAAAACTAGAAGTCTATGAACGGCGTAGAGCTGAACGCTTACAAAAATCACTGTTCGAAATCGCCGAGCTAGCAAGTTCCAGTGCAGACAACCCAGACTTTTATGCCCAATTGCATAATGTTATTCGACACCTCATTCCCGCCAACAATTGCTATATCGCGCTTTTGGATGACACAGAAACTCATCTCACGTTTCCTTTTTATGTATCGCAATTAGCCAATAAGCACCCAGGCACTCGGCCGCTACAAGACGGCTTAACCGAATATGTGCTCAAACATAAGCGCCCACTATTGCTAGATCAAAGCAGTATCAATGCATTAATTGCCTCTGGTGAGCTGTATTCCCAAGCGCCAGCATTAAATCATACTCAAACCATGCATCAGTGGATCGGAATCCCGCTTTTTATCCATGATCAAGTTCGTGGTGCGTTAACGATTTACAGTTTTAGCATGACACAGAATTACCAAGTTAAAGACTTAGAATTACTGACATTTGTATCACAACATATAGGCTCGGCTATCGAGAAAAAGCTGTCCGCTGAGTCCTTACAACGCAGCTATGAAGAGCTAGAAGAAAAGGTTATTGATCGTACCAAAGCGTTAGCCGAACTGAATAAAAGTCTTGAGAAAGAAATTCAACAACGCCGTAGTATGGAAGCCAAGCTAGTTCACGATGCCAAACATGATGCACTTACAGGCCTGCCTAATCGCGCTATGTTTATGGAGCGTTTATCTCAAGCGATCAAGCATGTTCGTCGCCATAGCTTAGAACAGTTTGCCCTACTGTTTATCGACCTCGACCGCTTCAAACAGATTAACGACACTATGGGACACCTAGAGGGTGATAAATTCTTAATTGAGACGGCAAGCCGCCTCAAGTCCTGCATACGTGATAACGACACCTTAGCGCGACTCGGTGGCGATGAGTTTGTGATACTGCTCGATAGCATTAACAACATCAACGACGCAAAAGATATATCAGAAAGAGTGATCCAAAAAATATCCCAGCCCTATCGACTTGGCACAATGGAATTTAGTTCTGGAGCCAGTATCGGTATCACCATCAGTGGCAAACACAGAATTGATACTAGTGAATCTATGTTACGTAATGCAGATACTGCCATGTATCAGGCGAAAGCCAATGGTAAAGGCTGCTATGTTATTTTTGATGATAACGCCCAACATCAGGCCATGCAGGATGTCGAGTTAGAAACTGAATTTAGACATGCATTACACCATGCTGAAATCCAGCTTAGTTACTTACCAGTAGTCAATTTTAAAACAGGTCAAGTGCATGCATTAGAAAGCCGCCTGTTCTGGCAACATCCGCAGCGTGGGCTCTTACAGCAGGAACAACTTAGCATGCTTGCTGAGCAGTCACACCTTACCGTTGAACTCGATAAATATACGATCAGCATCATAGATAGCAGCTATCCCCAACTCCTCAAGCAATATGATGAATCTGTTGAATTACATGTCATGCTTTCGAGCCAACATCTCAAGCATAAGCATGTACTGCGCAATTTGAAAAACACTCTCAAGCAAACCCAGTTAAACCTGAGCCATTTGTGGTTATTCTTCAATGAAAAAGCCCTAGTGCAGGAAACTGAAAATCATATCAATGGCTTTGAATTGTTGCAGAAGCTCGGGGTGAAACTCGGCATCAGCCAGTACGGTAGCGGCTATAGTGCATTAAATAGCTTATTGTTTCTGCCGATAAAAGGCTTAAAACTCGATGCCAACCTCACCAAACAAATACAAGGCGAGCAACAGCTTAAGTTAATGTCCGCTTATCAAAAAACGGCATCAACCTTAGAACTGCAAACCTTTGTCGATGGCATTGATAGTCCTGAACAAAAACGTATCTTCAATGAACTGGGTTATCAGCTGGGTCAGGGGGCTGCTTTAGCCGACACTTTTACCTTATGTGAAACCCAACCACAGATCTGTGCTCAGCTCGAATATGCCTAGTAAAAAATAAGTAGCTGATTTAAAAGAATAGTAAGCGAAACCGCTCGCTATTTTTTAAACATATCTCTTAAGCTAGAAATATTTGCCCGCCCCGTTTGCATCCGCTCCTGCTCCGTTTGTTGTGGCTTACGATTTTCCCACACCACATCATCTTGAGGTAACTCAAGTAAGAAACGGCTTGGTTCACAACGCATGGTTTCACCAAATTGACGCCTTTCGCGGCAGAGGGTGAACCAAAGCTCTCGTTGAGCTCGAGTGATACCCACATATGCCAACCGACGCTCCTCATCGACGTTATCTTCGTCTATGCTGGTTTGATGGGGCAAGATACGCTCTTCTACTCCAACCATAAACACGAAGGGAAACTCTAAGCCCTTAGAAGCATGCAAGGTCATCAACTGCACCTGATCGCCGCCTTCATCCTCACTATTACGCTCCATCATGTCCCTGAGCGTCAATCGAGTCACCACCTCTGGTAGAGTCATAGCTTCATCTAACTCATCACCCGCGAGCATCTCAGTCACCCAACGGTAAAGCTCTGAGATATTCTTCATCCGCATTTCAGCGGCCTTGGCACTGGTGCTGGTTTCGTATAAATAATCTTCATAATTGATCTTACGGATCAAATGCTTCACCGCCTCGACGGGTTCACCACGTTCGGCATGATCCCCAGTCTCCACGATAAAACGACCAAACTGATACAAAGATGACATAGCCGCAGGCGGTAAATGATGATTCAGTTCAGGCTCAAAAATCGCCGCAAACATAGAAATATGCTTCTCGTTGGCAAAATTACCTAAACGCTCTAAGGTTGATGGACCTATGCCACGTTTAGGCAAATTAACGATGCGCAGGAAAGCATTATCGTCATCGGGATTCACCACGAGCTTTAGATAGCCCATAATGTCTTTAATTTCAGCACGAGCAAAAAATGACGTACCACCACTCAATTTATAAGGAATACGGTTCGTCATCAGTGCGCGTTCGAGTAACCGTGATTGATGGTTGCCCCGATACAAAATCGCATAATCGCCAAACTGAGTACGGCCAACAAACTTGTGCCGCACAATTTCAGCAACAACACGTTCGGCCTCTTGCTCCTCATTGGCGGCAAACAGCACCCGCAACGGCTCACCATAGGCAAGCTCGCTAAACAGGGCTTTATCGTAAACATGGGGATTATTCGCGATAAGAATGTTCGCTGCCCGTAGGATCCGCTGGCTAGAACGGTAGTTCTGCTCCAGTTTAATCAGCTTAAGCTGCGGAAAATCTTTACCCAATAACACGAGGTTTTGTGGCTTAGCACCGCGCCATGAATAGATAGACTGATCGTCGTCCCCCACCACAGTAAAGCGTGCCCGATCACCCACTAACAGCTTTACCATTTCATATTGGCTGGTATTCGTATCTTGATATTCGTCCACCAGCAAATATTGGATCTTGGTTTGCCAGCGCGTCCGCACTTCTTCATGGTGCCGCAACAATAGGGTTGGCATCAGGATTAAATCGTCAAAATCTAAAGCGTTATAGGCTTTCATATGTTGAGCATAACGCTGATACAACATAGCAAATAAGTGCTGTTGCTCATCTTTAGCGATTTTGCGCGCCTGATCGGGAATAATTAAGCCCCCCTTCCAGTTTGAAATCGTACTGGCGAGCGCTTTGAGTAAATCTTTATCTTCATCCAACTCGTCTTGGGTTAACTCTTTGAGCAGTGCCAAGGTATCTTGATCATCAAACAGCGAAAAGCCTGGCTTTAAGCCTAAGACCTTATGCTCGCGTTTAATGATCTCAAGCCCTAAAGTGTGGAAGGTTGAAATCCACAGACCTCTGGCTTCCTTGCGGCCCATCGACTGAGCGACCCGCTCTTTCATCTCACGGGCAGCCTTATTGGTAAAGGTCACCGCCGCGATATTACGCGCCTTATAGCCACATTTTTCGACCAAGTAAGCGATTTTATTGATAATTACGCGCGTTTTACCACTACCCGCACCCGCCAAGACTAGGCAAGGGCCTGAAACATAATGAACAGCATCGTTTTGGGCAGGATTAAGTTTCATCTTTGCGCAATATCCAAACAAGTCGACAGAAAGGGATGGGATCATAGCAGAATCGACAGTTTTAAGGCTAACAAATCCCCGCTTAGGTTGAGCAGAACTCAACTCTGTAGATAAGCTTCTCCGTGATATAAACCCCAACAACAGCCAACTAAATTGTTCACGCGTCTGCTTTACTTTTGAAAGCTAACATACTGAGTTACAATCGAGCTATTCAGTAAAGAGGCGGACAAGATTATGATCAATCCAAAGAAAATCGAAGAAATGGCGAAACAATTGAGCGAAAGTTTGCCCAGCGGTCTAAAGCAATTTGCCGGTGAATTTGAAGAGCGCAGTAAGCAAGTACTGCAAAATCAATTGCTCAAGTTGGATATGGTTTCCCGTGAAGAATTTGATGTGCAGCAACATGTACTACTGAAAACCCGCGAAAAATTAGAAGCCCTACAAGCTCAAGTCAATGAGTTAGAAAAAAAGCTCAACGCAGCGGGCTAACTTATCATGCATGTTTGAAAGAGCACAGTTAGCGATAGCGCAGCTGTGCTTTTTTGTTTTTAACACTTCAAGCATTGAGTCACTTGGGGAAATAATGCAACAACTCGCCAGCTATATCCTTGCTATTGAAGGCTATCCAAGCCCTGTCTACGTGGTAAGCCAATCAAACGAGCAGCAAACCTATCACGATGATAATGTGGAGATTTGTGAGTCCATAACGCTTTATCACTTCGATAACGGGGTTGTGATTAGCAAGCTAAGCGAGCAAGATAAACAATCTTATGAGTCAGACATGGTTTGTGAAGATTATTGGCTCAGCTATCGGGTTGTAACAGCTCATATTGCGATTTCGCCGCAGCAAAAATCCTTTAGCAATCTATGTCAGCAAAGCTTTTGGCTTAAGATGCAGCAAGGGCTGGCAGTAAAGCCACCGCTGCAACCAGAGCATAAACAGACTTAATGCTTTAGCGTCGAACAATCAAGGAATGAAGCTACAATGGATGTCACAATCAGCACACACTATCAGGACTATCTTCTTTGGGGATTATTGTTGCTTGGTGGCCTGCCGCTACTCACTTATCCTGGTGTGCTTCTCGCCAGTTTGATGGGACTGGCCAGTCAATCAAGCATTAAACCCGCTTTTATCTATCGATTGATGAATCAGTGTTTTCTATGGGGAAGCCTAATTTATCCCGCCGTGTATATCCCCTGTTATCGCATTACGAGCGATAGCACTGCGACTTCTTCATCTTTAGTCATTGCTGCGTTGCCACTGCTGTATCTAATCTTACTGTATGGCTGCTTTCGCTTTATGGATGCTCCAACTAAAGAGACAAATAATTAAAGCTTTTGTTGGCGAGCATACTTTTGCTTAAGGCCTTTATGGTTAGCCTTAACTAACTTCCAGCGGTCACAACCATTGAAACGAGCATATTCACTGACTGCGATATCAAAGGCCGCACAGAAATTCTCATCTAAGCCATTCACCATCACGCCCTCTTCTAAAATCAATTGCTGTAATAGCAATAGGTTAGCTTGGCGATCGGCTTTAACATCCACACGGCCAACAAAAGTGTCGCGCCACAGAATTGCTAAAGAATAATAACCATACTGACGCTTTTCGGCTGGGACATAGACTTCAATTTGATAATCAAAATCAAACCATTGCTTTAATCTTTGCCGTTGGATCAATAAATTATCGAAGGGATTAAGCAGCCACACTTTATTAGGTAATGGTGCATTTAGCTGTAATGAAGGACGATAAAAGTAGCTTTGGCCCGCCGTCTTAAAACACGCTAATAACCCGTGAGCTAACAACTCTGCCAACTCTTGGGCTACTGCTGATTTCATACCTTTGCGTAAATAAGCCATTTGCGCCGCAGTACCGAAGGCGTGGGCATCAAGATAACCATCAATTAGATAGCGGGTAAATTCACTATCTGTCGGTGCTTTGGCATTTATATCTTGTGGCAACACTCGCGCGGTAAGATCGTAAACCTTTTGAAATTTCTCCCGCCGCACCACCATCAACTCACCATGCATAAACAGCTGCTCTAGGGCTTTTTTCGCGGGTTTCCAATCCCACCAGGCACCGTTTTTAGCTTCACTATGTTCGAAATCACTGGCCTTGAGTGGCCCTTCTGCGAAGATTCGCGCCCGCACTTCCTGCATTATTTTATCGTCGGGCTCAAACCAATGCTTACCGCCATTTTGCAGCTGCTGTTTACGCTGCAAACTAAAACGGTAATCAGCAATAGGTAAATAAGCTGCCGCATGGGACCAATATTCGAAGATCTCTCCTTTGGCTAAAGCCATATCGAGCATCTTTGGCTGATATTCTGGCATACGACTATGCAGCACATGATGATGCGCTCGCTCAACCACGTTGATAGAGTCAATTTGTACATAACTGAGACGTGAAATTGCCTCGGTGACAGAGGTATATGGTTGCAATAATCCTTGCTGCTGCATATTTAATTGCAGCCACTCGCGGGGTGAAAAGGGATTAGACATCGATTCTCCAAATTCAACGACAAGCAAATACCAAACCAGAGCAAAAAATATAACAAACTGAAAATAAAAGTATTTAGCACACGATTCAATGAGTAGGTTTGTGAAATGTGCGCACAACTCTACTCACTAGGCAGTATCTTCGGATAACATAAGCCATTTATACCTTAACGGCTATCGGTTTACCTACCCGTTAATTTCACGACTCGAAATAGAGCCTATCTGGCATAGGCTCTTCATTAAGGATTGATGATGAATATCTACTATCGCCAAGCACAACTCTGCGGCCGCAAAACAGGTAATGGCACTAAGCTGCCATTTTTGATGAATATCTTATATTCACTTGCTGCTAAAAATGGCGATCACCAGCCCTTTTCAATAGATGACATTAACGCGGTACTGTTTAATCAGCATCAGTCGATTGGTTGCTCTATCGAGGCGCCGCTACCGATAGTGAATTGGCGCACCGAAGCGATAGAGTATGAGTTATTTAAAGGCGAAGAGCTGGTGTACCTGCCCCAATGTATCATCTTTAGCAATGGCGCCATTGCCTATGTCATTGTCGTCATGGGTGATGAGTATGAGCTGCGTATTTGGCCCGATTACAGTAATCGTGATCGAGAAAAACACCACTGGTTTTCCCACCATGCCGTAGTCTATTCCGCAGAACTTGATGTCTTTAAGCAAAGCTTCGAAGCACTGCTCAAGCATATTAAAAAAGAAAATGACTACGAGAAAAAACACCCCAAATTTAGCAAAGACACCCCACTATCAGATTCATAAACTTGAATAATGAGTATAGGTTTAGCGGCAATCGCCATAATGTTGCCACTATTGATCAGCAACTTGCCCGCAACTTTTGTAAGAAAATCTGTTTTAATACCCGCCGTGATACCAAGTTAACTCTGCACAATCTTAGCGGATAAGTCTCGGTCGTATTTCATAGGGAATGAAATTCAATGTTCAGCATTATTTTCTGGGTACTCACCCTACTTAGTTTGGCCTTATTTGGTAGCGCAGCCTATTTAGTGGTGCGCGCACTCCTCAAAAAATTTAATCGAAGTCAAGGAATCGATATGTCAGCACAAGAACCGTTGGCAGTAGCCACCGCAAAAGGAACTGCATTAAAAAACACCACCTTATTAAAAGCCTTAACCATTGGCATACTCTCAATCCTCGCGTTGATCCCGCTGGGGATCATTATGGATATGACTTCTGATCGCCAAGCCCTTTACCACAGCGTTGTCGATGAAATCGGCCGTTCATGGGGTGAGCAGCAAACCCTCTCAGGTCCTGCGCTGGTGATCCCTTACAGCTATTTTGTGTTACAAGAAGAAGTCAGTAACGACGGTAAAACTCGCCATGAAGTGAAGCGTACCTATCAAGATGAGCTAGTGATCCTACCGAAAAAGCTCACCCTCGACTTAGACCTAAAACATGATTTTCGCACCCGTGGCATTTATCAATCGCTGGTGTATAACGCAGCTCTACAAGGTCAGGCCGACTTCAGCCTTAACCGTTATGATATTCCTAACCTTATCGCCTTCGATAACAAAAATGCCCGGTTAGTCTTTGGGGTGTCATCGAATCAAGCAATTGATAAAGTAGAAAAAATTGAAATCACCGGTGAATCGACCTTACTCTCTGGCTCGCTGATGTCGGGCACGGGGTTAACCACTGGCGGTTTAGAAAAAGGCTTTAATCAAAAGATCCAAGTCAGCGAAGCGAGTGATTTTAGTGTGGATTTTGCCATGACACTACGCGGCTCTCAGTCTATCAGCGCATTGCCACTAGGCGAGCAAACGCTAATCAATATTCGCGCCGACTGGCCGCATCCAAGCTTTAAGGGATTATTACCCGCAGAACGGGACATCAACGCGCAAGGCTTTACTGCAAGTTGGAATATCAGCCACTTAACCCGTAACTATCCACAAGAGTTTATTAAGAGTAATCAATCGACTCTGACTGAAGTGTCGGCTAATGCGATTTTATTCGAACCAGTGACTCACTACGGCAAGATTGATCGCTCGGTAAAATACGGCCTATTGTTTATCGTGCTGACTTTTATCATGTTGTTTATCTTCGAAATTGGACAAAAAACCAGCCTAAGCACGATTCAATATGTGTTAGTCGGCAGCGCCATGGCCTTGTTCTATTTGCTACTACTCTCGCTATCTGAGCATCTAGCCTTCTTGCATGCCTATTTAATTGCCGCCTGTATTCCCGTGCTGTCGGTATCGGCTTATGTAGGGAGTGCCACAGCAAGTATTAAGCGCGGTGCATTAGTGGGCATTATGCTGGTGAGTTTATATGCAGTGCTGTACTCGATACTGCAACTGGAAGATTACGCCCTATTGATGGGTTCAGGTTTACTGTTAGTCGTACTGTTGATTTTGATGTTCGTGACTAGGCATCACCCTAAGAACACGGCGCAATAGCGCCCTACCGATCCACCCTTGAAGACCCCCGACAGCGCCATCTTTTGCTGTCGGGATTTTTTTATTGGCAAAACCATTGCCGCGTTGTAGCCTATGGCGTTTTATGAAGAGGCTTATATTTTGACCCATAGCGTCTATCTTTTACGCCGTTTAGGTTTAGCTTGGATACTGTTGGCAACCATTCCGGGCTTACTATTACTGACACAGAATCAGCTGTTTCCACTGATCGATCTGCACTCTACCTTAGCCAAAACCTTATATTGGATTACCATGACGGGCACAGCGCCCTATGGCGTCGCAACAGTCTTGTTTGTATTGGCGATCGCCTATCGTCATATGCCTAAACCACTCTTTATAAGTTTATTCTTTGCCATCAGCCTCAGCCAAGTTATCAGTTTAGGCTTAAGTCACACCCTCAAATCTTATTTTAAAGAACCCAGACCTAATCTCGTTTTTCTAGCAGAACAAACACTGCCTAAGCATGAACCGCTTTCACTCGATGCCTTTTATCAATTGGATAAACAGTCACGTTCAAAGACAATTGCCAATGCACTCGATGGCTTGATCGCTGCAGAACCCGCCTTGAAACTCGACTCACGGATCCATCAGCATTGGGAAGATGAAATCGGCTATTCTTTTCCTTCGGGACATACCATTTTTGCTGTGACGCTAGTGCTTACCGCCAGCTACTATTTGCTACTCGCTGGATTACCTAGCTTAGTCATGGCGTTATGGAGCTGGGGATTTTTGATGGGATTAAGCCGTATGCTGCTTGGCATGCATTGGCCGCAGGATGTGCTGTTTTCAACCTTTTTAGCCGCCATCATCAGCGGATGTAGCGTGTTTTTTGTCAGTAAGTTGCGTCCACTCTCCCATGCGTTTGCTAAAGGATCTGAACGCTAACGCTGTTAATTCAGCGTCTCGATTTGGCTGTCGACTCAAATACGATAGCTTCAAACACTATGAAGTTAAATACTTAGGCATTGCTAAGCACTGCCTAAGTATTTTGCCACTAGGGCCTGATAAATCCCATTGGCCTTAATTCTAGCGAGCCCTTGATTGAAAGTATCCCGCGCCACTGAGTTGTGGAACACCATTCGATAGGATGTTGGGGGGAAAATAAAGTGGTAGCTTAATGCTTGCTGGGTATCAACATCATCCTCAACGAACTTATTCAGTTGAGCGAATATATAACGATCGGCAATCACAGTATTAATGCGACCTAAGTACAACATACGGTTCTGGCTTAATTGGCTATCGACTTCACGATAAATAGTCTGTTGCGCTACGGCATTAAACTCAGGGCCAAGTAAGAAGCGAGCATTTTCAAAAGCGGCGACACTGTACTTTTTAAGATCCACAATACCTGTTATTTCAAGGCGTTGTTCGGACAAACTGATCGCCACATTGGTATATTCAACATAATCATTGGACCAATAACCATCAACGCCATTTGCAGGGTTCATCGTCATTACAGCATCTAATCTATCTTTATTGAAATATAAAACTTGGCGTTTACGAGAGTAGAATTTGAAGTTGACTGGCTGCCCCATTTCCTTAAACGCGGCCTTAATAATATCGATCTCAAGCCCTGATTCAGCATCTTCGATAATATAAGGCGGTCGATTTAGAGCACTACCAATGGTTAACGATGCAGAAAATACATAAGTCGGTAATATGAATAAGCAGATTAGCAACAAACTCAAGCGCATACAGTGTCTCACTCTTATTAGTATCATAACAATAGCGGTAAATAACGGGAGTTCAAAACAGCGCGACTCCCAAAATCTCTATCCGTTATCACTGTCACAACCTTTAAAATATCTCATTTGATCAAGATTTTTGGCAAAGTCCGCTAAGACTGGCAAACTAGAGGCTGACTCAGTTAACCCTAAGCTTTCGATGACAGACACTCACCCCTACAAACTCGATCAACTCGATTTAACGATTCTGCGCTTACTGCAAACCCACGGCAGATTATCGAATCTCGAACTGGCCAATAAAGTCGGACTATCGCCATCTCCTTGCTCGCGCCGTGTTAAAGCCTTAGAAGAAGCGGGTTATATTGCCGATTATGCAACGCGTCTGTCGGCGGATAAGTTCAACCTGCATTTGACCGCGTATATCCATGTTCGAATGGAGAAACATACGCCGGCGATTCTCAATCAATTTGAAACCAATGCACTCGCCTACGAAGAAGTCCAAGAATGCGCGCTGATCACGGGCTCAGAGGCCGACTACCAACTTAAAGTGCTAGTACAAGATATGGCGCACTTTCGCACTTTCCTGTTAGATAAACTCACGACCAACGTGCATATCGCAGGGGTGCATTCCAGCTTTGTCCTCAAAAAGGTTAAGGACCACACGGCCATTCCCTTAGGGCACGTCAACATTCAAGCATAAGCCAACAGTCACGGCAAACACCGCAAACAAGACAGAGGCACAAGTAACAGTCATAGCACAAAATAGCCATTAGACATCTGCCATACGGTATTTTTTGACCATAAGATCACAATTCAATGAATTTTTATCATCGCAATGATTCGCCAAATCTCGACCATCAGTCGCACCTGATAGCAATAAAATCTCGCACAAAACAGATAAGCGGCACACAACATTAACTTATAGCCAAAAACCGATAAATTATTGCCAATTAACACCAAATTAACGCACTAAAATTGCGTTGAAATCCTAATTTATCCGCCTAAGATACGCCTTCTTTTTACGGGAGGCACAATGCAATCGGCCAATACAAGTTCAACTAACCACTTCAGCTCACGCTTAGGTTTTATCATGGCGGCCGCAGGTAGCGCCGTTGGCGTCGGCAATATTTGGGGATTCCCCACCCAAGCGGCCACCCATGGTGGCGGCGCCTTTCTACTTGTGTACCTAGTGCTGATTTTCATCCTAGGCATTCCCATGCTGATGGCCGAACTCATGATAGGTCGCCACGGGCAAACCAACCCCGCCGATGCCATGGGCAAACTCGGCTTCAACTCGCTCACCCGCGGTTTAGGCAAGACCATAGGTTTGCTTTCCATAGTGACAGCGGGATTGATTTATACCTTCTACAGTATTCTCTCTGGCTGGTTTGTCAGCTTTGCCATCGCGCCAATCGCCACAGCCTTTGGCTCGAATGATACCGCCGCTTGGCTAGTGGATTTTTCGCTGTCACGTAATCTGGTGTTTACACTGATCTTCAGCACGCTGGTGTTTCTGGTATTACTGCAAGGCGTGCAAGAAGGCATAGAAAAATGGTCGAAACGCTTAATGCCGTTATTACTGATCATGCTGATCGCGGGCGTGGCGTATATCTTCACCCTAAATGGTGCGAGCGAAGGGATAAGCGCGCTACTAACACCTAACTTTACCAAGGCACTGGCGCCAGATACCTTGATCAGCGCGCTCGGACAAACCTTCTTCTCCCTTACCATAGGCACAGGTGCCATGATGGTGTACGGCAGTTATCTGAGCCAAAAAGAGAATATTGCCAAGCTGACCGTCTGGGTTGCCTTTACCGACAGCGGTATCGCCTTTCTCGCCGCCTTTTTAATCATCCCAGCCATGTATGTCGCCCAGCACAATGGCGTGCAGATTTTTAACGCTGAGGGCAAATTACTCGATTCGGATGCATTGGTGTTTACTGTCTTACCCGCGTTATTTTCGACCTTAGGCGATACGGCCAACCTCATCATCAGCGTGATTTTCTTTATTCTGCTGATCATCGCAGGTTTAACCTCGGCCATATCCATCGCCGAAGTGCCGACGAGTTATGTGATGCAAAAGTTCGGACTCAGCCGTCAACGCGCCACCTTGATCATCGGCCTATTGTTGACCTCATTATCCTTATTACTGGCGGTATTTTTTGAGACGCTATTTAGTTTCACTATAATGCTGACCACCCAAATCGCCCAGCCGCTGGTCGCCCTCGGTATTGCGGTTTACTTAGGTTGGATTTGGCGCCAAACCCAGCTGCTCAAGGTAATTCGTGGGCAAGAAGGTGTCGATAGCACAGGACTTTTCTGGCGCATTTGGCCAAAGTATGTGAAGTATATTTGCCCAGTGCTGATTATCGCCATAGCCATCAGACAATTTGTATAACCTCTTTCCAAAAGCTAACAATCCACGCTGAATTCGGGGATTGTTAGCTCACAATCAAAAAACTAAGCCCCCCCCTTTTATTCTGTTTAAATATATAATGCCAACCACCTTAAAAAACACATAAGGTATAGCACTTTATTTTTGTATAAGTATAATCAGCCCTCAATGAGAGCAATTGAAATTTATTGCCTTTAAACGTTGCAGATTAATTTTGTAATAGATTTTCATATAAAATGGATTTTATTATGCTAGCGTGGATCATCTTGATATTAATAACGATTGTTCCAGTAAAAATTGGAGCTGAATTATTTGAAGCAGAAAATAAAACTATTATACATTGTGGTTTAGCCGTTTCGATTGGAACAATACTAGCATTTACAATAGTTATTGCCATCAAAGGATTGTTTGGACTAATTGTGACATATATTGCAATATCAGTAGTTTACAGCAAGATTTTTCAACTATCCTTTGGTAAAGGTTTAACTTTTACATTAGTAGTATTTGTAATTCAATTAGGAATAGTACAAGGTTTAACTGATTTTGGCCTCCACCTTATTTCTCCATATATTAGCACCTCAACTTAACGAAAAATTAGCGCTATAAAATACAATCTATAAATAATAGCCCTCATAGTAAGTAACTTAATTACAACTCGTCACGCAACGACTGTCTAGCCAGTAAAACAGTCAAAGTAATGATAAGCGCTTTTTCAATCAATAACGTTGAACTACTGAGGGAAGGCTGGATTGAAACGAAAGGGGATGTAAACAGCAGCCTTAAGAGATTAAGGCTGCTTTAAACACTGGGCTGATTACTGTTCGATACCCACAATTAACCAAGGTGAGTTGGCTTGTGTTACGTTACGCTCCAAATGCCAGATTTCCTTAATGTCCTCTTCTACGCCTTCAACAGTATCGCGGTAGCGGCCGCTAAATTTAACACTCACTTCCGCAAGATTGGCATTGTGCGTGGCGCGGACCAGTTCTGCATCCAAAAACATCACTTCTGTGTGCTGATCGCCAACTAACTCGCGACGTTGGTTGCTGAGTTCATTGTAAAGATCAATAGAAACATACTCTTGGATTTTGCTTAGATCGTTTTCATTCCACGCCAATTGCAGGGTTTTGTAATGACTGCGAGCGCCTTCCAAAAAGCCGGGTAAATCAAAACCGGCAGGCAAATCGAAGGGAACTGCGCTTGTCGCTTGGCCAAAACCATTGCTGCCGCTGTTTGCATTGGTGGCAAAACCTGTTTGTTCAGTCTGTTGACGCTGCATATTCGGATTGGGTTGGCCAGCACCCGCATAGGCTGG
Source organism: Shewanella sp. NKUCC01_JLK (assembly GCF_019345615.1). Taxonomy (NCBI): domain Bacteria; kingdom Pseudomonadati; phylum Pseudomonadota; class Gammaproteobacteria; order Alteromonadales; family Shewanellaceae; genus Shewanella; species Shewanella sp. NKUCC01_JLK. Next base: position 126,108 of record NZ_JAHKRD010000014.1, on the reverse strand, counting down.
TCTTTGCTGCGCCCCCGCTTTTGAGGCCATCACAGTACGGACGATTTTGAATAGCACGAATGCCAGCAAACCGATAATCAAAATATCCATGATTTGAATATTTTCAAAACCACCGCCCATAAACAGCGCAGCCAATAAGCCACCTGCTAATAAACCGCCTAACATGCCGCCCATCATACCTTTTTTGCCCGGTGCTCCCGCTGGCGCCGTAGTCGGTGTGTTGGTCGCCACTGGTTGAGCCGGAGCCGTTTGATGGCTTTTGCCGATAGATTTACTACCGCCGAATTTTTTCGCTTCAACGACTGGGCTAGTAACTAAGCTAACCGCAAAAATCATCGCCAGCATAATAAATAACTTTTTCATTTATAGGATCTTGTTCGTGTAATCTGAGGTGCTGCCATAATAGCGGGATGACATTATATGTCAATTAGCAAAAAGCGAAGGCTGATTGTCCTGTGCATATTTAGTGAGTTGCGATTAGCACTGTCATTCCAGTGACGCGCCAACTTTGGTTTAAAAATAAGTCATCCCTGCGGGCTCGACGACGGCATCTGCTGCATACGGAAGTGCAAATGTCGCGATCACATGGATGTGAATGAGCGACCATGCCGCCAACAGTCACTTACATGCCAGTGCTTAATCCCATAAACTGCCGTACATTCTGATAGCCTGAACTACCCAAACCGAAGTCCAGACAAAGGTGACCATCTCAGCAGTCATATCTTTTGAATCAAGATTTAGAATAATCGCCATGAAGAAAAGATGCGTTTGTCCTATATTTTTCATCTTTGTCATCTTTTCAAAAAGATACTTAGCTTCTATTTTAATAGATAAACCTGTACAGTTAATTAGTCAAATCTTGAAATAAATGCCATTAAAAGTGGTGTATCGTTTATTAATTTTGCAGAAGAGTTTTCTATTCCCTCAGACTCATCATCGTCAGTAATTGAAACAAAACACACTGTCGAATTTAGCTCAAGAGACAGTTCTCTTTTTATTCTGATTAGTACATTTGATAATGTCTTAATTAGTTCATTTTTAAAATTTTCAAAGTTTATTTCTCGAGATGAGTCCTCTCGAAGCATCTTACTTATTTTGCAGAAGGCTCCCGCATTATATCCGTCATAAAACCACTCAGATACTGCCCATCTATAGTAATGTTCACACTCTATGCTCTGATCTTCTTCAGCAGCGAGAATGCTTTTAAGCTTACCCTCAGAGCTAGCACTTAATGATGCTGACATGGCACTACTGTCAGTGTAAAGAGATACCGCATAGAATGCCTCATCTTTATTTTCTAACAATAACATCTTGATTGTATCGTATGTAATTTCAAAGCATTTTTCTTCTAACTCAATCCAGTCCATTATTCACTCCTTGTACTTAGCTTCAACATTATCATTTTATGAGGCACTCAGTCCCATGCAGAATACTGATAATTATCATTTATTTCCTTAAAAACCACACCCATCAAACCAAGAGCCTCGTACTCGTTTTTAAACTGAATAGAACATACAGAAGCCGCTATCTCGTTACAAAAGAATAAATGTTCACGAACATTATTCTTTATTTTAAATTTATCTATAGACTCATAATATGTCTTCTTTAACCCACGTTCCTCTTGCGTGTTCAATTTTCCAGAATCTAAGTCAATCGAGATAGTATAAGTGGACTCATCCTTATCTAAGATAGACAAATAACTTAGTGGAAAAAATAAAAAGTACTTTTTCTGCAGACGAAATCCTTGATGCAAGTTAATATCGACAGGAATACGAATACACTTAACCTTTAATTTTTCACACAAGTATAACATTTCATTAGAAACTAAATTTTCATCAACCAAATAATCACCATTCAGTTGATATGTTTTTGCTTTAAGAGAATAAGCATTTAAAAAATCAACCTCACATGGTGGTGAGTCATAAAACTCATAGTCAGGTAGCTCAGGAGTCCAATGTTTATCCATAAAATACGGTATTCCCTTACCATCAGGATCTGATTGCACAATAAAAAATGGCTGTAGATTTGTACTCAAAATCACTACCATGTAATAGGTTAAAAGTTTAATGTCTCTAAGAAAGCATTAGCGCAAACTTAAATTTATTTAAAACATCGTTTTACTCTGTTGCTAGCCATAATATTCCTCCGCAAGTCAAAAAAGCTTAACGAGCCACCCATTGTTAAATTCTCGGTATTAAATTCTCGGAATGCATAATTATAAATAACAGACTATCAGGCATACCAAGGGTTTAACGGGATTAAGCACTGTCGTGGAAGTGACCATTGGCTACATGCTCGCTCATTCACATCCATATGATTGCGACATTCTAGTCTTGTTATAAATCTAGCCATATACAGCAGATACCGCCGTAGGGCCGATAGGGTCAACTTATTTTTTAAACTAAAGTCGGCGAGTCAGTGGAATGACAGTGCTAAATCAATATTACCTGCTGCCAAAAGCGACTTTATTAACAAAATTAAAAAATCCCCGCATTTCGGGGATTTTCGTTTAATCAAAACCACTAAAACTAACTAAGTTACAAACACTTTCCATCCGATGAATCATCGGAAGAAAGTGCTCGGCTGATGCCGCCGAAGATGACATTCAAGAAGCCGATACCGACATCTTTTTGCCGCTCATCGGCGCTGCCCGTATCGTGGCCGCTCGCGTCGCGCATGCTTTGATTATTGTTGGTTCCGCGCACAAAATCGCAGGAGACATTGCTCGTATTATTCACCGAGCAGGCACTGAGCAAAGCGATCATTAGCCCGCAAAAGGCAAGGCGTAATCTTGGCATATTAGTTCAACACCTCTTCTAATGCCTTGAGGCATAAGGCGACATTTTCGCGACGGGCACCAAAACCCATGAGGCCAATGCGCCATGCTTTGCCCGCAAGGGCGCCAAGGCCGGCGCCGATTTCGAGATTGTAATCTTTGAGCAAACGAGTCCGCACCGCGGCATCATCGACTCCAGCGTGGATGTAAACTGCGTTAAGTTGTGGCAGACGCGAATCTTCGGCCACCACAAAATTTAGCCCTAACTTTTCCAGCCCAGCACGCAGCACTAAGTGCATGTCATGATGGCGTTGCCACGCATTCTCTAAGCCTTCGGCCGCTAAAATACGCAGGGATTCATGCAGTGCATAAAGCGCATTCACTGGCGCAGTGTGATGGTAACTGCGCTTGCCGCCCGCGCTGGTCCAATAGGCCATCACTAAGCTTTGATCGAGGAACCAACTTTGCACTGGGGTCTTGCGATTCTTGAGTTTTTCGACGGCAGCAGGCGAGAAAGACACAGGCGATAAACCCGGTACACAGGAGAGACACTTTTGGCTGCCAGAATAAATAGCATCTATGCCCCATTCATCGACTCTTAACTCAACGCCGCCAAGGGAAGTCACCGCATCAACTATGCTCAAACAACCATAGGTTTTGGCTAATGCGCACAGAGTTTTGGCATCGGACAAGGCGCCAGTTGAGGTTTCGGCGTGCACAAAGGCTAAAAATTTGGCATCGGGATTGGCTTTCAGTGCCGCTTCAACCGCAGCAGGATCAACAGGTGTGCCCCACTCATTGTCCACCAGCACGGCAATGGCGCCCATACGCTCGACGTTTTGGCGCATACGCTCACCAAACACACCGTTACGGCAGACAATCACCTTCTCACCCGGCTCGACTAAGTTAACGAAACAGGTTTCCATGCCCGCACTGCCCGGCGCTGATACCGCCATGGTCATTTCGTTTTTAGTTTGGAAGGCGTATTGGATCAGACTCTTAAGCTCATCCATCATGCCCACAAACAGCGGATCTAAGTGGCCAACCGTAGGTCTGGACTGCGCCGCAAGCACTTCGGGATAAACATCCGACGGGCCAGGGCCCATTAAAATACGGCGAGGAGGATTAAAAGCGGTAAAACGCGGTGCTGGTAACATCATGTCTCCTTAATGCGTGTAGGTGTAGGTCGAAGTCTAGTTATTATTCGTTAGCCAATCGTCAGCGGATTAAGTCAGCGACTTAACTGTGGCGCGCTAATCGGCGGCTAGAGTATTAAGTCTACAAAACTACCACAAAAAGGAGCGCCTGTGCGCTCCTCCTTTAGCCTTAGTTATGACTAACATAACTATCCGCTAAGGTTGTAATGCCTTGTTGCCGTTACCCGCATTTAAAAACAGCTGATAGGCAGGACTTTGGGTTTCCTCTTGATAGACGAAACCCAGCTCAGTTAAAAACTGTTGGAACGGCAAGGCATCACTCGCAGGTACTTCAAACCCCGCCAGCACTCGGCCAAAGGCCGCGCCGTGGTTGCGATAATGGAACAGACTAATGTTCCATTTGCTCTGCAAGGTCGTTAAAAACTTCAGCAGCGCACCGGGATGTTCAGGAAACTCAAAGCTAAATAAACGCTCCTCTAAAGGCTCTGGTGGATGACCACCGACCATATAACGCACATGCAATTTCGCGGTTTCATCCCCGGATAAATCCTGAACTTCAAAACCATTAGCCTCTAAGGTGGCAATGATTTGTTCTAGCTCACCTTGGCCTCGGCTTAAGCGAATGCCGGCAAACACCACGGCAAGATCACGACTACTGAAACGATAGTTAAACTCTGTCATCACCCGCTTATCGAGCAACTCACAGAATGTTAAGAAACTTCCAGGACGCTCAGGGACTTTCACCGCCAGTACCGCTTCTTTCTGCTCACCGAGTTCGCAGCGTTCCGACACATAACGCAGACTGTGGAAATTCACATTCGCGCCACTTAAAATCGCGGCGACCTTCTCACCATTGCCGCAATCACCATGGGCATTAGCGCTGATATATTTTTTAAGCCCAGCTAAGGACAAGGCCCCTGCGGGTTCGGCGATCGCACGGGTGTCTTCGAAGATATCTTTCACCGCAGCGCAGATTTCATCCGAAGTGACAGTCACTACTTCATCGACATAAAGTTTCGCGACTCGAAACGGCTCAGTGCCGATACGTTTAACCGCCACGCCATCGGCAAATAAACCGACTTGCGCCAGCGTCACCGGCTCGCCCGCTTCCATCGCCGCCTTTAAACAAGCGGCATCTTCTGGCTCGACGCCGACAATTTTCACCTGCGGCATCACCGCCTTGTAATAGGCTGCGATACCCGCGATTAAACCGCCACCGCCCACGGGCACAAATACCACTTCAAGATCGCGCTGCTGCTGCAACATCTCTTGGGCGATAGTGCCTTGGCCTGCGATCACCGCTTCATCATCGAAGGGCGCGATATAGACTCGGCCCTCTTCTTTGGCCATCGCCATCGCAAAACCATTGGCTTGATCGAAGGCTTGGCCGTGCAATACCACGTTGCCACCTAAACGGCGCACCGCATCGACTTTAATATCGGGCGTCGTCTCAGGCATCACAATCACAGCATCCACACCGCGACTCGCCGCTGACATCGCCACACCCTGAGCATGATTGCCTGCTGAAGCACACACCACACCGCGCTGACATTCTTCTTTCGTCAGCTGGGCGATACGGTTATAGGCACCGCGTAACTTGAAGGAATGCACTGGCTGCATATCTTCGCGCTTCAAAAATACCTGACAACCCAAACGCGCCGATAACTTGTTCATGCTGGAAAGCGGCGTCACTTTCGCTATGTCATACACAGATGACAACAGGATTTTTTGCAGATAGCTTTGTGCCAACTGAAAATGAGTTAAATCCGCCTGAGTTTGCGATGCAAGTGGCAACATAGATGCAGTAAACATAATTAGTCCTCCAGTTTACTGCGATCGCGCACCGCGCCCTTGTCGGCACTGGTGGCTAGCATGGCGTAGGCCTTAAGTGCGAGTGACACATAACGTTGGCGACCAATTGGTTTCCACGCCATTGGGCCAAGACTGTGCATTTTTTCACGGCGAGCATTGAGTTCAGCATCGCTTACCGCCAGCTTGATGCTGCGCTTTGGTATATCAATTTCGATACGATCGCCATTTTCAATCAAGGCGATTGTGCCGCCAGCGGCCGCTTCGGGTGAGACGTGGCCGATAGATAAACCTGAAGTACCACCAGAGAAACGACCGTCGGTTATCAGCGCGCAGGCCTTGCCTAAACCACGTGATTTTAAGTAACTGGTTGGATACAACATTTCTTGCATACCCGGGCCACCTTTCGGGCCTTCGTAACGGATAACCACCACATCACCCGCCACCACTTCACCGCCTAAAATGCCCGCCACTGCATCATCTTGGCTTTCATAAACGCGCGCCGAGCCGATGAAGGTCAGATTAGATTCATCTACGCCCGCAGTTTTAACGATACAGCCGTTTTCGGCCACATTACCCGACAATACGGCAAGACCGCCCTCTTGGCTGAAGGCAAACTCGCGGCTACGGATACAGCCTTCTTGTCTGTCATTATCCAGTGACGGCCAGCGACAATCTTGGCTAAAGGCTTTAGTGGTCGGAATGCCCGCAGGTCCCGCCATAAAGAAATGTTTTACTTTTTCATCTTGCGTCTGCATCACATCGTATTTCGCCAATACAGACTTCAAATTGCCACCTTCATCGGCCGCCACATGGAACACATCGGTATGCAGTAATCCGGCTCTGTCTAGCTCACCTAAAATCCCCATCACGCCGCCCGCACGGTGCACGTCTTCCATATGGTATTTAGGCGTCGATGGCGCAACCTTACAAAGGTGCGGCACAAGGCGTGACATACGGTCAATATCCGCCATGGTAAAATCAACATCGGCTTCCTGCGCGGCGGCCAATAAATGCAATACAGTATTAGATGAACCGCCCATGGCGATATCTAAGGTCATGGCATTTTCGAAGGCTTTGAAGTTGGCGATATTGCGTGGTAATGCCGATTCATCATCTTGATGATAATAACGTTTTGCCAGCGCCATCACGCGGCGCCCCGCTTCCAAAAACAGCTCGCGGCGATCCGCGTGGGTTGCTAGCATAGAGCCATTACCCGGCAGCGATAATCCTAGGGCTTCGGTTAAACAGTTCATTGAGTTGGCGGTAAACATGCCCGAACAAGAGCCACAAGTTGGGCACGCACTACGCTCGATTTTGGCACTGTCTTCATCGCTCACGTTCGAATCGGCGCCCGCCACCATAGCATCGACTAAGTCGAGCTTGATGAGTTTATCCGACAGCTTAGTTTTACCCGCTTCCATCGGTCCACCAGAGACAAACACGACGGGAATATTGAGGCGCAGCGCCGCCATCAACATGCCAGGTGTGATCTTGTCGCAGTTGGAGATACACACTAAAGCATCGGCGCAGTGGGCATTAACCATGTATTCCACACTGTCGGCGATAAGCTCGCGCGATGGCAGACTGTAAAGCATGCCGCCGTGGCCCATGGCGATACCATCATCGACTGCGATCGTATTGAATTCTTTGGCGATACCGCCCGCTTCTTCGATGGCGCTCGCCACCAGTGAGCCCATGTCTTTTAAGTGCACATGGCCCGGTACAAACTGAGTAAAGGAGTTAGCAATGGCGATAATTGGCTTACCAAAATCATTGTCTTTCACCCCTGTGGCGCGCCATAGCGCACGGGCACCCGCCATATTGCGGCCTTCGGTACTGGTAGCTGAACGTAACTTTGGCATTGACTGTATCCTTTATCTCAAATCGAAAATCGTATTCTTAATTCACAGGGCGAATACTTAAGCATTCGCCGTTTGTTGCAAGCTCAGCGGTAACAATACCTTACACTGGGTCACATCAATCAGTTTATTCAGCTGATTACTTAACAGTTCGATGGCACGTTCGCTATCGACCTCCATATCCAGCGACAGGCTAGCGTCGTCATTCATGCGCATCTGCATTTGGGTAATCCTAAAGCCACGATGGCGAGTCACGCGCAAAACACGCTCAAGCACTTCGGGGCGTTGTTGAACCGTTAATTCCAGAGAGTGGATCATGTTTGTTTCTCCATTTCGTCCATCATATCGCTGTTTGATGCGCCGGGGGGCACCAGTGGCCAAACGTTAAAAGCATCGTCGATTGCAACGTGTAACAAATACGGACCCTTAGCCGCTAACATTTCGGTTAAGGCTTCTTCCACTTCATCGGAAGAAAAAATCGTGCGGCCGGGAATATCAAAAGCGGAGGCCAATTGCACAAAATCGGGGTTATCGGATAAATCCGTTTCGCTATAGCGCTCTTCAAAGAATAGCTGCTGCCACTGCTTCACCATGCCAAGCTTTTGGTTATCAACCAGCACGATTTTCACCGGCAGCTTACGGCGTTTGATGGTGGTCAGCTCCTGCACATTCATCATAAAAGAACCGTCGCCAGAGACAGTCACCACAGTCGCATCGGGACGCGCCACTTGCGCACCAATGGCGGCGGGTAAGCCAAAGCCCATAGTGCCTAAGCCCGCGCTGGACAGATGATCTTCAGGGCGGCGGAACCACATATGCTGGGCAACCCACATTTGGTGCTGGCCCACATCGCAACAAACAACATTGTCCTCGGGTAACTTATTGGCTAAACGGCGCAGCAGCGCAGGGGCGTAAATCAAACTGCCGGGGTGTTGATAATCCCATTGATGCTTACGACATAAATGCTCCACTTCAGCCTGCCAAGGCGTAATGTTCATCGACATGGCTAAGGCGGGGAGGATTTGGCGTAAGTCACCGGCGATTGCCACCTCTGGCATACGTAACTTGCCCAGCTCAGCGGCGTCTATGTCTAAATGGATCACTTTGGCCTTGTCGGCAAAGCTCGCTAAACGGCCGGTGACTCTGTCATCGAAACGGGCGCCAACCACGATCAGCAAATCACAATCCTGTACCGCTAAGTTAGCCGCCTTGCCACCATGCATGCCTAACATGCCTAAGTAACCTGGCGTGCCGTGGGCGATACTGCCCAGCCCCTTCAAGGTCGCGACCGAAGGTATACCCGTTACTTTGATAAACTCACGCAGTTGATCGACCGCGCCCGCCATGCCCACACCGCCGCCGACATACAACATAGGTTGTTTCGCTTCTGCCAACAGCGCACGGGCGGCCTCGATATCACTCATCTCGGCTTGGGGTTCGTTCATGACGGCCAGCAAAGGTGTACGGTATTCGAGGTGAGCGAGTTGGATATCCTTCGGGATATCGACCAACACAGGGCCAGGGCGGCCGGATGCGGCGATTTCGAAGGCTTGATATAAGGTTGGGATAAGATCGTTGATGTTTGTCACCATAAAACTGTGCTTAGTGCAGCTCAGTGACATGCCCAGCACATCGATTTCTTGAAACGCATCAGTGCCGATAACGGCGGTGGAGACTTGGCCTGTGATGGCCACGATAGGCACTGAATCTAACAACGCATCGGCAAGCGAGGTGATAAGGTTAGTCGCGCCTGGGCCTGAGGTCGCGAAGCACACGCCGGTTTTACCGCTGGCTCTTGCGTATCCTACGGCGGCAAAGGCGGCGCCTTGTTCGTGACGGCTTAAGAGATGTTCAACAGGGCTTCCATAGAGGGCATCGTATATTGGCATAATGGCACCACCTGGGTAACCAAACACTGTGGTGACTCCATGTGCTGCTAACACTTTGATTACCGCGTCTGCACCTCTGATCATCTGCCCTGGTTCCATATTCTCTCTCGCTACGTTAGTCCTGAATTGCCGAAAATCGACGCTAATTTTTTACTCTTTCGAAGCTTAGGACCTTGCTCTAGGCCCTGAAACGAAGAACCCCCCGGTCCTTTCGGAGCGGGGGGTTCTTTCGAAACTTTTAACCTTTTAGGTCTATCAGTTCGCCATGCGCCGCCCCCGCTGTGATTTAATAATCACGACGGTAATAATCACGAGAATGAGCTTGGCAGCTTGGTTAAACATCAATATGGATTCCTAATCGGTGTTTCTAAAATTTGGGTATTGAATGAAAGTTAGTATCGCTTTGGGCTTTGCCCTAGCGCGAGCTATTAGCTTTACCATAAAGCAACGGCCAAACACAATAAAAAATATCTTTTGTCAAAAAAAATTCAGCTTCCCTGCCGAGACAATGCAAAACAACAAAGTAAAACGTTAACTGTTGAGCCTCAGTCGGCGCGATTCACCTACTTAACGATAGACTCACTAACTGTGTCGTTTTTGCCCGCTCGACAACCCACTGAACAGGAAAAAATTGTTTCTCACTAAACTGATTCATCACTAAGCAAGCTCAAGATGCGCGTTTCACTATCTTGAGCTTGCTTGGGAACTGAGCTGAGACCCAAGTCCTTTGAGTCTCAACCCTCTCCCCCAATGCTGGGCTTAACTCACTATCACTTAAGCCTCAACAATGCTCTTCATATCAGTCATGTAACCGCGAAGCTCAGCGCCAACATATTCCACTGCCGTTTCACGAATCGCTTCGTTAACAGCGATGAGCGTTAGGTTGTCGACACCGGTTGCGCTGTCTTTCAGGCCAGCACCTAAATACTCAGATGACATGGCATTAACATAGTCACGCAGCATAGGTACGGCAGCGTGATTGAACAGGTAGCAACCGTATTCGGCTGTGTCTGAAATCACTACGTTCATTTCGTACAAACGCTTACGAGCAATCGTGTTAGCGATCAGTGGGGTTTCATGCAGTGACTCGTAATAAGCCGACTCTTCCACAATACCCGCAGACACCATAGTATCGAACGCCAGTTCCACACCCGCTTTGATCATAGCAACAAGGAAAATACCTTTGTCGAAATAGGTTTGTTCGTCGATATGCTCGCTCGATACGGGCGCATTTTCGAAACCTGTTTCGCCAGTTTCGGCTCTCCAACGCAGTAAGTTCGCATCATCGTTTGCCCAGTCTTCCATCATAGTGCGTGAGAATTCGCCGCTGATGATGTCATCCATGTGCTTTTCAAATAATGGTTGCAGAATTTCTTTTAAATCTTCTGCAATTTCAAATGCTTTAATCTTGGCTGGATTAGACAAACGGTCCATCATGTTAGTGATGCCGCCGTGTTTCAGCGCTTCAGTGACCGTTTCCCAACCTTGCTGGATAAGCTTGGCCGCATAGCCTGGCTCAACGCCATCGGCGATCATTTTCTCGTAACCTAAGATGGCACCCGTCTGCAACATACCGCACAGAATGGTTTGCTCGCCCATCAGATCCGACTTCACTTCTGCGATGAAAGACGACAGTAAAACACCGGCTCTGTCTCCACCCGTTGCGCTAGCATAGGCTTTAGCAATCTCTAAACCGTCACCGTTTGGATCGTTTTCTGGGTGAACAGCGATAAGGGTAGGCACACCAAAACCACGTTTGTATTCTTCACGCACTTCAGTACCAGGGCACTTAGGCGCAACCATCACCACAGTGATGTCGGAACGAACTTGCATACCCTCTTCAACAATGTTGAAGCCGTGTGAGTAAGACAAGGTAGAGCCTTGCTTCATCAGTGGCATAACTGCGTTAACCACGTTTGAATGCTGTTTGTCCGGCGTCAGATTAAGAACCAGATCCGCCGCAGGGATTAATTCTTCAAAGGTACCGACACGGAAACCGTTATCGGTTGCTTTTTGCCATGAGGCACGTTTCTGTTCAATCGCTTCAGGACGCAGGGCAAAAGAGATATTCAGACCCGAATCACGCATGTTCAAGCCTTGGTTAAGACCTTGAGCACCACAACCTAAAATAACAATATTCCAATCTTTGATGTAGTTACAGCCGTCGCTAAACTCAGAACGATCCATGAAACGACATTGGCCAAGCTGTGCTAATTGTTGACGTAAATTCAGAGAGTTAAAATAGTTAGCCATCTGATATACCACCTATAAGTCAGAAATTTTGGACGCAACCAAACTAACATAATGTTACGACTTGGTTGTGATTGAAATCACTATAACCCATGCTTATCATTGCTTAAAATGATATATTCGGAACTTCATATTGCATTATTCGCAACGTCAGCCGCAATAACGCTCAGTAACATCGGCGGCAATATGCAGCACTCAAGCTCAGGCTAAACAGGATAAGTTATGGATATTCGTACCCTCAAATTGTACCTGCACTTATGTGACAGTTTGCACTTCGCCAAGACCGCGGAGCAGATGCATGTGAGCCCATCGACCTTAAGCCGAGCCCTGCAAAGATTAGAAGAGGAAGTGAACGCTAAGTTGTTAGAGCGGGATAATCGCAGCGTGACCTTAACCCACGCGGGACACGAGTTTAAGCGCTTCGCCGAGCAGACCTTGAACCATTGGAGCACGCTCAAGCACAGTATCGATCTCAAGCAGGACGTGCTGCGCGGTCGGCTGAATCTGTATTGCTCGGTCACTGCCGCCTACAGTCATTTACCGGGTTTATTGGATCTATTCCGCCAAGAGCATCCCTTCGTCGAAATCGCCTTAACCACGGGAGATGCAGCCAACGCGCTAGCAGAAGTGCAGCAGAATCGCGCCGATATCGCCATCGCCGCCCTGCCCGATCCTTTCCCCAGCAGCTTACATTTTGCCAAAATCGACGATGTGCCACTGTCGATTATCGCACCGACGATCCGCTGTGCAGTACAGCAACAAGTGAGTCAAACGCCCATCGATTGGTCGAGCGTACCCTTTATCATCCCAGATCACGGCCCAGGACGGCGCCGCGCCGATAACTGGTTCAAACAAATGGGCATCAGCCCTAATATTTACGCCCAAGTGTCGGGCCAAGAAGCGATCGCCTCTATGGTAGCGTTAGGTTGTGGCGTGAGCATGAGCCCAGAAGTGGTGATCAATAACAGCCCAGTGCGTGATCGCATTCAGCTGCTCTCGTCGCCGGTTGCGATTCCACCGTTCGAGTTAGGTTGCTGCTGCAAAGTGAAACGGCTTGACGATCCCATCGTTAATGCGTTTTTGGATGTGATTTAAACGAGGAAAGTAATACAAAATAAAAGTGCGAGTGAAGAGTTTCAACGAGATAGAAAACCGAAACGGCTCTCAAAAAACTAAAAAATTAGCTAAAGAGAACCGCTTCACTATCGAACAGTTGCGATCAAATTGGTGCTAACGAGCTATTGCCACAGGATTTCTATCGCCAGGCAATCAACACAAGATGACAGGATTACACATCCGGCGAGTTGAGCTTATCAATAGGATCGATACGGGTCACCAATAGCTGATCGACCTTGTACGAATCGATATCGACCACCTCAAATTTATAGCCCGCATAGTTCACGAAATCCGTACGCTTAGGGATTTTACGCAGCATATACATCATAAAACCAGCAATGGTTTCGTAGTTCTGATTATGCGGAAACTCCTCAATACCAAAGGCGCGCATTACGTCGGTAATAGGCGTCACACCGTCGACTAACCAAGAGTTGCTATCACGGGCGATGATCTGCTCTTCGCTCTCGTGCAATGACCAAGCCCCCATTACGGCGCGCTGTAGATCGTTAGTCGTGACAATCCCCACCACTAAGGCGTATTCGTTCATTACCACGGCAAAATCGGCGCGACTATTTTTAAAGTATTCCATCGCTTCTGACAGGCTCAGCGTATCGGGAATGATCAGCGAAGTATGGATTAAGTTACTGCCTTTTAAGATGATATTCTCACCGTTGATCACACGGATCAGCAATTCTTTCGCATCCACGAAGCCTTTGATCATATCTAACTGACCATCGCAGACGAGGAACTTAGTATGGGGATCTTCAGAAATTTTACGCTTGATATCTTCTTCACTGTCTTGCAGTAAAAAGTACACTAAGCTTTCACGGGCCGTCATGGCCGAAGTCACAGAAACGGTTTGCATTTCAAACACATTTTCCATCATCTGTTGCTCACCGCGATCTAGCACCCCAGCTTCGGCGCCCGCATTCATGACGGCATAAATATCGTCGGAGGTGATGGCATCGTTACGCACGGTTGGGATCTGCAGCAGTTTAAAGATACCACTCGCCATGCCATTGAAAAACCACACTAATGGGCGTAATAGCACAATACAGAAAGACATCGGCCCGACAACAGCTAAAGCGACAGGCTCAGGCATCGCCATGGCAATGCGTTTTGGCATTAAATCGGCGACTAAAATAAAGGCGCTGGTTACCGTTATGAAGGATAAAACAAAGCTCAATTGGCTCAGCCAAGGCTCGGCAACTAAAGGGGAAAGCAACTGATAGAAGTAAGGCCGAAATGCCGACTCACCCACAATACCGCCCATGATGGCAACGGCATTAAGACCAATTTGTACTACCGTAAAAAAGCTACCGGGAACGGCTTGTAACTGCAGCACTTTTTCTGCTCGTGCATCGCCCTCATCGGCTAACTGACGTAAACGAATTTTACGTGAAGCGGCAAGTGCAATTTCTGACATAGAGAAAAAACAACTCGCGCCGATTAGACACAATATAATCATCACGTTATCAAAGAGACTCATGTAACACCTTTCATTTAACACTGGACTAACTAGGACCAACTCGCGCTTTATTGCTCGCGAGTCAGTTGAATTCATTGTATTTGAGCAAAGTTTGCTTTGTCTGGTCGCTGCACAACAAGATTGTATTGACCACTTTCACCCCAAAGATGAATGATCGCTTAGATGACAATCCTTAGGGTGCACTCAGTATATCTGCAAATTCACGAGTTATGCGTGACTCCGCTCTCGCAGCCCACGCATAGCGCTAATGCACTTGCATCATTTAAGTAATGTTTTATGTCGAAGCGACTGAATATACAGCATTTAATTATTTTACTCGACTCGATGGCATTAGACATCCGAGCGCGGTGGCTTTGATATTGAGCTGCTAGAACGTACATTTAAACCAATAGAATTGACTATGCAGTCGTGGCTTTGCTTAGTTGCGTTACGTAAAATACGTCCAGAATGGCAGCATGGATGTCACTCAGAGTGCATCGCTAAATCGACATTAGGCGGCAGATTATATCTCATCTGCCGCCTAATATTACCTCACCTTGGGTAATTTTTATCTTAGCGACTTATCTACCGCTATGTTTCACATAAATGTTATCAATTAGTTAGCATGATTGAGGGCGTCTGTGGCGTGGTGATGCTAACCGAATATGTCTCCAATTTTGCAGCATAGAGCCTAGACTCTTGAAGCTCAGTAGCCAATCCAGCAACGCGTTGGGATATCTTGGCGAAAGAGTAACGTCACCTTCAACCGGCTCCCATTAAATCACTTCAACCTCGACTCTGTTGCGACCTTTATCCTTAGCGCGATAGAGGCAAACATCGGCGCGGCGTAATACGTCGGCCATCTTAAACCCCGAGATCTTATCTAATGGCAAAAACACGCTGCCAATACTGATCGTCACCACAGCCAAGGGAGATACTTGATGGGGAATATTGAGTTGCTCAACGAGATAACACAGTTGCGTAGCAATAGCCGTTAACTGTGCTGGCGTGACCTGCTCGACGACCAAAGCAAACTCTTCACCACCAATGCGAGCCAATAGAGCATTATGCGGCAGGATATCGCACTGTGCTAAGGCATCTGCCACTCGCTTGAGCACAGTATCGCCTTCAAGATGACCATAAGTGTCGTTGTAGGATTTGAAATAATCGATATCCAACATTAACAATCCCGCTGGAGTGTTAGCTTGTAGCACAGTAGCTAATCTTTCAGTAAAGGGTCGTCTATTAGCTAAGCCAGTTAACTCATCGGTTTCAGCCATCACCTTTAATTGGCTATTCGCGGCAACCAGCGCTTGTTGTAGCACTATCATCTGACGCTCTTTCTGTTCGCGTAGCAGTAACTCGTTCAATGCGGAGGCGAATTGGGTCAGCATATTCTTTTTCTGGGCGTTCCAATTTAATGGCCGCGACACAGTCGACAGCGAGAGCAATCCCAATAACTCCCCAGCATTTTTAATCGCAAAGGCGGCAATCGAACATATCCCCACGGATTTCATTACCTCATATTCCTGTGGTGAAAAAGCCTTTAACGCCTCAAGATCCTCAATCACTAAGGTCGATTCCGTCTCGAATTTTTTAGCCAGTTGAGCAATATTATCTACCGAAATCACTTGGACCTTATTTGCGTGTAAGTCACTGGTCCAAAAGCTGCGGTAATAGGCATGCTGCTGATGGAATTCGAGAAGACTCACCCTTTCAACATCAAATAACTGACCTATTTTGTGGCATACCTCAGTTAAGGTTTTATCCACATTGCAGGTATCTATGCTCAAAAATTGCAACGAAATCTCAGCCAATAATTGATTCGACTGCGACTGCCAATCTAATTCTTTAGTTCGTTCTTTGACCAAGTCAGACAATAAATGCTGTTGTTGTTGCAGTGCACGTTGCTGACGTTTATTGATGGCTAGATCATTACGTATCCTTTGATACATGCCCTTAAGTGACAATGCCACATGGGCTATTTCATCGGGTCTTGCGGTTACCGTCTCGGGCACAGATAACTTTTTTAACGAGTTAAGATTGATTTTATTAGTGAAATCTTCCAGTGCCGACAATCTATCTGTCACCATGAGTCGCACTAAGGTCAAAATCAAATAAATCATCAATAGGGTCTTTAACCCATTACCGAGCACGATAAAAATCAACTGCCGCCACAGCTCGTAGTAAAGCCGATTGGTATCTAACCCTACGGTCAAAGTCGCTATTGACTGCTCTTGATAGGTCACAGGATAGTGAAATAGAGTTTGCGACTCGTCATCGGTTAACAAAGGTTTACCCAGATGCATAGTGACGCCATCGATACTGTCTAAATGTACACTCGACACTAATGGCATCATCCCCAGTCCAGAGAGCAAATCCGATAACAAGCTACGGTCGACGTCCCACAGTGACTTCGCCACGCTTGGCAAAATAGATTCTGAATACTCGCGGATATCCGAAGTCGCATTATCGATACTATCCTGATAGTTCCAAATCAACTGTACCAGCATAGTTAACACAGCAAAAAACGAGCTCACCCCAATAATAATCAGCGTCATCTTGTGGCTAATAGAATGATTACGATGCTTCATGTACACCTGTTATTACGCCTTGAGTGGCAACTTATTCAAAATCTGAGACTGGAAAATCTGTGGCCAATCTCGAGCAACTAACATTTGATAAAATGCCGAATCTGGTTGCAAAACACCGAACAAGGCAACATTGTCATAGGGGAGATATTTTTTATGCTGCTGATAATATTGCAATTCGACCAAACCTAAAGCGCCAACCAAAAAATGCCCGCCACCAATAACACTCACAGAGTGCTGGCGACAAAGCTGTAAAATCTCAGGTGAAGTATTGATCGTACCGACAAATACATCTTTACCAGACACCAAACCTTTTTCCTTCAATGCCTTAAGCACCCCAATCGCCATACGATCACTGGCGGTCCAAATCACATTCAGATCAGGATAACGATTCAGCAGGGTTAACGCTTGCCCATAAGCCACAGCCTCACTCCATTGGCCATAAACCGTTTGAGTCAGAGTGGCATTGGACTGCATAAAGAAATAGTCACTGGCGCCTTGGGTACGTAGCACTGAAGCAGGCGTCGATTTATCGCCCGAAATCAACAGAACTTTAGCCGCCTTTCCCTCTAAATCGTCCATTAAGGCCTTAGCGGTCGCCGAACCAATAGCGTAATTATCGGGAATAATGGCGGGTAACAGATATTCTTGCCAATGGGGATCTTGCAGCAAGGCATCACGCTCGCCAGGGGAAATATCATTTAAAATCAATTGCACATAGACAGGGTGAGGATAAAGCGCCTGCAGCATTTTTATCGCGGATTGTTTTTCATTAACCAGAATAACGTAATTAGGTAACGCCTTTGCAGAAGCTAACAACTCATCGAGTTGGGTGATCATCTTGAAGTGATTGCGATCGGAATGAATGATATCGAGTTTAATATCGAGTGTCGTCGATGCCGCCAACATCAATTGGTCGACATCTCCCCAAAAACTGTCATCGACAGCCCCAGGATTAAAAAAAACCACATCGAGTTTTGCCCATGCTGCCCCACCAAAACCCGCAGTACAGATAAACACACACGCTAACATCCACGAACGCATAGGCGAGTTCTCCTCGACCATGTTCCCTCAAATGTCATCCTTCACAAGAGGTCACTTTATTATTATCGATTCACAACCTTGTTACCGCATCGCCGCCCAAAATGTTGCTAAAATCGGCAGCAGATGTTTCGATTAAACCACAAAATGATACAAAGTATACTTTATATGCTGACTATTTATTCCGACACCCTGTCTGTATAAGGAGTTCGAGTGGCTCAGTAGCAGAATGTTTATGGGGATGGTAAGTGGCGGCCTTATGGTCAGTCTTGCAACCTAACCACGGAGAAAATGACGGGGACTTAAAAGGAATACAAGTTAGAACTCAGACGTTAATGCAGCCTAGCGCTCAAGTTGAATCAAGGTCGTGGGGAGGGGAACCATGATTTTCAGTGGAGGGTAAACCAAATGAGACTGTGCAACGATGCCCTCATATAATGGCATAGGTTAACCAGCCTCTATTAACTGATTGAAATAATTAAATATAACTATCAAGCACTCAATCTATTCAGTCGTAATCATTTCTCCCAGAATCAATCCTTTATAACTCATATTCATTCAAAGGCACTAAATTGTGCTTGTGACTCTTCTTTTAATCGGTCGCAACATACATCTTCAATCGTCTCGGTGTACTCCAATTGCTGTGTAGCCCGTATCGCCCAGCAAAAAGGTTGGCTGTAGCCAACCTTTCGATGAACTAATAATCATATATGCAGTAAATGCGATCGAATTTTCCTAACGCTAAATCGTCTCGATGGATAATAAAATTCAACTGCATCGAGTGCTCACTATAGACGACTTTGAACAGCACCAGATAATCTTCGGCATTGCCGCCTAACTCAGCCGCGGCGCGGAGTTCGGGGGCTTTATAGCGGCTATCTCCATGGCCATTAATGCTGGCGATACCATTGTAATACGGCAGCGGCTGCTCGGGGACCAGCAATGCCTGCAAGTTGGATGACTGCCAGTCGGTATTAGCCCATTGCGATTGAGTGAGAATCTGACCAGGGATAAACCCGTGCTCATTCAATTGTATCAGCTCATAGCCCTTGAGCAGATCTTGCCACTCTGGTGCCAATTCATCATCTACAACCGCTAAGGCCTCCAGCACCATAGCTTGTTGCGGTTCTGGTAGCGCTTGTAAACGTGCCTTGGCTAACTTTACTAAATGCGGGTTGTCACTATTAATCATGTCAGGGGCTATCATCTTAATGCTGGCAATTCCCTGAAGTTGATAAGCCTCTTCATACTCATAGTTTGCACATACCGCATCGTCGAACTTAGGTTCGGCAATCGCTTTTCCAGAGTTCAGTTGCTGATCCTCAGCGACATAATAGACATGGCCGCGAAGCATTTCCGAGAATCGCCAGCGCTCCAAAAAGAACAACAATCGCCCTTCTCGAGGCAAATAAGATTGAAACGCCTTCAGGTCGCTGCAGTTGAGCTGTGCGATAAATTGCATGGGCACACGGAAGGCTTGCACCGCCTCGTCCCAGTCCCAAAGATGCGCCTCATCTGTCTCCCAATCATCCTGCCAGTCCTCCCGCCAATGCTCATTAATAAACTCGCGGGTATGGCCAAAGCTCTCAACATAGCCATCCAACATCTCCTCCCTTCCGACCAAAGTCACCGGATAATCCATGCCAACAGGCAAATCCGGCAATCCACCCAGTCGGCTATTACCTAACTGGCCATAGTCTTCGATTGGACAGGGATAGAGATCGACACTACTTCGAATAAATGCCGAAAGCGTATGGGCAAGATGCGGGTCTTTAAACTGCGCCAACTTTTGCTCTAGCAGCTGCTGACGAATGGGGGAATTTTCTGCTAACAACATATCCATATTTACCTCACGACTCCAATATTTGTTTTTTTATCATTTCTATCAACTATTTGCCACCTTCAAATAAGGCAAATTGCCAAACCTATCACACGATTAGCAAAGCCGGAGTCAACGGCTTGCTAATGAGAAGGGCAACGACCTAGGCGATAGGAAACCCCTCCCATTAATTACTGCTACACTCAAATTCAGCGCAAAAAAATTAACAAAAGGATTTGTTTATGGCGATAGCCTGTGTCAATACCCGAGCCAGTTGTGGAGTCGAAGCTCCTCAAGTCACAGTTGAAGTGCATCTCAGCAACGGCTTACCAGCATTTAATCTTGTAGGCTTACCCGAAGCTTCGGTAAAAGAAGCCCGTGAGCGAGTACGCAGTGCCTTGATCAATGCGGGATTCGAGTTTCCAATGCGGCGGATAACAGTCAATCTCGCGCCAGCTGATTTACCTAAACAAGGTGGCCGCTACGACTTACCCATCGCCGTGGGCATATTGGCCGCTTCGGAACAGATTCCCATTAACAGTTTAAAAAATATCGAGTTTGTCGGCGAGCTGGCACTGTCAGGGCACATACGTTACTGCCAAGGATTATTGCCCGCGATTATCGCGGCGAAGCGCCAAGACCATGCCTTGGTCTTACCGCTAGATAACCGCCACGATGCCGAGCTAGTCGGCTATCCCAATGTGTTATTTGGTTCGCATCTGCAAAGTCTAGCCGCGTATTTACAAGGGCAAAACCAACTGCCCACACTGGCGCCACAGTTAGAATGGGTAAGCCAAGAGACACCCGAGTCTCATACTTGCCTGAGCGATGTGATTGGCCAATATCAAGCCAAGCAAGCTCTCGAAATTGCCGCTGCGGGTAACCACAACCTCTTGATGCTAGGCCCGCCGGGTACTGGCAAGACCATGCTTGCCAGCCGCATGATGGCGCTATTGCCCGCGCTCAATTATGAGGAAGCGTTAGAAGTGGCGGCAATTCATTCCGTTGCTGGGCTCGACATTAAACCGCAGCATTTTTTACAGCGACCATTTAGGGCGCCGCACCACACGAGTTCTTCGATCTCCCTCGTGGGCGGTGGCAGTATCCCAAAACCCGGTGAGATCTCCCTCGCCCATCGCGGTGTATTATTCTTGGATGAAGTGGCTGAATTTCCGCGTAAAGTCTTAGATTGCCTGCGCGAACCGATGGAAACCGGCGAAGTAGTGATTTCCCGCGCCGCCGCTAAACTGACATTTTTGAGTCGATTCCAATTAATCGCAGCGATGAATCCTAGCCCGAGTGGCGACTTGGATAGCCATCATAGATCCAGCCCTGAACAAATCCAACGTTACCTTTCGCGGCTTTCAGGTCCGTTTCTCGATCGTTTCGACTTGACCATAGAAGTGCCTAAACTTCCCGCGGGCACTTTAACTCAAGCCGCGCCGCAGACAGAAACCAGCCAAGATATCGCCAAACGAGTTAAGCTAGCACGTGAGCTACAACTCGCCCGTGCTGGTGTGCTCAATAGCGAACTTACAGGGAAACAATTGAAACGCTTCAGCGGACTCAGTGATGCTGATTTAGTATTTTTGGAGCAAAGCGTGGTGAAGCTTGGCCTTTCGGTTCGCAGTTTTCATCGTATACAAAGAGTCGCCCGCACTATCGCCGATCTTGAACAAGCACCTAACACCGAACGCCGCCATCTTGCCCAAGCACTGGGTTATCGTGCTATGGATAGGTTGCTCGCACGACTATCCCAGCAATATTGAGTCAGCAGCTTTACAGTGAAGATGAACAAATGCACCGACCAGCAGTGCCTAAGATTGAGCCAAACGCCTACACCGAGTAACATAGGCCTCCAATTTTTGTCAGGGGGCTCGGATGGGAATGCTGTTTTCACAGATAAAAGGCTGTATTGCATTTTTAGGTTACGTTATAAATACCGTCTTTTGGACTATCCCAATCGTGTTAATCAGTTTTATAAAACTGATACCTATCAGTCCATTAAGGACTGCGACTAGTCATGTGCTCGATTTTTGTGCCAGCGCTTGGATCAGCGTCAATGGCGTGATTGAGCGTTGCTTACATCCCGTTAAAATAGAACTGAGTGGTGACACCGACTTTTCCACTAAAGAGTGGTATATGGTGATTGCCAACCACCAGTCTTGGGTCGATATCCTGATCCTGCAGCGGATTTTTAACCGAAAAATTCCTTTCTTAAAGTTTTTCCTCAAGCAAGAGCTGATTTTTGTACCTGTATTAGGCCTAGCTTGGTGGGCACTCGATTTTCCTTTTATGCGCCGTTATAGCACAGCGCAGTTGCGTAAGAATCCCAAGTTAAAGGGCAAAGACATTGAAATTACACGTAAAGCCTGTGCTAAGTTTAAGGCTAAGCCTGTGAGTGTGATGAACTTTGTCGAAGGCACGCGCTTCAGCAAGGCTAAGCATCAAAAACAAAACTCACAGTTCCAACATTTGCTAAAACCTAAAGCGGGCGGTATGGCCTTCGCGCTATCAGCCATGGGTGAACAGATCCACAAGCTAGTCGATGTCTCCATTTACTACCCAGACGCAGTACCGAGCTATTGGGACTACCTGACAGGCAAGTTGCCAAGCGTTAAAGTACACATCAAGGTCTCCGATATTGATCCTGCAATGCGCGGCGATTATATGAATGACCGCGATTTTAAAATTGGCTTCCAAGAACAACTGAATCAACTCTGGCTCACTAAGGATCAAGTGTTAAGCCAACTCG
Organism: Shewanella sp. NKUCC01_JLK; assembly: GCF_019345615.1. Taxonomy (NCBI): domain Bacteria; kingdom Pseudomonadati; phylum Pseudomonadota; class Gammaproteobacteria; order Alteromonadales; family Shewanellaceae; genus Shewanella; species Shewanella sp. NKUCC01_JLK. The sequence goes on along the minus strand of NZ_JAHKRD010000014.1, from coordinate 103,575 downwards.
CTAGCCAAGCGAATAAAGAATAAAGGTAACGCCACTATGTTGAATTTCCTGCCTGGTTCAGTGTTGTTTATTCTGAGCTTAAGCTTGCTGATCATTAATACCGCCGTTTGGGGCTCGCTTATCAGCATTGGCGGATTAGTGAAACTTGTGATGCCAGCACAAAATGCGCGCAATGCGGTGACTGCGGTCATGAACCGTTTTATGTGGGCTTGGGCCTGCTGCAACGGTGGCATTTTGTATTTGATCGCTAAAATTGAGTGGGATGTCAAAGGGCTCGAAGGACTCGATAAAAACAGCTGGTATTTACTGATCAGCAACCACCTCAGTGGATTCGATATCGCCGCGCAAACTTACGTGTTACGTAACCACATCCCTATGCTGAAGTTCTTCCTCAAAAAAGAACTCGCCTATGTGCCCATCATGGGCCTAGGATGTTGGGCGCTGGATATGCCATTTATGAATAGAACCAGCCCAGCAAAACTTAAAAAGAATCCAAAGCTTAAGGGCAAAGATTTAGCGACCACACGCCGCGCCTGTGCCAAGTTTAGCAATATGCCCACCTCAATCATTAACTATGTTGAAGGCAGCCGTTTTACCCAAGATAAACATCAGCGCCAAAACTCGCCTTATCAACATTTGTTACGTCCTAAAGCGGGTGGTATCGCCTTTACCTTATCAGCCATGGGCGAACAATTTACTAACCTGCTGGATATGACAATCGTCTACCCAGATGCGCCTGAAGATATTCTGTTTGGGGTAATGAATGGTAAGGTCAGTAAGATTATTGTGCGAATTAACGCCCTGCCCGTGCCCCAAGTCGATGCGGCACGTTATTTCTCTGAGTCAGAGTACCGCGTCGAATTCCAGCGCTGGTTAAATCAAGTGTGGGCGGAAAAAGATCAACAAATTCATGCTTTACTCCAAACACATCAAAGTGTGAACAATAAGGCCACCAGCCCAAATCACACTCAAGCAAGCTAGCTCGTCTCTAGCTTTGCTCTAGTTCAGCAACACATGCCGCTGCAGCGGATAACTCCAATTCATTGAATACAGTTATTCCTGCGGCGCTGAGTTTTTCAGCCGTTAATCCTTGTCCCGCAATTAACTGTTTTACAAATTGACCATCGTAAATCTGCCTATTACCACAGGATGGACTACGGGCTTTTAAAATCGCCACTTTAATCCCGTGTTGCTGCGCCAGCTTAAGCGCGAGATCGGCTCCCAGACTAAAAGCGTGGGTCACATCCTCACCTTGGGCAGTTAAGATGCGCTGTCCAATCCGCTCCGCTGGCGGTCTAGGTGTTGGCAAACCGCCTGCACATTCGGGACAAATCGCCACAATCCGCCCTTGCTCGAGCCACGTTTGCACCAGCTCGCTCTCCATCAAGTTATGGCCACCGTCGTAGCGCACCGCTTGTCCGAGTAAACAACTGCTCACTAACACTTTTTCCACTGTCATCCCCAAATGTCTCATTCCGCCCATAGCATAACGCGAAGGATAAACATGCCAAATTCATTTGGACGATTTCCCCCAAAACCATCAACATCCGCAACGAGGTTGGAAGGTTAAAACTACGCCATTGTTGACAATTTAATATTTAAATATTCATAACATAAAATATTAATAACGAGATAATTAAAATAAGATGATAAAAATCAATTACTAAAACAGAAGACCATTGAAATATAGACTTACGTCTAAGTAAACACATTGTTGACAATCCGCCAAGGGAGGGCTATTTTTTACCCATTGTCGACAATCCTATTAATAGTGATGCGCTCTATGTTGAAGCAAGACACGACGTTCGTTTCTGATGACACTCAAGTTCCCCACCTGCACAAGGTCAAATCGACCTCGGCAGATAAGACGTCGACCACATTAGCCGATCAAATTTTGGTGCAGATCCAAACCAGCATTATCAAGGGCGAACTGCCTGCAGGCAGCAAGATTAATGAGCAAGCACTGGCCGAAAAATACGGCATCAGCCGCGGCCCGACCCGCGAAGCACTGCAAACCTTAGAAAGACAACGTTTAGTGGTGCGTGCGCCCCATGTTGGTGCCCGCGTCGCCCAGCTAACAGTGAGTGAACTTAACGATTTATATCAACTACGTAGCGTGCTTGAAGGCATGGCCTGCGAACTCGCCGCCAGCCGTATTACCCCAGAACAATTAGCCAAATTAGAAGATCTGCTCGCAACGCAAGAAGCGGCGCTCGCCAAGGGCGATACTTACTTCCAAGAGGAAGGCGATGTCGACTTCCACTACCAAATTATTCAAGCCAGCGGTAACAAGCATCTGCAGGAAACCTTAGTCGGCGGGCTGTATCACTTGCTGCGTATGTATCGCTACCAGTGCACCAATAAAAATCGCCCAGTGAAAGCGATTGCCGAACACAGACGCATAGTCGAAGCCATTGCCCAGCGCGATGGTGAGTTGGCCAGTTTGCTGATGCGCCGCCATATCGAACAGGGGCGTAAAAATACCGAATTACGCTTAATTGAATTGCAAGCCAATGCAGCCGCAAAAGAAACCTTAGCCAACATTAGCTAAGTTCTTACGGCTCAATATGCCCACTTCCCATAAAATGGAAAAGGATAAAACCATGACCCAAAGCGCAGGATTACGTTTTCGCCAAGCTCTTGCTAAGGCCAAACCGTTACAAATCGTTGGCACCACCAATGCCTATTTTGCCTTAATGGCAGAGCAAACTGGCTTCCAAGCCTTGTATCTTTCGGGCGCTGGCGTTGCCAATGCTTCCTACGGTTTGCCTGACTTGGGCATGACATCAATGAATGACGTGCTGATTGATGCAGGCCGCATCACCTCTGCCACGCAGGTGCCTTTATTGGTCGATATCGATACTGGCTGGGGCGGCGCATTCAACATTGCTCGTACCATCAAAGAATTCGAAAAAATCGGCGTCGCTGCTGTGCACATGGAAGACCAAGTGTCGCAAAAGCGTTGCGGCCATAGACCCAACAAAGCAGTCGTGAGCATTGAAGAAATGGTCGATCGCATTAAAGCGGCCGTCGATGCCCGTACCGATCCTAACTTTGTGATCATGGCGCGTACCGATGCGGTCGCCGTGGAAGGTTTAGAAGCGGGTATTGAACGTGCTCAAGCGTATATCGCCGCCGGCGCCGACATGATCTTCGCCGAAGCCTTAACTGAGCTAGACCAATATCGCCATTTTAAAGCACAGGTAAAAGCACCAATTTTGGCGAACATGACTGAATTTGGTCAAACCCAATTGTTCAATAAAGAAGAACTCGCCGAGGCGGGTGCCGACATGGTGCTTTATCCACTCGGTACTTTCCGTGCAGCCAACCAAGCCGCACTGAACGTCATGCAAGCGCTGATGAATGATGGTCATCAACGCAATGTGCTAGACACTATGCAGACCCGTAAAGACTTGTATAAATACTTGGGCTACCACGCCTTTGAAGACAAGTTAGATCAACTGTTCAGCCAAGATAAATAACCGAAAAGCTGCAACCCTACAGGGTTTGACGTTAAAACAGATTTAGCGTTAAACAAATTAAATAAAAAGTGCAGCCTTAACCAATAAATGTCGGCGAATAAGTGCTCTGAAATGAGCACTGAAATCCGCCAGCAATAACCACATAGAGTTAACGGAAGGGAAGGATTATGTCAGAAGCGAAAAAACTAAGCGGTGCAGGATTACGTGGCCAGAGCGCAGGCGAAACAGCATTGAGCACAGTGGGCGTGTCAGGCAGCGGCCTAACGTACCGCGGTTATGATGTGAAAGATCTCGGTGAAAATGCCACCTTCGAAGAAGTCGCCTACCTTATTCTTTACGGCGAGCTGCCCACGGCAGCCCAACTTGATGCCTACAAAACCAAACTCAAAGGCCTTCGCGGTCTGCCGCAAGCATTAAAAGAAGTATTGGAGCGCATTCCAGCCGACACTCATCCTATGGATGTGATGCGTACTGGCTGCTCTATGCTAGGCAACTTAGAAGCCGAGCACAGCTTTAGCGAACAGAGTGAAATTACCGACCGTTTACTCGCCGCCTTCCCATCAATCATCTGTTACTGGTATCGCTTTAGCCACGATGGCGTACGTATTGATACTGAAACCGATGACGATCAAATTGGCGCACACTTCCTGCACTTGTTACATGGTAAAGCGCCGTCGGCACTGCATGCTAAAGTGATGGACGTATCGTTAATTCTTTATGCAGAACATGAATTTAACGCATCAACCTTTACCGCCCGCGTATGCGCTTCAACCTTGTCAGATATGCATTCATGCGTCACTGGGGCGATTGGTTCACTGCGCGGTCCGCTGCATGGCGGCGCGAACGAAGCGGCGATGGAACTGATCCAAGACATGAAAGATGAAGCCGATGCGCGCGACATCTTAATGGGCAAACTCGAGCGTAAAGATAAGATCATGGGCTTCGGTCACGCGATTTACCGCGACAGTGATCCACGTAACGCCATCATCAAAGAATGGTCAGAAAAACTGGCGGCGGCCAACGGTGACGACCGCCTATATCGAGTATCAGTTGCCTGCGAAGCCCTGATGTGGGAACAGAAAAAACTCTTCTGTAATGCAGATTTTTTCCACGCCAGCGCTTACCACTACATGGATATTCCGACTAAGTTGTTTACGCCAATCTTCGTGTGTTCACGCGTCACTGGCTGGGCGGCGCACGTGATGGAGCAACGCTCTAACAACCGCATCATCCGCCCGAGTGCCGATTATGTGGGCGTTGCGCCGCGCAAAGTGGTACCGATTGCCAACCGTTAAGCAAAATTGACCACACTTGGCGCGAGATTTCACTCAATGTAAGTCTTGCGCCAACTTCATTTTCCGAAATGGATGATGTTATGAGCACTGCTATGAATACCCAATATCGCAAGCCCTTACCCGGCACTCAACTCGATTACTTCGATACCCGCGAAGCCGTAGAAGCCATTCAAGCTGGCTCGTATGCCAAGCTGCCTTACACCTCGCGCGTTTTAGCTGAAAACTTAGTCCGTCGCTGCGATCCGGCCGTTTTGACCGACTCGCTAAAACAGATTATCGAATCTAAGCAAGAACTGGATTTCCCTTGGTTTCCTGCCCGCGTGGTGTGCCATGATATTTTGGGGCAAACCGCTTTAGTTGACCTTGCAGGTCTGCGTGACGCTATTGCCGCTAAAGGTGGCGATCCCGCCAAAGTGAACCCAGTTGTGCCAACCCAGCTGATTGTGGATCACTCACTCGCTGTCGAATTTGGTGGTTTTGATAAAGACGCCTTTGCCAAAAACCGCGCCATCGAAGACAGACGCAACGAAGACAGATTCCACTTTATTGATTGGACGCAAAAAGCCTTTAAAAACATTGATGTTATCCCTCAGGGTAACGGCATCATGCATCAAATTAACTTAGAGCGTATGTCCCCTGTGGTGCATTCACGCAATGGCGTGGCCTTCCCAGATACCTTAGTTGGCACCGACAGCCACACGCCGCACGTTGATGCGCTCGGCGTTATCGCCATAGGTGTCGGCGGCTTAGAAGCCGAAAGCGTGATGCTAGGGCGCGCATCCTATATGCGTCTACCGGACATTATCGGTGTAGAGCTCACGGGCAGACCACAGCCCGGCATTACGGCTACCGATATCGTATTGGCCTTGACCGAATTTTTACGCGCACAAAAAGTCGTCTCCTCTTACTTAGAGTTCTTCGGTGAAGGCGCAGCGGCACTGACATTAGGCGATCGCGCCACGATTTCGAACATGACACCTGAATTTGGCGCTACTGCGGCCATGTTCTACATCGACCAGCAAACCTTAGATTATTTGACCTTAACTGGCCGCGAAGCCGAGCAAGTTAAGCTGGTTGAAACCTATGCCAAAACCGCAGGTTTGTGGGCCGACAGCTTGACCGAAGTACACTATCCACGCGTACTGCATTTTGATTTATCTTCGGTGGTGCGCACCATTGCAGGGCCATCAAACCCACATGCGCGGGTGCCAACATCAGAATTGGCTGAGCGCGGAATTAGCGGCGTAGTCGAAAACGAGCCAGGCTTAATGCCCGATGGTGCTGTGATTATTGCGGCGATTACCAGCTGCACTAATACCAGTAACCCACGCAACGTGATTGCCGCAGGTCTCATTGCCCGCAACGCCAACGCTAAAGGCTTAAGCCGCAAACCTTGGGTCAAAACCTCACTCGCCCCCGGCTCAAAAGCGGTGCAGTTGTATTTGGAAGAAGCCAAGCTATTGCCTGAACTTGAACAACTCGGTTTTGGGATTGTTGGGTTTGCCTGTACGACGTGTAACGGTATGAGCGGCGCGCTGGATCCTGTGATTCAAAAAGAAGTGATCGACCGCGACTTGTACGCCACCGCTGTGTTATCGGGTAACCGTAACTTCGATGGCCGTATTCATCCCTATGCTAAACAAGCTTTCTTAGCATCGCCGCCATTGGTCGTCGCCTACGCGATTGCAGGCACCATACGTTTCGATATCGAAAAGGATGTGCTGGGACTAGATAAAGACGGTAAGCCAGTAAAACTTATCGACATTTGGCCATCGGATGAAGAAATCGATGCCGTGATTGCGACAAGTGTTAAACCTGAGCAGTTCCGTAAAGTGTACGAGCCCATGTTCGATTTAGCCGTCGATTATGGCGAAAAAATCAGCCCGCTGTACGATTGGCGTCCGCAATCTACTTATATTCGTCGCCCACCTTACTGGGAAGGCGCATTGGCGGGTGAACGCGCACTCAAGGGTATGCGACCACTGGCGGTGCTGGGTGACAACATCACCACAGACCATTTATCGCCCTCTAACGCCATTATGATGGACAGCGCCGCGGGCGAATATCTGCACAAAATGGGCTTGCCGGAGGAAGACTTTAACTCCTACGCCACCCACAGGGGCGATCACTTAACCGCCCAACGTGCGACCTTTGCCAACCCTAAACTTAAAAACGAGATGGCAATCGTTGACGGTAAAGTGCAACAAGGTTCACTGACGCGTATCGAGCCAGAAGGTCAAGTGACCCGTATGTGGGAAGCGATTGAAACCTATATGGAACGTAAGCAGCCGCTGATCATCATAGCGGGCGCAGATTACGGCCAAGGTTCGTCCCGCGACTGGGCAGCCAAAGGCGTGCGTTTAGCGGGTGTAGAGGCCATAGTTGCCGAAGGTTTCGAGCGTATTCATCGCACTAACTTAGTCGGTATGGGCGTGTTGCCGCTGGAATTTAAAGCTGGTGACAACCGCGCCACCTACGGTATAGACGGCACAGAAGTGTTCGATGTCCTAGGCACGCCAGCGCCAAGAGCGGACTTAACTGTCGTTATCACCCGTAAAAACGGTGAGCGCATCGAAGTGCCAGTGACGTGTCGTCTCGATACCGCCGAAGAAGTGTCTATCTACGAGGCTGGCGGCGTATTGCAGCGTTTTGCTCAGGACTTTCTTGAGTCAAATCAGGCTTGAGTCGAGATTTGAATCGACGCCCGTGTCTGGTTAGAGACGACTCTTAAATATCAGCTAGCGAAACCGAGCGCCAGCGACTTCACCATTAAGTTACTGACGCTCATTTGGACTCCATTGGGAGTCCTTTTGGAGTTAATGAATGAATGCTTCAACAATCCACGCGCCACAAATCAAAGTCGCCGCGACTTATATGCGCGGCGGCACCAGCAAGGGCGTGTTTTTCCGTCTGCAGGATTTACCTAAAGCTGCACAAGTTGCCGGCCCCGCCCGTGATGCCCTACTGCTGCGAGTGATAGGCAGCCCAGATGCTTACGGTAAACAAATTGATGGCATGGGCGGAGCCACCTCGAGCACCAGCAAAACTGTAATCCTCTCCCCTAGCACCCAAACCGATCACGATGTCGATTACCTCTTCGGCCAAGTGGCGATCGATAAACCTTTTGTCGATTGGAGCGGTAACTGTGGCAACTTGACCGCCGCTGTCGGTGCCTTTGCCATCAGCAATGGCCTAATTGATACGGCCCGCATTCCACACAATGGCGTCTGCACAGTCCGAATTTGGCAAGCCAATATAGGCAAAACTATTATCGCCCATGTGCCAATCACCCAGGGTGAAGTGCAAGAAACTGGTGATTTTGAGCTCGATGGTGTGACCTTTCCTGCCGCCGAAGTGCAAATCGAATTTATGAACCCAGCTGCGGACGAAGATGGCGGCGGTGGTAGCATGTTCCCTACGGGTAATGTTGTCGATGTGCTAGAAGTGCCTGGCATTGGCAGCTTTAACGCTACTATGATCAACGCGGGCATTCCCACCATTTTTATCAACGCAGAAGACTTAGGCTACACGGGCACAGAGCTACAAGATGATATTAATAGTGACAATGCCGCCCTGGCCAAATTTGAAACCATTCGCGCCTATGGCGCCGTGCGTATGGGCTTGATTTCACATATTGATGAAGCTGTTGCACGCCAACATACGCCTAAGATCGCCTTTGTCGCTAAGCCTAAAGCCTATGTGTCATCGAGCGGTAAAACCGTCAATGCAGATGAAATTGACCTACTGGTACGCGCCTTGTCTATGGGCAAACTGCACCACGCTATGATGGGTACGGCTGCCGTTGCGATTGGTACGGCGGCGGCAATTCCCGGCACTTTAGTCAACTTAGCCGCAGGCGGAGACACTAAGGATAAAATAGATGCGGTACGTTTCGGTCATCCATCAGGCACCTTGCGCGTTGGCGCTGAGGCGTCAATGGTCAACGGTGAATGGACAGTTGTTAAAGCCATTATGAGCCGCAGCGCCCGGGTACTAATGGAAGGTTTTGTGCGGGTGCCGAGCGATAGTTTCTAATCGTTTATCTAGTTTTAGATTCAATAGCTAAAGGCGCACAAGGAAGACGATTCAAATGAAAAAAACAACGGCATTACGACAAATGCTGAGCGGCACCGATATCCACGTCGCCCCAGGCGTTTACGATGGCATGACGGCACGTTTAGCCGAACAGGCGGGGTTTAACCTGATTTATGCCAGTGGCGGCGCCATTGCGAGGAGCAGTGGTTTCCCCGACATAGGCATGTTGAGCTTTAGCGAAGTATTGCATCGACTCGAACAAATGGTTGAAGTGACCCAAGTGCCCATCATAGCAGATGCGGATACTGGGTTTGGTAATACAATCAACGTGAGTCGAACAGTGAAAGCCTTTGAGCGAGCAGGTGTCGCGGCATTACACTTGGAAGATCAAACCTTTCCAAAGCGTTGCGGCCATCTGAATGATAAATCTTTGGTGAGTACCCAAGAAATGGTGCACAAGATCCAAGTCGCCAAAAATAGCCAAACTGACCCAGATTTTGTCTTAATTGCCCGCACAGACGCGATCGCCGTTGAAGGATTCGACGCTGCGATTGAACGCTCACATGCTTATCTAGCAGCAGGTGCCGACGTGATTTTTGTCGAAGCGCCCGAAACCATTGAGCAAATTGAATTAATTGCTAAGCATATCAAGCAGCCTAAGCTCATCAATATGTTCCACAGTGGCAAAACACCGCTAGTATCGAAGGATAGACTGCAAGCATTGGGATACAAATTCATTATTATTCCCTCTGACTTACAGCGAGCGACTATCCATGCTTGTCAACACACCTTACGCACCATTCTCGAGCAAGGTGACAGTGGCAGCATTGCCGAGCAGATGGTGTCATTTACGGAGCGTGAACAAATCATCAATACCCAAGCGTATTTGGATCTTGACCTCGGTTATGAACATAAATGAGTCGCCGCAGGTTTAACCCTATCCTCTAAACGCTAAACGCTAAACAGTTTAACCAAAGACCTTGCTTCTCCCCCTTCCGGCAAGGTCTTTTTTCTATTCTCGCCCATCATTTTAATCTGCTTCGCCCGTATTTGTCTTAGCATGATATGTTGACATACCTGAAACAATGCTAAGATCCTTTAGCAAAAACGCCAGAATACAAACCCGTCATAAAAAGAATATTGGCAGTGAAACGGTACAGTTAATATATTGCATGATCTATTACAGAATCGCGCCCATCGATTTTGGTTATTTTTAAACCAAGTCAGCAATTTAAGTCGCATTTTTACAGCAAAATGGCATGTAAGGTCTAGGCTAAGAACTAAACTAAATAGAAACCTAATCAGGATGGGTCCGTTTTTGGTAGGGGAAAATTTGAGTCAACTAATCCACAAGCTAATGTTTAGTACGCTTTTTATCCTAAGTTTGTTGGGGATCTCGTGCAATGGATTAGCTCAACCATTGAGCGCGGCTTCTACACAGCTCAAATTTGAACATATTCGCAGTGAAGATGGCCTTACCCAAAATACGATTACTAGCCTGTTTATGGATAATGCAGGTATGTTATGGATTGGCACTCAAGATGGTTTGCATGCTTATAACGGTCACAGCTTCAATATTTTCCCCCATTCACCCAATGATCCGAGGAGTATTTCTGAGAGCTATGTCTCTGACATTATTCAAGACTCAGAAGGTAATATCTGGGTTTCGACTTTCAGCCAAGGGGTAAATCGACTCGATTTGAGCACAGGGACCTTTGAACACTTTGGCCAAGAACAAGGGCTTACCGATCCACGCACAACCAAACTCAGCGTTGTAGGCAATACACTCTGGATTGGTACTAAAGCAGGACTATTTTCCCTATCGACCAAAACCAAACGCATTACCCAAGTAAACTTAGGTAATAGTGTTCAACCCCACATCACCAGCTTAGCCAATGTTGAAGACACTTACCTGCTGGCAGGAACACAAGATAGCGGCACCTTTGCTGTCAGTGCCAATACTATCACTCGCTTAAATGTCCCGCAGAATCTCACTGCACATCAAATTAGGGCACATTCCGCTAATGCGATCACCTTAGCTCTGGGTGAGCAATTATGGCATTACAACTTGGCGTCACAACAGGGCGAAATCCTCTGGCAGACAGACGATAATGTGCCTTACATTAAAGATTTTATCCAAACTGAGCAGGGTGACTTTTGGGTTGTTGGGCCAGAAGCCGGTCTCATTCAACTCGAGAGAAACGATAAAGCATTTACTGCGACCTACCACAGGTATGATCCTAAGCGTACCAACAGTATCAGTGAAAATAACATACTGAGCTTACTGCAAGATCCCTTTGGCAATTTATGGTTAGGTGCCAGTTATTCTGGTCTAGATAAAATAAATACGCGCCGTCAGTATTTTCAGCATATTTACGAATCCACCCCTAACCTGTCGCAACAAAGTAACAACATTCGCACCTTGTTCCGCAGCCAAGATAATGCGCTATGGATAGGCACCGAAGGTGCTGGGCTTAAACGCATGTTGGCCAATGGAAAATATGAACACTACACGGAGCTCTTTGCTAACGCCTTAGGGATGCATCAACGCAACTTGAATCTTATCCTGCGAGATATAGACCAAGACAAAAATGGCGTGCTTTGGTTTGCCACTAACTATGGGCTAGGTCGACTGGCGCTAGATGGCCACTTCCAGTTACTCAAGGTGACAGAACGCACCGATCAAGGCTCAGAAACCAATTATATCCGTAGTTTAGATATTGATGAGCAAGGTCGCCTCTGGGTGGCAACAACCAATGCCCTCTACCGTAAGGCGATAGATACCGATGAATTTACTTTTATCTCATTGGCACATATTGATAATTTCTATCCAGCACAAAACCAGTTTTTAATCCTCAGAACACACAAAGACACGCTATGGATAGGTACTCTCGATGGCCTACTTAAACTGGATATGAAAACAGGCACAGGTAAATCCTACTTCCATCAATCCTCAGACAAAAACAGCCTGATCAACAACCGTGTCCGCGATATTTTAGTCACAAAGTCGGGCGAGGTATGGTTTGCCACCCATGGTGGGATCAGCAAGTTACCGTCCCAAGAGACTGATGCAGGTTTTAGCCACTATACCCGCAATCAGGGATTACCAAGTGATACCATCTATGCCTTACTCGAGGATCAAGAACACAACATTTGGTTTAGTAGTAATGCGGGGATAGGAAAGCTCAATCCTAAAACCAATCGTGTCATCATATTTAACGAACAAGAAGGGCTACAAGCACTGGAGTTTAACGGTGGCGTAAAACTTGAAGACAGCGATGGCGATCTCTGGTTTGGTGGCATTAATGGCATAAATCGTTTCAATCCAAAGTCAATTCCAGATCAACGACCCGATGTTAAAGTCGCACTCACTGGCTATAGTATTGCGGGTAAAGGGCACACTATTCTCGATTTAAGTCATCCACCTAGCATAGTAATGGACTATAGCGATCAGCTGATCAGTTTTGAGGTGACCTCATTGGATTTCAGCTATACGGGTAAAAACCGCTTCAGCTATTTTCTTGAGGGATTTGATAACGAGTGGCATGAGCTCCCCACAGGTAATGAAATCACCTTCACCAATATTAATCCTGGTCACTACCAACTGCATGTTCGCCATGGGCTGCAATACAACACTCAAGGTGACTACGCCCTTTCTGTCGATCTTCATGTAAAAGCGCCCTTCTATCGAACTCAGTTCGCCTACGCCCTCTACAGCTTGCTCTCTCTATGGCTGTTGGCTTGGATCATTATCTGGCGTAAAAGAAAACGTCAGCAACAGCGCGAATTTGAAACCAGTATCCGCGCCTCAGAGGAGCGACTCAAACTTGCACTTTGGGCCTCTGGCGATGGCATGTGGGACTGGAACATACCAGAAAATCGAGTCTATCGTACCAATATGGATTCTTCAGTCCCCCATTGGAATAGCAGCAATATAGCCCATGAGAGCATGCACTCAGAGGATAGAGAAAGATTCAAATTTGAGCTTAACGAACACCTTCAAGGTCGTTCGCCTTTCTTCGAAGCAGAGTACCGAGTCGAACGCTCCCCCGGTAATTGGGTATGGATTTTAGACCGCGGTAAAGTGGTGGAAAAAGATAGCCTAGATAATCCGATCCGCATGACAGGGACCAATCGTAACATTACCTCGCGCAAACTGATTGAAAACGAGTTGGTACTGTCATCACAAGTGCTCAACAGTATGAACGAAGCCGTTGTAGTGGGAGGATTAAACTATCGAATTCGTTCGGTCAACCCAGCATTTTGTGCCATTACAGGGTACACAGAACGCCAAATAACCGACAGGCATTTCATTCACTTAGCCTTTAGTCGCCAACAGCGGGAGTTGTTCAATACAATTGAACAACAGCTACTGCGTCACAAACATTGGGTCGGAGAACTGTGGATCCGCAATAAACAACGTCAGGCCATTTTAGTCTGGCTTGAAATCAACCAAGTGATCGATATCAAAGGCGAAACCAGTCACTTCGTTGCTGTATTTACCGACATCACAGAGCGGAAAAAAGCCGAAGAAGATCTGCGTTTCCTCGCCAGCTTCGACACATTAACTGGCTTACCGAACCGAACTTTATTTCAAGACAGGCTCAACCACGCGATTACTCAAGCGCACAGAGCGAATAATATCGTTGCCTTGCTGTTCTTAGACCTCGACCGCTTTAAACATATCAACGACTCTATGGGTCATCATGTCGGGGATTTGTTACTGAAAGCCGTGGCAAGACGACTGCAAAATGCAGTGCGTGATGGCGATACTGTCGCACGCTTAGGTGGCGATGAATTTACTATTATTTTAGAAGGTGTTGCGAAAACAAAAGCCGCAACCCTGATCTCAGAAAAAGTGCTCAGAGCATTCCAAACACCCTTCCTATTGGACGATAAAACGCTAACCATCTCGACCTCAATTGGTATCAGCTTATACCCTAACGATGCGGACAATGCCGACTCACTGATTAAATTTGCCGATACCGCCATGTACCACGCAAAATCATCAGGTCGAAATAACTTCCAGTTTTATACCTCTAAGTTGAATGAAATCGCCACCCGTCATGTACAACTCGAAAGTGGTTTAAAGGAAGCTATCCAACGCAAAGAACTAAGCTTGGTTTATCAACCTAAATTCTGTTTACGAGATGGTTCACTCACAGGACTGGAAGCACTTTTACGTTGGTATCACACTGAACTTGGTCCTATTTCACCTGTGGAATTTATTCCACTCGCGGAAGAAACGGGTATCATCACTCAAATTGGCCACTGGGTGATCAATCACGCCTGCCAGCAATTAGCCGAATGGAATAGCCTAGGATTTAACGGGATCACTATTGCCGTCAACCTATCGGCTCGCCAACTGAAGGCGGACATTATCTCCACCATCGAAGTTGCTTTAGCCGTATCAGGTCTCCCGGCTCAATCCCTTGAGCTTGAGCTTACTGAATCAATGATCATGGGCAATCCGCAGGAGTCGGTCAGCATCCTATCTAAACTCAAAGCCCTAGGATTGACCATAGCCGTGGATGATTTTGGTACGGGTTATTCGAGCCTAAGCTATCTCAAACGCTTCCCGATAGACACACTCAAAATCGATCGAGAATTTGTCAGAGACATCACCAACGATCCCGACGATGCCGCCATCACCAGCGCCATTATTGCCCTCGCTCACAGCTTAGAACTGAATGTCGTCGCCGAAGGCGTAGAGACCCAAGAACAGCTCAACTTCTTGGCGATGCAAGGTTGCGATCAAGTACAAGGTTTTTTACTGAGTAAACCCTTAAATGCCGAAGATTGTTTAACCTTACTCAAAAATCAATCTAAGCCACAGCCACTTTGATTTAAGGCATTATCGACAAAAACAGCCAATAAAAAAGGCTCCTAGGAGCCTTTAAACATCACCACAAATTCCTTACTTTGCTAAACGTTCAACACGCTTAACCCAGCCTTCAGGACCTTTAATATGGCCCTTTTGGATTTCGGTATACAGTTTATAGATGCGCTGAACATGCTCGCCCACTTCACCATTACCGACAGTGACAACATGGCCATCTTCAAAAATGTAGGAGCCCACAGCAGAAACCACGGCCGCCGTCCCAAAACCACCCGCCTCGATAATTTCACCAGATTCAATATCAGCGATAAATTTATCAAGCATGACAGTCTCTTGGCGCACTTCACAACCAAGCATCTCACCCAATTCCATAATGGATTGCGAGGTGATCGACTTCAAAATAGTATCTGTGAAGGTTGGAATAATCACAGTGCCATCTTTCAGAATGTGGAAATGATTCATCGCGCCCGCTTCTTCAATCTGTTGATTGGTTGAATCGAGATATAACACTTGCGATGCACCAAAGGCTGCCGCTGCTTTACCCGCACGCAACGAAGCCGCATAGTTACCCGCGGCTTTTGAGGCGCCAGTGCCACCCGATACTGCACGATGGAAAGTTTTGCTGATCAGCAAGCGTATGCCTTTGTTCACGCCAGCCGCGTAATAAGCGCCACTTGGGCTTAACACGACACAGAAGGTATAACGCGAACTTGGGCTCACAGAGAGGCGGTCTTCGGTCGCAAAAATAAAAGGACGAATATACAGACACGCGCCTTCTTGCATCGGGAACCAGAGGCGATCGACATCGATCAACGCATTGATCGCATCCATCTGCATTTGTTCATCGATATTGGGAATACAGACGATATCGGCGGAGCGATTCATCCGCTCGGCATTCTTATTAATACGGAAAGTATAAATCTCGCCGTCTTCATGCATAAAGGCTTTAGCGCCTTCGAAGATCGACTGGCCATAATGCAACGCCATTGCACCCGGTGCCATTTCAAATGGTCCATAAGGAACGATGCGCGGATCGCACCATTGTCCATCATGATAATCCATCAAAAACATATGATCGGTTCTGAGGCTACCAAAGCCCACATTACCCTCGGGCTTGAATTGCTCAGTACGGCGCTCGGACGCAGGTTTTAAATTGTAAGTTATTTCCATCGCATACCACCTTGATTACTGAACAAGCAGACTAGGGAGCGACAGGAATAAAGTCAAGAGGGGCGCGCATATCTAAAGGTCTAAGCAAATAAAAAACTCGCTAACACGCTTGGTTCAACTTTTCACACGGCCTCAGAGACAGGATAAAACAATCCACAATAATGCCAATGGCAAGTATTTTTGCCACAATAGGGTCGAACTCCCAATGAGATGATCCAATGTCAGATTATAAAATGATCCCCTGCGCCCACTACGACTATCTCGAACTCGCCTGTCTGCGTGGTTATCAACTCAACATTGAGCTTATTGATGGCACCCAGTGCCAAGGTAAAGCCATCACCACGCAGACAAGAACCGACAAAACTGAGTGGCTTATCATCCAACTGCAACAAACTAAACAATCCCTTAGACTCGACCATATCGCCGCCATCACACCCCTCGAGCCTAATGCTGAATTTAGCCGAGTACTCATTGCGGCCAAGCAACCCTAGCAAAGGATATAACATGGCAACTATGATTTTATCGGTTGAAATCGGTCACTGGATCGGTGGGCATAACGGCCAATACCCTCATCTCATTGAATTTGATATGGCACACCTGGATAGACCCTTTCAGGTCAGCGAAGGTTGGGGGCATGGTTTAGGAGGCTCCGCTTACTCACTCGCACAATTTGTCGAAACGCCTTATTTCCTCAAACTCAAAACCGAGGCTCCTTGGGCGTTTGCCATTATCGAACAAGGCTTAGCCCAACAAGATATTGAGACTATCGCCAGCGCACTCTCAGAACAATATGGGGATCATCCGCCGCTTGTCCCTGCACATTTAATGGAATACTTATTAGGTTTAAGCTAAAGGGTTTTGTTAGAAGAGAGTGGACCTGCTGAACAATACAGGTTTAGTTAACGAGGTGTATTGCGGAAAAGCTTCACCGAGTCATGACACTCGGTGACAGGATTCGAAATAGGGATCGAAACAGGCTTCTAAACGGTACGAAAAATAGCTTAGCGCTTAAACCGCAACCGCCGCAATCACAGAAACTTCAACCAAATATTCTGGCTCGGCAATAGCGGCTTGCACACAAGCGCGGGCTGGCGCATGGCCTTTAGGCACCCAAGCATCCCATACCGCATTCATCGCATCATAATCCCCCATATCTTTCAGATAAATAGTCGCTGACAGTAAATGCTCACGCGAACTTCCCGCCTGCGCTAACAAGGTATCGACCTCCTCAAGCATAGTGACAGTTTGCTCGGTGATGCCTTGATACTTGTCCTTCGCCACTTGGCCACACAGATACACAGTACCTTGGTGGATCACTATACTGCTCATACGGGTACCTACATCTAAACGGGTAATACTCATATTGATAATCTCTTAAATCAGATGCACTTAAATAAATGGCTCAGCAAGAACCGAATCGGCCATTTTAGCGATAAACTGGCTTTATGTCTGCGCCACGAATCTAGGCAAAGGTGAATAAAAACGTGCCATCAAGGCAAATAATCCTAGGCTACAGCTCACCACGGCCAGCCACACTAACGGTGTCACCACGGCTAAATTGACTAATTGAAATCCGACTAAGGCTGCGCATGCCGCGATCAAAGCAAAGGGCAACTGAGTCACCACATGGTCATGGGGAGCGCAACCAGAACTGGTCGCACTGAGCACGCTGGTATCTGAAATGGGCGAGCAGTGGTCGCCAAAAACCGACCCCGCCATCACAGCGCTCAGTACAGGTAACAACAAATGAGGATCCAAGTTATGGGCAATCTCTGCGCCAATAGGGATCATAATTGCAAATGTTCCCCAGCTTGAACCCGTCGCAAAAGCCATTATCGCGCAGAGTAAAAACATTCCCGCTACCAGCAGGTGCGGAGAAAGATAAGCCTTAGCCCAAGCAGCCAACAATTTAGCGACGCCAAGATCTTGGATCACAGCGCCAATCATCCAAGTGCAGAGTAAAATCGCAATGGCGAAGGCGATCATGCGAACTCCGTGGCTCAAATCCCCCACTAACGCCGTTAAACGTCGCCCAGACAAGCCTAACATGGCAAGAGTGACTAAGGTTGCCAACAAACAAGCATCGCGCATAGAAGCACCAATATCAGCCTTAGCAAGCCAAAGTGACACATCCCAAGAAGAGACCTGCTGAGCCCCAGACCACAAAGTTAATCCCACTGAAGCAGACAGCAGAGTCAGCATAGGGATTGCGAGCAGCCAAGGATTTCCCTTAACCTCGACCGTATTGGAGGATTCCACAGCAGTAGCAGCAACAAAAGAGTGAAAACCTACGCCATACCAAGCGACGAGCACGGACAAGCCTAAGGTCACTATGGCGTAAAAGTTAAATAAGGCCACCTCAATAAAGGCTTCCAGCGGCGACACGGGCAAAAAGCTGATCCCCGCGATAAGCGCCATCACATAGGGGCCCCAACTGGAGAAAGGCAATAGCGCGCATAAAGGCGAAGCATTGGAATCAACTAAATAGGCGAGCTGCTCATGGCGAATACCATAACGCTGGCTGAGCGGCTGACAAACATGGCCGACAGCAAGACAACTGAAAATCCCATCGATAAACACTAACCAACCAAGAAATACGACCCCAAGACGCGCCTGACGTTCAGTACGAATACGGCTATACAGCCAATCACCAAACTGACCCACGGCACCACCACGTGCTAACAATTGCGTCATGCTACCGAGCAGTAACATGGCCAATAGCACATTGAGATGCCACGCTTGCCAAGCACCTTGGGCATAAAATTGTTTTACACCGGTATCAAGCAAATACAACCCCGTTTGCAGAGGATCAAATTGGGCGATTAATAGGGCACCAGAGACAATACCTACACCTAACGCCACCAGTGTGCGGCGTAAAAATAGGGCTAAGGTTAAGGTCAACAGTAGCGGGAGTATGGCGAGCAAACTAGGCGACATGGACCATTCCGATAAAAAATAAAACCAAGAATACTAACGAGTTAATAACAAATGCAAAAAAACTTAATTTAGAACCCAGTAATAGGGTGTTTTTTAACCAAACGGCAAGAATCGCTATTCCTTAAGTTCTAGGCACTGCTAGAATCACAGTCCCATCCAGAAACCATAGGACTCTCCAGATGAGCCTTGAATTACTGTCCAAACTGGAAACCAAAATCCAGGCTGCACTCGAAACTATCGAGCTTCTAAAAATGGAGCTTGAAGAAGAGAAGCAAAAAGCGTCTACGCTGAGTGAGCACAATCAACAATTGAATGCGCAAAACCAGCAACTACAAGAAGAACTCACTTCTTGGAACGAAAAAGTGACTGGCCTTGTTGGCTTGTTAAACAGCGAAATCTAAACTGCATTAGTTTGATGATGCTGCGCTTCGATCAGTTCGTTCAATTCTAAAATAGCCTGCTTCACTTTTGGCAGGCTTTTTCTTGGCAGTAAAAACCGTCCCTTCTCAAATTCCAATCGTCCTAAATCTTTAACCCAAATAACACCAGTGAGAAAAATACGCGCGTGCTTAACGATAAGCTTAGGTGCGTAGACAGGAAAAACTCTCATATGACCACCTACAAGCATTCTTGTTGTTATTGATTACAGTTGTTTGACAGAAGCTTTGCCACTTGAGTTTCATCGTTAGAGTGGTATTTTTCATCTTTTATCGCCAAAAATACTTAATCGTTTGATTTAGTTAAACTATGAATATGTCACCCTGTGAGTAAAAAAGAAGAACGCCATAATAATGTCACTTGCCAATTTTTTGACACTCTGCTAAATTATTAGCGTTACTCAGGGTAAAAATGAGTCCTCTGGCTCAAGTCCGTACTTTCTTTTACAAGAAGTACGGTTTTTTTTGCCCATTTTTTGCCTCGTCTTTATTCAGTAAGTTCAAACGACTAGCCTACAGAGGCCTAACTCAGTACGTTAAACTCCCTATCAAAGCTTTATTTGCCTTGTTGTTGCCAACCCCCCAATAAAAAAGAGCCCTTAGGCTCTCTTTAACATGCAATCGATACAGCATTATCATCCGCTCATATGACAGCAGTGCGGGTAACGCCTATCGAACTATTTTTTTGCTAGGTAGAAAGCAATTTCTAACAGCTCGTCGTAGGATTTGATTGCCCCTGTTTCAACACGGTACTTACCGTTAACAACCAGAGCAGGTACACCCGTCAGCTTAGCGTTTTCAGTATCACGCTTCATCTTTGCCATTTGCGCCTTTACCATGAAAGACTCTGCGGCCGCATCGAAGGTTTTACCATCGACACCGTTAGCAATAAACACGGCACGAACATCATCGCGATTAGTAAAATGCTGTTTCTTCTCATGAATAGCAGAGAATAACGCCGCATCCATTTTCTCATCGACGTTTAACTGATGTGCGACTGCAAATGCGCGTGACATTTCAACCCCCATCTCTTTGCCGATAAAATCAACGTGTGCTTGGTTAAACGCAACGCCTTCTGGCTTATCGGCGAGAATTTTTGGCACTACGGTTTTAGAGAAAGTAAAACAATGCGGACAATAGAAAGAGAAAAACTCAGTAATTTCAGGCTTCGCAGTTGCTGGGCCATCGTTAATCACTGTGTAATGCACACCTTCTTGGTATTCCACAGCCGATACTGCCAGTGGCGCCAGTAACAGAGCCGCGGCCATGAGTAATACTTTTTTCATGAAAATTCCTTAAATCATTTTGATAAATTGGCTGGAGACTAACATATTCCATTTTTTGAGTGTAACTCAAGCTTAAGAGTTCAATCTAATGTCACAAGATACGTCTGTGAAATCATATTTTGCTCAATGCTAATACGGCACTAGGCTCAGTGGTGGTTCGCTAAGGGCAAATAATTGCTCTTTGAACGCCAAAATCTGCTGTTCCCAATACTTTTCATCCCCAAACCAAGGGAAGTTCATCGGGAAGGCCGGATCGTCCCAGCGACGGCCAATCCACGCGTTGTAATGCACCATACGCAGCGCCCGCAGCGGTTCAATCAAGGCTAACTGCCTTGTATCAAACTCACAAAATTCTTCATAGGCTTCGAGTAAGATCTCAAGCTGCATCATTTGCTGCGCTCTATCCCCGGTTAGCATCATCCATAAATCTTGAATCGCCGGTCCCATGCGAGCATCGTCTAAATCGACGAATCCGGGACCGTCTGGCGTCCACAAAATATTGCCTGGGTGTAAATCGCCGTGTAAGCGAATGGCCGCAAAATCTTGGCGATCCCAAATCGCATTCGCCTTAGCCAGCACCTGCTCTACTACGGTAAAGAACGGCAAGCGTAGGCTATTAGGCACCAGATTAGATTGCTTTAACCACGCGAGCGGCTCGGCGCCTAAAATCTGCGGATTCAGTGGTTCACGTTCAGCAAATACCGTTTGTGCCGCGTACTGGTGTATCCGACCGATGAACCGCCCCACTAATTCCAGCTGCTCTAAATTATCGACTTCGAAGGCGCGACCACCTAAGGAAGGAAACAGGGTAAATCGATAACCTTGGTACTTGTGTAACGTATGGCCTTCGATAATTACAGGTACGGCAATCGGGATATCTTCTGCCGCGAGTGCGAGCGCATAATCATGTTCCTCTTGGATCTGCGCATCGCTCCAACGGTCTGGGCGATAGAACTTCACCACATAGCGCAGTCCTTCATCGCTACGGAACTGATACACGCGGTTCTCGTAACTGTTCAGCGCGAGTAAGCCCGTTTCCGGGTACACGCCCAGACTTTCAATCGCATCTAAGATCAAATCCGGTGTTAGGGCTTGAAAATGGAACTCAGCGCCGCTAGGACTCGTGGTTGGTGGCGTCATATTCTGACTCATATTCAGTTCACTCTTAGGTGAGGTTGCAGCAAAGTGGCTAAGTATTCCAGCACCTCAAAATCGGCTTCTCGTTCGGTCGAGAGCCAGCAAATGTTGCCGTAAAACTCATAATTGAGCCATAACTGGCTGCCTTCAAATTCTAATAACCATTGGTGCCTATCGGCGCCCCACTGACGCTCGCGCACAGTGCAATCGAGCGCCGCAGCTAAAGGTTCGGCAAAGTCGGCGAAACGATCAAAATCGATATCCGCACTGACCGCTAAACTTAAGGCACTTCTATCTAAGCGAATAGTATCTAAGCTAATGGTATCTAAACTCATGGCTTTTAAATGTGTGCTTAGTAATTTCATGCTTGTTATCCCATCAACTACTACATGACATGATCAAACCTTGGCCCCAGTCCGGTGGACGCTTGGCCAAGTCTTCATGCTCTGCGTGTTCGGCAAAGGGCTGAGTTAAGATTTTTTGCAGCAAATGCAGCGGCGCAAGATTACCCTCTTCCACCGCAATTATCGCCTCTTGGGCTAAATAGTTACGCAAAATATATTTGGGATTCACACTATTGCGCTCAGTTTGCCACGTTGGGATATCCGCTACTGCGCCCAATCGCTGTTGATAAGCTTGATACCAAGCATCAAACTGGCTGACATCAATAAAGTCATCCCGTAGCGCACTGTGTTTGCTGGTTGGATCTAACTTGCCTAATTGACGCCAAGTCTGAGTGTAATCGAGTTGATTTTTCTCCATCAGCACAGTAAATCGACCTATAAGTTCGAGATCCTGTTTGTCCTGCTCTACCGACGAAACATCAACTGCTGATAGACCTAGTTTTGCCCGCATCAAGCACAAATAAGGCTGCACTAGCGCCTCTTGGTATTGATTAAGAATGGCAATTAAGTCATCGGATGGGATCACTGGTGTGAGCGCCTGCGCTAAACGTTGCAAGTTCCACAAACCGACTCCCGGCTGCTGACCAAAGGCATAGCGACCTTCGGGATCAGAATGATTACAGATAAAGTCTTCTTGGAATGTATCGAGGAACGCAAAGGGACCGAAGTCAAAACTGTCACCCAGAATCGACATATTGTCTGTGTTCATCACGCCATGGGCAAAACCGACCGCCTGCCAGTGGGCAATCATCTTAGCGGTATCTTGCACTACCTGTAAAAACCACGCTTTATAGCCTGCGGCATCACAACTCAAATGGGGATAATGCTGAGTAATAGTGAAGTTGAGTAATTGAATCAGCTTATCGGCACGGCCGCGCTCACTGTGGCAGAAAAACTCGAAATGACCGAAACGAATGTGGCTGCGGGCTAAACGCACGGTAATGGCTGCAGTTTCTTGGCTCTCACGCCATACGGGCAAGTCAGAGCCAATCACGGCCAAAGCGCGAGTCGTCGGCACATGTAAATGATGCAGCGCCTCAGAGACTAAAAACTCACGCACCGCGGAGCGCATCACAGCGCGGCCATCACCACGGCGCGAATAAGGCGTCGGACCGCCGCCTTTAAGGGCGACATCCCATGCGCCATTTGGACCAATCGCTTCACCTAAAATGATCGAGCGTCCATCCCCTAAGCGCGGCGTGTAACCGCCAAATTGGTGGCCGCTATACACTTGGGCATAGTAAGTCGCGCCATCGACGGCAGCATTGCCAGATAAGCCCAATAACAGCTCATCGGTGGGTTGGCTCAAGCAAATCAATTGCGCGGCGTCATTACTCCATGCCAGCCATTCAGGCTTAGTTATCCCTTGTGGATATACTTGCGAGTAAAACTCAGGCAGCTGAGTAAAAAAATCCTGTTTAAACTTCATCTTGTCCACCTATTGGCTCATGGTCTTGCAAACCAGCACCGATTTATCGTCGAACTCGCATAGGTGCCCACATTGATAAGATCCAAGGCCAAAACCACTCACGCCAGAACGACTTAGACGTTGCATACCATGAGCCTTGCTCTGGCATTGCTCTAGAGAATCGTAGTAACCATTAATATCTTCGGCCTGCAAAGGTGTCACCGGAATGGCACTCACATCGGGATAATAAAATAGGGTCCATTCTGGGGTTTTAGTACAGCCACTGAGTAGCAATAATCCAAGCCCGAATAAGACATTCGGTAAGGCATAGCTTAGTTTCATTTTTCCCCTATTAAGCCCATAAAAAAAGCGAACCTTAGTTCGCCTTTTGCGCATTCAGTTAGCAGGGATTCTACACTGCTTAGACGAGGGAAATAACCGCTTTTCGACTAAGGGTTTACCCGCTAAGCGCTCCCTACAACATATCAAGCCGTGGTTGCTTTAGTCTGTGCTTTCTCAATCCGGTTGATTCGGCCCTCAAAGCCAGTGACAGTGCCATCGCTCAGCCCAAGCTCGAGTGCTTTACGACAGATGACAATGGCGGCATCGAAGGCTTGAGTATCATTTAGCAAGGTGGCTAAATGCAGGAAACCGGAAGATTTAAGCTCAGTATCTTTGCCTTGCTCGGCGCTAGCCGCTTGGAACAGTGCAATATACTCTTCCGCTAACTGAGCACCATAGTTGAGGTAATCCGCCGATTTACGCTGTTTGTAGCATTCAGCTATCATATTTTGCAGCGCGATATAGCGAGCACTGGCTGACGTCGCTCCTTGATACTCCTCAAAGGCCCGAACTAAGGTCACATTCGCCCAAGCCCCTGGCGCACCGACCTCAGAACGTGTGTTCGATGCTGGCTCTGCTTCAGTCTTAACGTCATCTTGTTCATCTGCAGGCGTGGTGCCTAAAATGATCACCGTCTCTTCATTATGGGCAGCAGGAATATCGACTTCGATGATATCTGTGTCTAGCGCCACCGAAATGCTCGCAGGGCTTTCGGTCTCACGGGGCATTAATTCGGCTTCAACTTCGATAACGGGCTCTACTTCAGCCACGCCAGTATCATCAACCCTTTTAACTGGCTCAGGTTCTACACGCTCGGGCTCAGCAGCGGAGAAAATAGGTGCCTCTTCGGTGGGAACTACAGGTTTTACCGAGGTCGACTTGGGTTTCATCGCCTCTTGTTCTTCTTTCGCCAATCGCTGCGCGCGAAGGAATAAAAACACCCCGACAGCAATCAGTATAAATACGACTAAGATCTTCATTCTTGTTCACCTTTGATGGCCGCTTCTCATCAGAAGCCGTGTCAATGGGTTTGCCAACGTCCATCAGGACTGCGTCCATGGCAACCGAGTCTAGCTAAAAATTGAGCAGAGATTAACCGCTATTAAAGTCCATTGTGTCGGTGCAAATCAAGTATTTATGCCTTTTTATACGATCTTGCGCTCAAATAGTTATAGCCAATTGCGCTAGACTGGCACAATCGAGTTCCCTAATCCCCCCATCCACCTGCTTATAACAAACATAAGGAAAACCTGATGCAAAGTATTCTTATCGTGGCCCATGCCAGTCCCTACGGAACAGAAAAGCTATTTAATAGCTTACGCATCGCATTAGCCCTGAAGGATCAGGACGAGCAAGCGGTCGATCTTAAACTTTTTCTCATGTCAGATGCCGTGTTTGGCGCACTCAAAAATCAAACCACACCTGACTTAAGCTACAACCTGCAGCAGATGTTTGAAATTCTCTCGGCACAGCAAGTTCCGATTCTACTTTGCAAGACCTGTGCTCAAGCGCGAGGCGTTACCGCGGAAATGATCATCGAAGGCGCGCACATAGGTACGCTGCAAGATTTAACCCGCTGGACATTAGCTGCCGACAAAGTGATGCATATCTAAGGTTGACTTGTAAGTGCGACATTGAGGATGAAGGATTGTTTAAAGCCCTATTTTGTGCGCACCTTCATAAATTGGCGCTTTCGTTTTGTCAGCGCCAATTTCACTGCCTATGATGGGATATCCGAGTGACAAGCTAAGGTATTCCAATGGGCACAGCCACACTGCTTACGGGCAAACTCCTGTACGAACACCAAACCATTGCCGCTATGGTGGCGATTTATTGCAAAGCGAAACACCAAGGCCAAGACTCAACAGGTCTATGTGTAGATTGCATCGAGCTATTGGATTATGCCGCGACACGCCTAGATCGCTGCCCCTACGGACAAAACAAACCCACCTGTAATAAATGCCCAGTACATTGCTACAAACCCGCGCAGAAACAAATCGTCAAAGAGATCATGATCTTTTCTGGTCCACGGATGTTATTACCGCATCCCGTTCGTGCAATCAAACACTTACTCGCAGAACGCGTTCCCGTTCCCAGCGTTGTGCCAGAGGCGGCTTCAAATCGTCATCGGCGCATAGCAAGCCAGCAGAAAAACTAACGGCGATACTTTTACCGAGCCGATTTCCCTGATATAACAGGGCTCGAGGTATCGCATATGAACGAGTTTCATAGTTTTTTCACTCAAGCTTACTGGTGGTTGTCATTATTTGGAGGCGTACATTGCCTCGCGTTAGCTATTTATATTCGCTATTTCTATCACCCAGACGCTAACCAAAAACTCCTCGCCGCTTTCTTAAGTCTTATTGCTCTATACTTCCTCACGGGTATGTTGAACCGCGATAACAGTCCAATTCCCATTCATATCCTATTCAATCTGATTAACCCTATCTATTTTTTGCTCATGCCTTTGCTCTATCTCTATTGCAAACGCAGTTTAGCGCCAACCAATAAACCGCTAGGTTTTTCAAAGCATTACTGGCCATCTGCATTAACATTAGTTTTCGCCATTTTAGATATTGCCCTAAGATTAACTGCGCATCCCATCAACGAGTGGCAACCCATAGCTCTGATGCTTAAAGAAATGAGTATCAGCCAATGGGGCGCTCTACTCCCAGCGCTGTTATCTGTACAAACCTGTTTTTACTTTATCGCGCTGTGGATGTTGTTTCGTCGACATAAGCGCAATCAAAGAGATGTCACTCAAACCCAAGAGGCGCTCGGCACCATTCGGTTTCGTTGGCTGATAAGCTTGACCTTGGCCATGTTGTTGAATTGGTTAATCCGCGTATTTGTGGTGATCTTGCCTTTCTATCTTGGTGATAATCTATCGCTACTTTCCCACGCATTGCCAAGGCTGACCTTACTACTGAGCATGTATATGCTGGCGGTGTATGGGCTAAAGCAAATCACCCGCTCTGCCTACTTAAAAGGCCGCATGGCCGAACCACAGCTAGAGCAACGCCCACTCGTCATTGAAAATATTCTCACCCCAGAGGAGTATGAATTTTTGCATCAAGTTCAGCAGGACGATGCAGAAAAAAACCAAGGTTCTTCGCCACCTAAGAACTAATTGGCGAAACTGCACTCCAATCATCACCACCAATATCACTCCAACCATTAAGTCGAACACTGAACCTAAGCTGACACATATGTCACTTTTGGCTGTCATTTGTGTCGATAAAGGCTAGTCTGGAACAACTAAAGACTTGAAGAGGCGTTACCATGAAATCATTTTTAACAGCCATTGCGGCATCAACATGCCTTATTGTGAGCCTATTTGCTGCCCCAACTGTACATGCAGATGAAAGCTACGATCAGGCTGTAGTCAATTTCCAAAAAGCGAAAGAAACCAGTAAATTTTTCGACACAGCCTATGGCTATGCTTTATTCCCAACTGTGGGTAAAGGCGGAATTGGGATCGGTGCAGCCTATGGCAAAGGCCGAGTCTACCAAGGCGGTGCCTATATGGGTGATTCGAGTCTGACTCAATTATCCATCGGTTTTCAATTAGGTGGACAAGCCTACAGCGAGATCATCTTCTTTAAAGATGCCAAAGCCTATGAAGCCTTCACGAGCGGCAGTTTCGAGTTTGATGCCCAAGCGTCGGCAGTTGCCATCAACATGGGAGCAAGCGCTCAAGCAGGAACCACAGGCAACTCAGCAGGCGCAGGTCAATCGGGTGGTAATCGCTCCGCAAGCGGCTCTTATATCAACGGTATGGCGGTATTTACCGCAGCAAAAGGCGGCTTAATGTTTGAAGCCGCTCTTGCGGGTCAAGCCTTTAGCTTCGAGCCTAAAGCTAACTAACACGAACCATTCGACTGTGATATCAAACGGCGAGCCTAAATGCTCGCCGTTTTTTCTTAAATGATTACCTCAAGCTTCTGACTCAGATGTTCTAACTAAAACCAAGTCATTAGAATTGAGCAAAATAAGTTGAAATGCATATTTAACCTAGCGAAGTAATAACAAGGGGATATGGCTTTTACTGATCATCCTTGTGGTATTACTACCCACAAAAAACTCCCGAATACGCGAATGACCATAGGCGCCCATCACCATAAGATCGATTTGATGCTCAAGTTGATAGATCTCAAGGGCCGTTTGCACTTCTCCCTGACAAACGGCGGTAACCACATTGAAATCCGCCGCAATCAGAGATTCGGTCACCAACGCCAGTTCAGCTGTCGCCAGCGATTGATCATCAGACACCATCACTAAATGACATTCGAGCCCTTTAAGTAGCGGACTGCTTACGACTCGATCGAGGGCTTTTCTTGCGGTCACACTGCCATCATAGGCGATCATAAATCGCTTCGGTGCAGTAAACTCGTCCATCACCACTAAAATAGGCTGCTTAAGCGTGCGAATGACATTTTCTAAATGGCTGCCAATGGCCTGCGTCTGATCTTGATGCTGCTCCCCTTGACGGCCCATCACCACCAGTCTGGCATGGGATTCTTGCTCTAACAGAGTTTCGACTAAATCGCCGTGACGCTGCAAGGTTTCAACCACGACTGCGGGTTGTGCCTCCACGATGCGCGTTTGCGCATCTTGCAACATATACTTACCCTGCTCGAGTGCGAGTTTGCCTCGACGCGCTTCAAGCTCAACCATTTCATTGAGCAAGTGCTCCCGTGTACCTAGGCCAATATTTCCTGACAGATTTGACTCTATTGGATAGGCTGACTTATCCAATACATGTAATAGGGTTACTGGGGCATCCAGTTGCTGAGCGGCCCAGCTACTGGCGTCACATACAGCGAGTGTCACTTTTGAACCGTCGATACAGGCAATCACATTTGTCATCGTTATTTTCCTTTTCCTGTGTTGCTAAGGGCTTAGTGACCAGACATCATGTTTTCAACGTCTTCAGGCTTATCATGCACCCCAAACTTATCGACTATGGTTGCACTTGCTTGGTTAAGGCCAATTAACTCCACTTCAGTTCCCTCGCGACGGAATTTAATCACTACCTTGTCTAGGGCCGATACCGCAGTAATATCCCAGAAATGCGCTTGAGATAAGTCGATAGTCACCTTATCAACCACTTCCCTAAAATCAAATGAATTACTGAACTTATCTGCCGAGGCAAAAAAGACTTGCCCAATAACTTGATAATGGCGACCAGCGTCGGCAGCAGCCGTTACACTCTTAACCACCATAAAACGGCCCACTTTATTAGCAAAGAACAGAGACGCGAGTAATACCCCCACAAATACTCCCATAGCTAAGTTATGGGTAGCGACCACCACAGCAACGGTCGCCACCATCACAAGATTGGTTGATATTGGATGATGCTTAAGATTACGAATTGAATCCCAAGAGAAAGTACCGATAGACACCATGATCATCACGGCAACCAGTGCCGCCATAGGGATGAGCTTTAACCATTCGCCGAGGAATACAATCAATATGAGTAGAAATACCCCCGCTGAAAAGGTCGATAACCGTCCGCGACCACCCGATTTAACGTTGATGATCGACTGACCAATCATAGCGCAACCGGCCATACCGCCCATTAAACCCGCGCCGATATTGGCAATACCTTGGCCCTTACACTCACGATTCTTATCGCTTTGGGTATCGGTTAAGTCATCGACTATGGTGGCGGTCATCATAGATTCTAGCAAACCCACCACGGCAAGGCCGGCCGAGTATGGGAAGATGATCATCAGAGTTTCAAGGGTCAATGGCACTTCAGGCCAGAGGAAAATAGGCAAAGTATCAGGCAGTTGCCCCATGTCACCGACAGTACGAATATCTAACCCCATATAAACCGCAAAAAGTGTTAATCCGACAATACACACGAGAGGCGAAGGTACGGATTTACCGATCACAGGGATAAGTGGGAATAAATAGATAATACCAAGACCTGCAATCGTCATCGCATAGACATGCCAAGTCACATTGGTCAGTTCGGGCAACTGGGCCATAAAGATCAGAATCGCCAGTGCATTCACAAAGCCTGTCACCACAGAGCGGGAGACGAAACGCATCAAGCTTCCTAGCTTTAAGTAACCCGCGGCAATTTGCAGCACACCCGTTAATAGGGTCGCCGCGAGTAAATACTCGAGGCCGTGTTCCTTCACTAAGGTCACCATCAACAACGCCATAGCGCCCGTTGCGGCAGAGATCATACCAGGACGGCCACCTGTAAACGCGATGACCACTGCGATACAGAATGAAGCATACAGGCCGACTTTAGGATCGACGCCTGCAATAATAGAAAAGGCAATCGCCTCAGGGACTAACGCCAGTGCAACCACAATACCGGCTAACAGATCTCCGCGTATGTTGGAGAACCACTCTTTTTTCATGGTTTGTATCATGTCACTCACTCTGATTGAAATTTAATCATATCTTCCAATAGCTAATATCAACACTTGACTCAAATGTCAGCGCATAGCCAATAAGGTACTTATGCGTCAAGGTGACGAAATGCAATTGGGATTATGGGGTACAGCAAAACAACTACCGAGTCGGTAGCTACTAAGGACGGATCTTAACGATCCAAGAAGGAAGGATTAAACTAATGCGGCTTAATGCTCATCACCGAAAAATAACCTCACTTATATGAGCCAACTCAAATTTGACTGCATTAAAAATAGTTGTGCTATTGGGAATAGCGACATAATGACGTGTATAAAACAGGCCGGAGTATAGAGAGTTGTTTGCTCAAAATCAAAAAACTTCAGTTAACATCAGAGTGATTAAAATACCCACCATACTTTGGTGGGCATTGAATAAAAACAACCGCAACAACTCAGGGATAACTTAGGTAAGTATTAAGCACCATCTGATATCGCTTTATGCCGAGGCAGTTTGATTGAGATAAGCGCTGCAAGCGCAATAAATGCTGCCGATATCCACAGACAAGCCGCCATGCCATACACTTGATACACCCAGCCAGACAACACAGTCCCGATCAAGCGTCCCATAGCATTCGCCATGTAGTAAAAACCCACATCTAACGATACACCGTCTTCGTCGGCATAACTGACGATAAGATAGCTGTGTAATGAAGAGTTGAGTGCGAATAAGGCGCCAAACAGCATCAATCCCCAAATCAGTATATTCGCGGCATGAAAGTCATAACTTATCGCCAGCGCAATGCCTGCTGGCACTATGCTCAATATCGCCGCCCAACCTAAGGCGCTACGTCCATCGGGAACCTTGTTTTTGCCCGCCGACTTTGTCCCCGTCAAGCGAGGTGCGAAGCCTTGCACTATGCCGTAGCCTATCACCCAGAGTGCGAGAAAACCGCCGACATACCAATGATCCCAACCAAAGGCTGAGGCCAGATAAACGGGTAAGGCCACCACAAACCACACATCCCGCGCACCAAACAAAAACATGCGTGCGGCAGAAAGCGTGTTTACCGCCGGACTCTTAGAGAAAATTTCCGTGAACTTAGGTTTGTTTTTGGCTTTACCTAAATCGCGCTGCAAACTTAACAGACTAAAAATCCACACCAGCAATAGGCTAATCGCCATGCCTAACACGGCCAGCTGGAATCCAAACAGGGTCAGTAAGGCGCCGCCCAAGAAGAACCCCGCACCCTTTAGCGCATTTTTGGAGCCAGTGAGCATGGCAACCCACTTATACAGCTCACCCTGAGCATCATTGGGCACCAACAACTTGATACTGCTTTTAGCGCTCATTTTATTGAGATCTTTAGCGATACCCGACAAGGCCTGCGCCGCCATCACCCAAGCAACCGTCAGCATACCGCTAGGCACAAGCAGCATGCTAAGGGCGACAATCTGCATAAATAGGCCCACATTCATGGTCTTATTTAAGCCTAAACGTGCCCCGAGCCAGCCGCCAACTAAGTTCGTTACCACCCCAAAGATTTCATAGAAGAGGAATAGTATGGCAATTTGCAGCGGGCTATAACCTAATCCATGGAAATGAAGCACCACTAACATACGTAATGCGCCATCGGTGAGCGTGAATGCCCAATAGTTGCCTGTGACCACCAAATACTGGCGGATCTCGGGTGATATGTTAGACAAGAACCCTGTCAGCTTACCCATAAAGCTTATGCCTTATCCATCAGACCGACCATGCGGGCCAGTTCGACGGTGCGATTGGCATAACCCCACTCGTTGTCATACCAAGCGTAGAGTTTGACCTGAGTGCCATTGATAATCATGGTCGATAGCGCATCGATAATGCTCGAACGCGGATCGGTTTTATAATCGACCGAGACTAATGGGCGTTCCTCATAACCTAAAATGCCTTTTAGCGGTCCGTCTGCCGCTTCTTTTAACAGGCGATTGACTTCAGCTTCGGTCGTTTTGCGACTCACCTCGAACACGCAATCGGTTAATGAGGCATTCGCTAATGGCACCCGCACCGCATGGCCGTTGAGCTTACCTTTGAGTTCAGGGAAAATATGGGTAATGGCCGTCGCCGAGCCCGTCGTTGTGGGGATAAGGCTTAAACCACAGGCCCGCGCACGGCGGAGATCTTTATGCGGTGCATCTAAAATAGTTTGAGTGTTGGTAATATCATGAATGGTCGTCATGGAACCATGCACTATGCCGAGGTTTTCGTGGATCACTTTAACGATTGGCGCCAAACAGTTAGTAGTACAGGAGGCTGCAGTCACAATCGGATGAATAGCTTTGTCATAGAGTTGATGATTCACTCCCATGACAACGTTTAACACGCCCTCTTCTTTAACAGGCGCAGTGACTACAACGCGTTTAACACCTTGATCTAAATAAGCTTGTAGCACTGCTTTGGTTTTCATCTTACCCGAAGCTTCAATCACAACATCACAGGCGGACCAATCGGTTTCCGCGATGGTTTTATTGCGTGTACAGCGAATACGCTTGTCATCGATAATAATGTCATCGCCCTCGGCATTGGCTTCGTACTGCCAGCGACCATGCACAGAGTCGAATGTCAGCAAATGGGCTAAGGTCGCCGCATCCCCTGCGGGATCATTAATCTGCACAAATTCAACCTCATCCCAGCCCCAAGCAGCGCGCAATGCTAAACGTCCCATACGGCCAAAGCCATTTATCCCGATTTTGATTGTCATACCTGCATCCTTCACACTCAGTTTTATATTAAGTGTTTTATATTATTTTTTAAGATTAAAGCGTTATCTGTTCGATATAGCCGCGTTGATGCCCTTCTCGTTGGCAATGGCCGTAATGATCTCAGCGGTTTTAGTGCATTTAGCGCATCCGCTACCTAATACTTTGATGTTTAACATTTTTATAATTCTCACAGAATGGGACCTATAGCGTTAAAGATCCAACCGATTAAGGTGAATGAAATCAATAAAATGGCAAAAACGATGGCCAGCAAACGCCATTGCATCACCTGCTTGAGCAAAATGAACTCGGGAAAACTGGCGGCAACCGTAGACATACAAAATGCTAATGTCGTCCCTACGGGCAAGCCATTAGTGATAAGGCTCTCCATGATAGGAATAACCCCTGTGGCATTGGAATACAGAGGAATACCAATCAATACCGCCGCAGGAACCGACCACCATTGACCATCGCCTAAGTGGGCTTCGATCCAACCGTCAGGCACAAATCCATGGAGTGCGGCGCCAAGCCCAACCCCAATAATGACCCATTTCCACACTCGGCCAAAAATCTCTAGGGTCTCGCCTTTCGCAAATTCATGTCGCTCGGTTAACGTCATGGATGTCGATGTCATACCCTCGCTATTATCGCGACTTGCTTGCGCCTGACCTTGCTCGAGTGCTTTGGCGGCAAAGGATTGCAGCCAACGCTCAGCGCGAATCGTGTCTAAAAATGCCCCCGCCAACATACCCACTGACATGCCGACTAGCACGTATATCACAGTGAACTGCCAGCCCAGCAGACTCACAAGCAACAGAACGGCAACTTCATTAATTAACGGCGAAGTGATCAGAAATGCCATAGTGATCCCAACGGGGATCCCCGCGGAAGTGAAACCTAAAAAAACCGGAATACTCGAACATGAGCAGAATGGGGTAACAGCGCCAAAACCCGATCCCATAACGTAACCGACAAAACGATTTTTACCCGCCAAGTAATCCCGAACACGCTCGACATTGAGCGAGGCCCGCACCAAAGCGATGCCATAAATCATCAGCAACAGGAGCGCAAAAATCTTAGTGGTATCTTCAATAAAAAAATGGATGGCGTCGGCGAGCTTAGTATTGGGCTCTAAGCCCATCAAATCAAAAGTTAACCAGCTCGCTAAATCTGAAAATATTTGCAGCATTGTTACGCCACCTTAATATTAAGCAAAACTTTAGACACGTAAACATATGAAAAAACGTATATTTGAGGTTAAATTTTTGCTGCTAGTCTTCTAGCAGCAAGCTTTAGCACGGTCAGGACGCCCGCCCATCTTGCACAAATTACGCATATTTTCTTCAAGGAATACAGTGTTTTGGTTGGTAACTTCACTCAACACTAACTGACTCCATTCGGGTAAGTCATTATTGATACGATAGAAAATCCATTGCCCCTGACGGCGATCAACTAATAAACCGCATTTACGTAATTGGGCCAAATGTCGCGAAATCTTAGGCTGGGTCTCTTGCAATGCCTCGGTCAATTCACAGACACAGAGCTCCCCCTCTTGCTGTATCAACATCATGCAACGCAAGCGGGTTTCATCGGCTAAACATTTAAAAAACTGGGTTGGATTAATCATTGATGCCCCTAGACTGAACTAATACAAACATTTTGATCCTTTTGTTAACTTTCCTAAAGGTTCATTCAAACAGCAAGCTGTGAGCGGTAAGAAACAACACTCGTTTTTCATGGCTATGGATCTTTTGGAAAGACCTTGTACAATATATACGAATTTTCATATATGTAAATATCCGTATATAAGATCACCTTAAGTTTCACGCATTAGCCAAAATGGTATTTAAGTATAGTGTTCAACACTAAGATATATACGAAAATTCACATATAAAAAATCATTCAAACCCACCGACAATATCGTTAGGTGAGGGCATTATTTTATGGTTACGGGTAGACAATCTCTACTCTTTGAGGAGCTGGTATGTGGTTAGCAGGGGCAATTTTTGTTCTCACCATAGTGTTAGTAATTTGGCAACCTAAGGGGTTAGGCATAGGTTGGAGTGCTACCTTGGGCGCCGTATTGGCCCTACTACTGGGTGTGGTCCACTTAGGGGATATTCCTGTGGTATGGAATATTGTCTGGAATGCGACCGCCACCTTTATTGCCGTGATCATCATCAGTTTATTATTAGATGAGTCGGGATTTTTCGAATGGGCCGCGCTACATGTGGCCCGTTGGGGCAAAGGTCGTGGCCGTTTACTCTTTACTTACATAGTGTTACTCGGCGCTACTGTTGCCGCATTGTTCGCCAATGATGGCGCGGCGCTGATCCTCACCCCGATCGTAATTGCGATGTTACTGGCTCTGGGCTTTAGCGCCGGAGCAACCTTAGCCTTTGTGATGGCGGCGGGTTTTATTGCCGATACCGCAAGTTTGCCGTTAATTGTCTCTAACCTAGTCAATATTGTTTCAGCAGACTTCTTCAACATAGGTTTTAACGAATACGCCTCTGTGATGGTGCCCGTCGATATTGCAGCTATTAGTGCCACCTTAG
Source organism: Shewanella sp. NKUCC01_JLK (assembly GCF_019345615.1). Taxonomy (NCBI): domain Bacteria; kingdom Pseudomonadati; phylum Pseudomonadota; class Gammaproteobacteria; order Alteromonadales; family Shewanellaceae; genus Shewanella; species Shewanella sp. NKUCC01_JLK. The sequence goes on along the minus strand of NZ_JAHKRD010000014.1, from coordinate 68,132 downwards.
TCATGCTGCATCTGTTTTTCCGCAAAGATATTCCCGCGACCTACGACTTGCAAAAACTGCGCGAACCTAAGACCGCCATTCGCGACCCTCAAACCTTTAAAACCGGTTGGGGAGTATTAGTCTTACTCTTGGTGGGCTTTTTTGGCTTAGAACCCCTCGGTGTGCCCGTGAGTTTAGTCGCTGCCGTGGGTGCCCTGATCCTGTTTATTGTCGCGAAAAAAGGCCATGCCATAGATACCACTAAGGTACTTCGCGGCGCGCCCTGGCAGATAGTGATCTTTTCATTAGGCATGTATCTAGTGGTTTATGGTCTTCGCAACGCAGGCTTAACCGATTACCTATCAAGCGTATTAAATAGCTTGGCAGAACAAGGGCTTTGGGCTGCCACTATGGGCACAGGCTTCTTGGTCGCCTTTTTATCGTCCATCATGAACAACATGCCAACGGTGTTAATTGGCGCCCTGTCGATAGACGGTAGCAATGCCACCGGCGTGATTAAAGAAGCCATGATTTACGCTAACGTGATTGGTAGCGATTTAGGTCCTAAAATCACCCCCATCGGCAGTTTAGCAACCCTGCTATGGCTGCATGTACTGGCGCAGAAAAATATTAATATTACCTGGGGTTATTATTTCCGCGTCGGCATAGTGATGACGCTACCTGTGCTATTTGTCACCCTAGCGGCACTGGCACTGCGCCTCTCCTTCTAATCTTCGTCCATGGGCACTAGAGCATCTGTTTAGTGCCTATGGATAAATTTATAAGCGATTATTTATCAGAGACATGTTATGACTAATATGATTGATGACAGCATTAAGATTTACCACAATCCAGCCTGTGGTACATCGCGCAACACCTTAGCGTTGATCCGTAATAGTGGAGTCGAACCCCAAATCATCCACTACTTAGAAACGCCGCCCTCCCGCGATGAATTACTTAAGTTAATTAATGAGATGAAAATCTCTGTGCGTTCATTGCTACGTAACAATGTTGAACCATTTGAACGACTAGGACTTTCTGAAGACACATTTACTGATGAAGAACTGGTTAACTTCATGCTGACTTATCCCATTTTAATTAACCGTCCTATCGTCGTTACGCCGCGAGGCACAAAACTCTGTCGCCCGTCTGAGACTGTGCTTGATATTTTGACCAAAGCACAACAAGGCCCTTTCACCAAAGAAGATGGCGAAATCATCATTAATGAACAGGGACAAAGAGTTCGCACATGAAACCACTAAATCACGATATGCCAGCACTCAAACAAGAATTAATGGTTAATAACATGGATATGGACTGTTTTAATCTAACTCCTTTAACCCATCCGCCTAGAATACTGATGCTTTATGGCTCAGTACGAGAGCGCTCCTATAGCCGACTGACGACGGAAGAAGCCGCTCGACTGTTAACGCATATGGGTGCAGAGGTGCGTATTTTTAACCCTTCTGGACTTCCACTTCCTGATGATGCGCCTGACAGTCATCCCAAAGTCATGGAACTAAGAGAAATGGTACGTTGGTGCGAAGGCATGGTGTGGTGTTCACCAGAACGCCACGGTGCGATGACAAGTATAATGAAAGCTCAAATTGATTGGATCCCTTTGGCTGAAGGTGCTGTCCGGCCTTCACAAGGTAAGACATTAGCAATAATGCAGGTGAGTGGTGGTTCACAGTCCTTCAACACACTAAACCAAATGCGAATATTGGGCCGATGGATGCGCATGTGCACCATACCCAACCAGTCTTCAATCGCAAAAGCTTGGTTAGAATTTGACGAGGCAGGCCGAATGAAACCTTCGCCTTACTACGATCGTGTAGTTGATGTTATGGAGGAATTGATGAAGTTCACTTTACTCCTGAGGGGCAATGTTGATTTCCTCACGAACCGATATAGCGAACGCAAAGAAAGCGCTTCAGAGCTATCAACCCGAGTAAATCAAAAAGAAATATAGATTAAACACTAAAAGTATTCTGAACTATGGAGCAAAAGATTAGCCCAGCGCCAACTTTTGCTCCAGATAAGAACCATCACGCCAAATAAGTACATTCCAAATACACGAGTGAGCACCTAAATCCTTAAAGCCAGCTAAAAACTCTCTGTAACTTGCTATTAACGATGCAATTCGTCCATTTGCTTGAATTCATTTTTAATCTGTTGATATTGCGATGGCCATTCGTCGTACCAAAGAGCAAACTCCTCTACAGGCATAGGCCGAGCAATACCATAGCCTTGGCACAATTGGCAGCCCAATTCAGCTAAACTCTTACCATGGGCAATGGTTTCAACACCTTCAGCAATCACATTAAGATTAAATACTGACGCTAAGCGGATAACACCCTCCACGATACGCCAATCATCTTCGCTATCGAGCATACCTCGCACAAAACTCTGATCAATTTTTATCGTCGATATGGGTAATTGGCGTAAATACGTTAACGACGAATAACCTGTACCAAAATCATCTAGGGAAAAATGGACACCCAAACGCTTACATTCCTGAAGGATCTCAATTGCCAATGTCATATCTTCAATGGCGGCACTCTCTAAAATTTCCAATTCTAGATCCGAGGCCGTCAAATCGGGATATTGCATTAACGTCGATTTTAAGAACGCGCTAAAGTGTTCAGCCAATAGCTGCCGAGCGCTTACGTTAATACTTACTGCTATCGGGCGACCACTCTGTTGCCAATTCTGCCATTGTGCTACTGCAGTATTGATAACCCATTCACCTAAAGCAATTTCAAGATCACTGCCTGCAATATCCGGTAAAAACTCACTCGGACCGACTATACCTCGCAGTGGATGACGCCAACGAATTAAGGCTTCCGCACCAATAATTTTACCGGTAGCGAGATTCACTTTTGGTTGGTAAAACATCACAAATTCATGACGTTCAAAAGCTGACTTAAGTTCTTCTAACCAAGTTCTCCGAGCAATAATGTTACGATCAATGTCAGGATCAAACATTTGGAAACGATTCTTACCTGCCGATTTTGCCATATACATGGCTTGGTCGGCATGGCGCAATAAAATGTCGGGGTCAACGTTATCCTCTGGATACAAACTCACGCCAATACAAGCCGTTAAACAAAGATTTAAATCACCGATTAATATCGGCTGATCGACCGCCGCCAGTATTCGTAATAGTACTTGAGTACATTCTTCCTCAGACATCATCTCAAATAAGATAACGAACTCATCGCCTCCTACCCGGGCCAACGTATCTTGCTGCCGAATCACCACAGACACATTATTTGCAATCGCGATCAACAGTTGGTCACCAACCTCATGGCCATAACGATCATTGATCACCTTAAACCCGTCAAGGTCAATAAAACACACGGCACAGAGACTGCCATTACGTTGAACATGGGCAATCATTTGCTGAAAACGGTCTAAAAGTAAGCGACGATTTGGTAATCCTGTAAGTGCATCATAATTTGCCACGCGATCTAACTCAGTCTCATGGGTCTTTAATAACGTGATATCGGCTTGGGTTCCCGAAATCATCAACGCTCGACCTTGACTATCCTCTTCAACGACCCGCCCCTTACACAATATCCAGCACAGCTCGCCAGTCTTTTTAATGCAGCGCACTTCCAACTCTATACTGCTTGTTTTATGGATGAGATGCTGTAGAACCTGTTGCTCTATATTTTGCACATCTTCGACATACACATATTGACGCCAATTATTAACCGTCAGCTTCATCTCGCCAGCTTGATATCCCAAAATGGCTTCAAATCTTGGGCTGATTTGCACTTCTCCAGTAACAGCATTCCAGTCCCAGAATCCTTGTTCAGAACCTTGAATAACCCTTTGCAATTGTGCTGTTTGAGCCGCTAGTTGTTGTTGAAGCTGTCGCGCATGGGTAATATCTTGCACTGTACCGTGCAATTTAAATATCTTACCGTGCGGATCACGCTGTGCTTGACCCCTAGCCATAATCCAACGATGGGCACGATTAGGATCTAGCAACTCAGCTTCGCATTCATACTCTTCTCCCGTATGCACACATCGCATCACCAGCGTACTTAACGCTTGCCAACTCTCAGGAGTAAATAATTTCTGCACTTGTTCTATCGAAGGGGCGGCTTCTTTATATGGCAAGCCATAAATCACAAAAACCTGTTCAGACCAAGTATGCGAATCAGTAACTAAATCCCACTCCCAACTGCCAATCCCTGATAATTGTTGTGCTTGTTTTAATCCCAACTCACTAATGAGTAAATGTTCAGCATTTTTTTCTTGAGTCGTCACATCCCTTGCTATTCCAAATAAGCCACAAATTGCACCTTGAACGTCAAACACAGGACCTTTGGTCACTTGAAAAATGGCTGCTTCACCCTGAATATGTAAATACTCTTTATGTGTGGTGACCATTCCGGACACTAATACAGTGCGATCTTTTTCTTGGATAATATCAATAGAGTCAGCATCAAAAATATCAGTGTCATCTTTGCCCAAGATGTCACTCATACTCTTGCCGACAAAGGTAGCGGCACCTTGGTTGACCAAGATGTAACGCCCCGCCAAATCCTTCACAAAAATACCATCGGTTGTTTGAGAAACCACAGAATCGAGCAGTTGATGATTCACATCCAATTTCTGTAATGAGGCACGTAAATAGCCGCTTAGTGCACTGATCACTATGCCGTAAACACTTAGACTAATAAGCTGTAACCAATCTACCGAATGAATATTGTCGAGACTATTGGCGGTTGGATGAAGATAATAGACACACAGAACAGAGAGACATGTCGCGACTAATCCGGGGGCGAATCCGCCACCAATAGCGCTTAATGAAATGGGCAACATAAAAATCAGCAATAGTAAACGCTGGTGCTGCTCAGCTGAAAGTGAATTGGCAAACCATAGCGTTATCAGCGTAAAACTCAATATCGCAATGTATTTAAGCCATGAGATATTACTTATCGCTACAGAGCGAGCAAAGGTTATTTCAAGCAAATTACCCGATGGAGCATTATGACGGTCAGGAACGGCATTCAGAACAAAAAGTAGGATAAAGGCACTGGTAAATACAAAGAAAAAACCTTTAGCGAGGGATAAACGAAACACAGTTTCTGTGTCCGTAAATACAAGCAACAATTGATCGGATAAAAAGATCCATCCAAGCGCCGCAAGCGCATAAATAGCCACAGCTAAAATAATATATTGAGTCCGAGATTTATGATTATGTACAGTATTGTCAACCATCCTAACTCCATCACAACTAGCGCCATCAAAACGACTCCCTTGATCTATGATTGGCACTAACGCCAGCCAACAATAGGTGGTCATTCCACAGATGAACATCATATTTAAGCTAAAGACTATAACTTAAAAAACATCAGTATAATCTAATAAAAACCCCAAAGAACAATGTACAACATAAAAACCCAACAATTTAAATACCTAAAAAGGTAGATATTACGGGTAAGGATATAGGCCCATACCTGTGAGACTAAAAATATACAAGCACTATTGAACCCCCTGTCTATAGAACTATCGCAAATGCAATGGAATATCATACTTCCTAAAAAGCTTGATTATCGAATCCTTATATAGTGGTTTGATAATGTAACCTTTAGCTCCTGCAGCTATTGCCTGCTGAACTGATGACTTATTTTTATTCCCTGTCAACATAACAATGGGCGTAATTGCATTTATTCCATTAGACTTATTAATGTGGTTAATAATATAAAACCCATTAGTATCAGGAAGATTTATGTCCATTAAAATAACGTCATATTTTTTCTTAGAAAGTAAATCTAACGCCATACGTCCAGACAATGATGTATCAAGTTCAATGGCATACGTTCTAAGAAGCATAATAGTTAAATTCAAACTAATGTGATCATCCTCAACAATTAACATCTTTGGCACTACAGGAACTTCAACTGATACAAGAGAATTTTTTGACTCCGAATACAATCGATTAAACGTGTATTTAGTATCAGGCACGGTTGGAGCTGCCTTGTTGCTAACCTCAATATGCTCCTGTTCTGGCAAAGGGGCTTCTGCGACCGTCGCCACATTTGATACATCAGTAACAACAAGTTCAAGTAAGTGCAACGCCTTACTTTGCAGTTTCAACAAAGCTGGTCTAATTTCATTAGAACGAATAAATGATAATATCTTCTTCAATGAAGCCAGATCTAACTCAGCGGTTCTATTACTTGCAAGGTGCGCTTCTGCCTTATCTAATGATTGCTCGATTTCAATCAAACTTAATTCAAAGCTATGTTCTAAATCCTTCTTGCGCTGAACACCTTTAAGGACAATCTCCTTGATATGCGAAGAGTAGTTATCTTGTACATTTACAAACTCTTCTACTTTTTTATATTTTCCTCTCAACCCAATTTCCCGCAATAAATGTGTACATATTATAATTGCTCTATGTACTTCATACATTGGCCTAGCGATTAAATAATCATTAATCACACCACTACGGTAAGCCTCGTACGCTTCTCTTTCTTGATGTTTTGGAATAAGAGAAACAACGGCATGCTCACATATTTCTACAGCCTGCAATTCCTCTATAGCTTCGTAATAAATAAGTAAAGTTTCTTGTAAAGTTTCAGCAGCAACAAGAATCACTTTTGGGGTTGATTGTTTGATTTGCTCAACAAGCTCAGCATTCGTTTTAATCACATGAATACGAGAAAAGTGACGAATTAGAACACTTATCAATAATCTATCATTATCTTGGTCGTTCGTATAGAGAACGATATGCTCAAAATTGACTCTATCCACTAGCATTACTCCTTTGCATAAAAAACTCAATTAACGCAAATAAATCATCATCAACCTCTTGCCAACATTTTAAGATAACTTTGTAATCAATAGCATTGTTACGCGAAACACGCTCTAGTTCTTGGCAAGATAAATTTAATTTTTTTGCACCTATGTAAAGAGAATTACTTTTAAGGGTGTGGCTAATTGCAGTAATAATACGAAGATCATTATCCACAATTGCAGACCTTAATGCTTCACGCTTAACAAGTAAATTACTGTAATATTGCTCTAAAAAAATAGATAACTCTTCATCGCTTATATCTTCACCTACAAAATTATATATATCTGACAAGTTGACTATCTGTAAGATGTCTACTAATTCCTGCGGTGTTTCATCACAACAGAAAAAACTATTATCAAAAGAAGTATTATCTGCTTTAACTGTAGACTTTTTTAAACTTGTATTATTTGACAAAGTGACTTTTACTTCATCTAAAAGGCCAATCAAATCATTCAATGTCAGAGGCTTTACAAGTACGCGATTTGCTCCAGCCTGCAAACATTCATCTTTACATATGTCGCCATGATCAGCGGTCAACATCACAATAATCGATGGCGCTAATTCCCGATACCCTTCAACTTCTCTAATGACGCCAATGAGGTCTGAGCCCGATATAGTTGGCATTATCACATCAGAAATAACGACATTAAATTTATTTGTCTTAAAAAGCTCAATTGCTTGCATCGGATCTTGAACACAGGAAACTATGACTCCAACAGATAATAACTGTTTTTCGATAACAAATAAGTTTTCTTGACAATCATCAATAACTAACACACTAATATTACTATAATCAGCACTATCCGAAGCCTGCTCGTCAATAATATTCAAATAATTTTTAACATTAACGAAATCAGTTACTGATTGAATTCTGAGTGGTGGATATGAAATCACTTCGTAGTCAGAGTTAGACTTAGAAAGTGACACTCGCCTTAACTCTGCAACTCTTTCTTTTCTTGTAAAAAGACTAGTTACAAATTCATTCTTTGAGATAATATCATTTTGATTCAAGTCAATAAAAAGTATTGAGCTTTCAGTTTCAAATTCCAGTAATTCATTACTTGGTAAATATAGCAACTCGAAATCAAGCTCTTTGGAATATCTTGAAACTGATTCGTGAAAAATCGAACTGTTAGTATATGCTGTTACTGAAGCATCAATATCAGAACGATAGGAGCCGCTTACATCATGCGCCGTAAAGTGATTATCTAAAGCAAAATCAATAACAAAATAGAAAACGCTACCATCACCGATACGACTAATAACCTGAAGATCACTTCCCATTGAACAACATATACTTTTACTTATGTATAGTCCTAAGCCAACACCACCATACTGACGGTAAGAATTTGATGATGCCTGCTCATACTTACCGAACACTTTTGATTGTTCCTCTTCAGTTAAACCGATACCATTATCAATAACAGAAAACTTTAGTTTTACATTTTCGAATGACTGTTCCAGAACTTCTACTTCTAATAGAATCGACGAGTCAATTTTATTGGAAAACTTAATTGAATTGGAGATTAAATTATAGATAACTTGATTTAGTTTAACTTCATCACAAATAACCCTGCGATTAAAATTTAATGGCATAAAAAAGTCTAAATTAATGTCTTTTTTATCTGCTTGAAGGCTAAACGCATCAACAACAGATTCGCCTAACAACCTAACATCTACCGAGTCATTTTTAACATCTGCACTACTCTCATTTGTCTTTTTAAAATCCAACATACTATTAATGAGTAATAAAACTTGTTTTGAAGTACTGAATGCGACAGATAATAACTTCTTATCCTGTGCCCTTACATTACCTAAACTGAGCTCAATTAAGCCTAGCACTGCATTTAATGGTGTTCTAATCTCGTGACCTAGAGTGGCAATAAAATCACTTTGAAAGCTATTCAATTGTTCCAGCTCTGAACATTTCTCTATTAATACTTTTTCTTTCTCATATCGTTTAGATTCATCTATAATTAATCCAAACCGAGTTCTATCATCAAGGAAGAAATCTCTATACTCAAAATACAACCCTGATTTAGTTTTAAAAGATAGACATATTTTTTTATTAGTTGCACATTTATATCTAAACCACTTCATAATTCTATAATTATCTCTACCAACAACCTCATAGCTAACAATATCTTGAATTAAACTAAAAAATGACTTGCCAATATAATTATAAAAATGTAAATATGGGAAAAGGTATTTAACCCCGCCACCAATAAAATCAATATTACCAAGACTATTTACGACAAGAACACCATCTGAAGTAATTTCCTGATATCTAGAGTCATCACCCGCAGGATTCTCACACCTAAATTGGCTATACTCGAAATTTTTTGTTATTGACGCATCATGCTCTACAACACAGAGCACAATAAAATTTTTATTTGCCATCTTTAATAGGCTAAACTTTAAACAGTTACTTCCTATCATTAAGCATTCATTAGGCGTGATATTCTGTTTAATCTTTTCAAAATGCTGAATTATTTTTTTCTTGGCATTTTTTAAAAAATTATTATTTGAGAAAATTTGATTCTCGCCTAACCACTCCACCTCAGGTGATAACATAAATGCACAAGAATCAAACAAGTCTAAATCAATACCATTCATCATCGCATATCCTTATTGCAAACTAGCATTCATTACTACTGAACTGAATTTTTATACTGATTAAACCAGCTATACACTTTATCACACGCTGAGATGAGCCTCTCAGGATCAATATTATAATTATCAATGAAATAATCGACAGTAACCCAATCACCTTCCATATACGCCAGAGTAAGTTGTAAACAATGAGCTAGGTATCCATGATTATTAAGTAAAGCACGCTTTATTTGCTGTTCAAGAGGAAGCGGCTCTATCGCTCTGTTCATCGGTTTATCTAAAATGGCATCTAAAGTAGATAATAATCCAGTCAAAAATGCTGACTCTTTCAACAAAGGAAATCCCATTAATGATATTAACTCTTCACATAACCGAGCCCTGATTATAGTATTATTAATTAACACAACTGGTTTATTGGGGTTAAGTTCAGCCAAAATAATGAGACTTACAAACTTACGAAGTTTATTTTCACCTAAAAAAACCATAGTCTGCTTAATAGAGGTAAATTCATTCACATGCTCAAACTGACTTGAATTGACATATCTTAGTAATTTATAAGTAAGATCTAAATCTTGAGAAAAATAATTTTCAAGTTTTTTATAACTAAAATCAGACTTAAAAACCTCATTATAAATAGACATAACAAAATGTTGTGTAGCACCTATTTCACTCCCCTCTATGAGTTCTGGCTTATAAAAATAATAACCTTGAAAATAATCAAAACCGAGTGACTTAGCTAGCCTATACTCTTCCAATGTTTCAACTTTCTCTGCAAGTAGTTTTAAATTATACTGGCTAAATTTAGGGATCAGATGAGAAACACTATCCAAAGGCGTTGAAATTATATCAATTTTTATAAGTTTAAAAAAATGAAAAAAACGTTCCCACTCAGGAGAATAAACAAAGTCATCTAAAGCAAGATAATAACCCAAGTTAAATAACTCTTTAATTAAAATAAAGTTATCCTCGCTTGGGCTAACAGTTTCCAATACCTCAACAATAATATTTTTGTATGGGAACATGTATAATAAATGGTCTCGCAAGAAATGAGATGGAAAATTAATTAATGCTGGCTTCCCTTCGGTTAAATCCTCTAGATCCATACTTAAATAACTATTTACAAACACTTTAGCTGTAGCAACATTGTCTGTAACACCCTGTGGGAAATAGTTATCCCGGCTATTTCTAAAGAGCAACTCATAAGCAACAACGTTTTTATTTCTATTCAGTATAGGCTGTCTTGCCATATAAAAGCGCATAGTTCACCTCTTCCCTTTGGGTCACTTAACTTTATAATCATTAGTGAATCAGTCCTTTAATTTTTCAGTCTAGACCTAGGTGCACCATCTTTCAACTGCACTTTTCTAGCCTAGACTATAAATTAGCAGAAGTAGTGATTAAATCCGGTTTAAATCTCAGATTTATGTTTAATTTAGGTGAATATTTAAAAAATTATCCTCAAGACATAAATACCTATTTTTAGGTATAACCATCTTGTTTATCCATAAAAATTAAGTATTAAATGAACCGCAATTCTAGTATTCCGCAACACAATAAAATGAATAAAAAGAACACTTAAAACTGAAAAAAACTATTATTAATCCTTTTAGACATAATGGACTTATTGGCTTATTGGCTTATTGCCAGTTAATGGCGTCATTACATAGCAGTGATACTAGATGAAGAACTTACCGCACTAGGGTTTGCTGGCGAGGATGTCACAACGATTTGACTGGATTTGATGCGAGGCTGAGCCCGTGTAGTGTCGTTATCCACATAAACGGGCAACATAAGCAGGTGATGAACACCATTTTGAGCTAGCTTAATAACAACACTAGTCGTGTCCCCAAGGTTTGGGTGGTAATGCTACTGGCTGGGTAAGATCAAAATCGACTTTAAAATTGCGTTGTTCTCGCGTGAGTTGGTAACTAAAAATCGTTGGCGTAATTTCCATGTGCCACACATTGGTAATCGACTGAGTGAGTCCATTCTTGACGAAGTTATCGATAGATTCCCTATCAATGGGAAATGACTGTTTCTGTACTGTCCCATCATTCATAGTGTCGCCGCCATACATGGTCACAGCATCTTCACTTCCATCCTGATGGCGATGGTCGTGCTTCAACTTAAGCCCTTGCTGCGTTTTAGTCAGCACCCAAGTACGCGAGTGGTCATCACCCACATGGAACGGGATCTTAAGCTCAGTGTCGCTACATTCACGCACGTGCATAATTAACGACTTGCCGCTAAAGGCCGAATCGGCACTGTCACCCGATACCACTTTTCCCGCAAAGGCTTGGCCACAATGGGCCGCAATTTGTGCGAAAAAAGTATTCTGCGTCTTGGTGGATAGCGACTCAACTTGAGCAGCGATGGATGGCAACGCGATAAAAGACAAACTGATGAGCCCGAGGCTCGGTATGGTAATGTTGGGATTCATTATGTTCTCCACTTTTTTAGATGAAAAACACCCTAACACTAGGAAATAAATTCAAACTGAATTTCACCTAGTGTTAGTGATGATAAGCCAAGTGATTACCAGCCGATATAAGTACGCGATCGATTACCCAGACGCTTTTTGATAAAGCGAGCCGTCATAATACTGCCTACCATCATGAAAATGAAAATCCCAGCGGAAAAGAGCACGCTAGTCACAGCAGAACCTGGTGGAAAGCGGAAACGCATTACGGTTGCAGCTGTGTTAAATAGCATATCGAAGAGTGGATGAATAAAGAAAATTGCAAAACTCATCTCAGCGACTTCGACTAACCAAGGCAAACGACTTCGTCCCGACAACCATTCACAGAAATTCAGTACTAATACACATAAACAAAGTTTCTGAATAAACTGCCAATCGATACCGTTGTAATCAAACGGTGCCTTATGATAGTTACCAATATGCTGCACTATGTAAGTTTGTTCGACTAAGCTCACCACTAAAAAAATCATCGCTAGTGCGGTGAAAATAGAGCCAAAGCGCGTCACAATATGTTCATCTTGCGAATATAAAATACCAATCAAGTAGAAAGGTACAAAATACACGACTGAGTGGATGAAATTGACGTTACCTATAGGTCTATGCAATAGAATCGCTACCACACAGCTCAGTACAAATAGTGTCCAACGCATCTGCTGCGAGCAACGGATAAACCATAAAAAAATCGGCGAGAATAAAAACACCGCCATGATGAAGGGAATGTACCAGTGCGGATACAGAATATAACCGTTACGCACAGTATAAAAAATACTCAGCAAGACATTATCGAGCGGCTGATGCTCCATAAATATCCAGCGCAAACACAAACAAAATAGACCAATCAATGACACAACTAAAAAAGGATAAAGTACGTTTTGTACTTTGTTCTTCATAAACTTGCTGTAGTCGAAATCCTTATAAAAAATGCGATGGAAAAAGTATCCCGAGATAAACACAAATAACGCCGTGCCACCACGCAATAGATTTTCCAGCAACAGCGGGAAACCTTCACCAGAGTTGTAAATACTGTGGCCAAGCACGATAAAGATAATCGCAATGCCACGCATGTAGGTAAATTCGAGCTGATTTTTTCTCATTATTAATTCATCGCACAGTAGAGGGTTCTTCCATCAACAACACTCGCAGAAACCCTAATAGTTCCATGGACTTCCGCTTCGTTGAATACCAGATACTGACCCTCACGCTGAAAGGGGAATGCTAAAGGTAACAGAGTTGCCGCCTCAATGCCCTCACAAAAATTTTGTACTGGAACATCGAGTAATGGACTGCCACTCACTGACAAGTTACTAAATTGCGCGCTCATCCCTAAATAAGCTTGAGTCATTTCCTCTTGATAGGGCACTACATAAAAGCCAGAACGTACGTCACCCACATCAATAAAACTGCTACTATCGCTCACGCTCGGCATAACCAATAACGGCACTTTTGGATCCTGCACATTCAACAACAATTGAGACAGTTTTGCTTGAGTGGCAGGGTAATACGCTAGCATCTCCTGCAGCTGTTTCTTTTGTTTAGTGTCTTTCTTGTCTAACGGGGATACTGGCTTTACGCGGTTCAGTAGTAAATCCACAGGCAACATACCCGACATGACCGACTCTTTCCATACATAAGGGTCTTGAGTGCTATCCAACAATATGCCCGCCAGAGCGCCAATATTTGCCGCCTCAGCCGTCCAACCAACCCACATCTTCTGCTGTTGATAATAGTCATACACATATTTTGTCAGTATTTGCTGATAACCAAGTAAAGTTTGATTTTGACTCAACACACGCGCACCAGCGGCCAATTCCACGTACTTAGCGCTGCCTTCAACAAGATCATTGATGTAACCGACTCGATCTTCATTCGGCGCAATTTGGCGCCATTGCTGCAACCAATAGGCTGCATAGCTAAGATGTAATGACTGTTGTTCAGGTTGTGCCAGCGCCGCCATTAAGGCATCAAATAACTGTAAACGATAATAGCGAGCATCGAAGTTGAGCGGAAAGACCTCACCCTCATAACGCTTACCGTCTTCTAATACTCGCCATTCGGATTGGGCATAAAAATGGAAGGCTTCATGCAAGCCATTGCTCGCCCAGATTAAAAAAGCTAAATCCGTTGGCTTAGTGTCGCGAGTAAATTGGATGTTCGGCACTTCGAGCTGGATCAATACGCCTGGCTGGCCATTATATTGCGGAAAGCCGAAACTCACCGATAGACCCGAGTGCAGATTGACCGACTCTAACACACTGTTATCTTGGATTATTTCGCCACCAGGCTGTCGAAGCCAGACATTACCACCATAACTAAAGAGGTGTACTTTATCTTCAAGGCGAAAACCGGGCCACAAAGCTTCGCTCTGGCGACTATTCTGTGCCATAAAATCGAGGTAAAGACGGGCGAGTTGTTCCGGAGAGGCCTCATCGGCAAACGCGGGGGTAGCGGCAGAGACACCTAAAAGCCATAGGATCACTACCATAATATTTTTCATTTATCTGCCTAAACAAACACAAGGGGTTTACAAAACAGCGCTAGCATATAGCGCAATCAAGCAATAGTGAAACATTTGCAAAAAAATATTTTTACCCCAGAAAATCTCAGTCAAAACCAAATCAACGACTCTTAATGAAATCATATTTTTAGCACAATTTTGCATCACTTAGGCAATTGCGTTCGCAATAGGTTTAAGTCTTAGGTTCGCTCGGCTTATCTCCAAACCACAGTGCGAGTTTATCCGCCGCAAGGGATTTCACTTCATCATCGATATATAAGGTCACCATAGTCAGGGCAGCGGCAAGGGCACCTAAATCATCGGTAAAGCCAACTAAAGGAGTCAGATCGGGAATCGCATCTAAAGGCAAAACAAAATACGCTAAAGCGCCGTAGATGACTGACTTAGCCCACTTAGGCGTATTGGGTTGTTGCGCTGCATAATAAAGCCATAGTGCCCGCTCGATGACCTCTCTACCTGCTTGACGGCTAAAGAGTTTGATCTTGTTCCAAAATCCGCTGTCAGTAAATTGCTCATCCGCCATCATATCTCTCCAGTACCCTAAAGTTGTTTGGGTATACACCCATGCCACTTCACAGTGTACGACGATAAGCCGCAGGGGTCAGGCCAAATTGTTGCTTAAAACGTAAGGAAAACTTTTCCGCAGATTGATAACCACAGGCCAAAGCCACTTGCAATACTGGCTCGCTCGAATTCTGCAACATGGCTAAACCATGACAAAGCCGCACTTCTGCCAGTAACTGCCTAAAACTGGTGTCTTCTAAGGCCAATTTACGCCTAAGGCTTGCCGTGCTCATGTGTAACTTGTCGGCAATATCCTCCTGCTGCCATGACGCCGAAGGACTCATACTCATCAAGGCCAAGGCCGCTTGAGTCACGCTGCGTTGGGTGTGTCCATACAACCAGTTCACACTGCGTTTATCCGGCAAACTTAACAGTAACGCGGCCAAATAATGTAGTTGAACAGGATCGGCCAGAGACAAGGTCAAACTCTGTAATAGCGCATTCCAAGCTAAGTCCACAGCGCGTGATATGTTTTGGACTGGCATAGGGTCACGCCAATCGGTAGCGCTTGATAAAATGCCTTGGGGTAAATCGTGGGGGAGTAATAACTGCACCGCCCGATAACGCCCAAGAAAAGGTCGATTAACAAAGCTAATATGCGAACCAGCAGGAATTAACAGTAACTGCCCTTGGCCTACTAAAACAGATTCATCTTGCCAGAGCAGAGACTTTTCACCATAGATAACCCGAATAATCGACGGCTGATGTACAGGGACTTGAGATAAAGATTGTGCCTGCTTCGAATCATATTCAAACATACGGATCATGACACCAGCCTAATTATCAATGGATTATCGATTATATACCGCAGTCAACTTGGCGTTGCCGAGCGCTTGTGCCCTGAGCATAAAGCCCAATAAGGCAGGGCTAGCATCCTTTGGCAATTCTAAAGCACTGGGTAATGCCCACACAGTAAATTCGTACCTGTGAACACCATGACCTTGGGGCGGGCATGCGCCACCAAAATTTGTAGTACCAAAATCGTTCTTCAAGGCAATGGCGCCTTTGGGCAGTGCATCAACATGCGAGCCCGCACCTTGTGCGAGCGAAGTTTGCGCTAAGGGTAAGTTATATACGGCCCAGTGCCACCAACCGCTGCCCGTTGGTGCATCAGGATCATAAGCTGTCACTGCAAATGCTTTAGTTCCTGTGGGCACGTCAGTCCAAGTCAGTTGCGGCGAAATATTTTCCCCTTGGCAACCAAAGCCATTAAACACTAATTGCGATGTCAGTTTATTGCCCTCGCTCATATCTTTGCTCGTTAATGTCATAGCACTTGCCTGTCCAACGAATAACCCAAGCACTAAACTCGCCCCTAACCACCCTTTATTCATGTCTATCTCCTATTCATGTTCGACCTGACTCACTTTACGTCAATCAAAAAAATAACATCTGCCCTAAAACGACAACTTTCTGCCCCAAATGCTCAAATGTGAGAAAAAAGTTATCACTTTTGCATTTTTCAAGCAGAAAGATGATTTTGTAACGAAAATATCTGCATAACAATGCAAATATGGAATGCGGTATAAATCAGAATGATGATTACAGCAGCCTTTAAATTAAGATTAGATATTTGAAATAAGATATTTTATGCAAATAATATTATTTAAATAATGCTGACAATATTTACTTTCATAATTTAGATAAAGATACTTAAGCATGATTGACTCCATTTAATATTGATAATTTAAGTTAAATTGACGTGCTAATTATTTAAAAATAAGACATAGGTCATGATTTTATTTATAACTCGCATATAAACTTCATTACGTAATAAAAACCTAACCATTTTCTCTAAGTCATAATGGAGTCGTATATGAAGAGGAAATCTAAAATTATGGCGCATATCAGGCGCACACGGCATATCATGATGCCTAGTCAACGAGACTATTTCGATCACTCCTTTATCTTCCTCCGCTAACCTTAGCGTAGGTAGTAGGCCAATTAACAGGTCTAAAGTGCTATTGCCCTAATAGGTGCAAACACTTATCGTACTGTTTTTATTTGGTTTATTATCTAACACCTTAATCAAAGCATTCTTTTATCAGTGCAGTTTTACTGCGGCTAAGCTATTCATACGCTCAATAAATATATTTCTACTTATATTTATTTCGTAACTTTGGCATAACCACATTTAATCTGCGCACGGAATAGCTATATCTAATTTTCATACCATTAATGTTTTTAATTAGGTATAGGCACACTTGTATCTATTTTTTATAAAGTAAAAGGGAAATTAACTATGAAATCATTAAAAGTAGCCGCTAGCTTATCTGTTAGATCTTGTTTCGATATCGACAGAGAAGTTGTCAATGTATTAACCACAGATTTTTGCGATGTGGGCGCGGCTGTCGTCTCTGTTGATGATGTTAGAAATGGTATTGTTGAAAAGATTAAAAACACCGGATTGAAACTGCCCATTTTCGTTTCAGTTTGCTGTGAAGAAACCTTCCCTGATGATGTTTGCTCATCGATTACAGGGGTATTTGAACTCTGCGGTGATAACACTGACTTCTACGGAAAACAGGTTGAGACTGCAATAAGTAAATATGAACAAGCGCTATTGCCACCTTTCTTCGGTACGTTAAAAAAATACGTCGAAATGGGTAACTCTACCTTTGCTTGTCCTGGTCACCAAGGCGGACAATTCTTCCGTAAACACCCTGTGGGTCGCCAATTCTTCGACTTTTTTGGCGAAACAATTTTCCGCGCGGATATGTGTAATGCCGACGTGAAACTGGGTGATTTACTGATCCATGAAGGCGCTCCACTGGAAGCACAGAAATACGCTGCCAAAGTTTTTAATGCCGATAAAACCTATTTCGTACTTAACGGCACTTCGTCATCAAATAAAGTCGCGACTAATGCACTGTTAGCGAAAGGCGACCTCGTGTTATTCGACCGCAATAACCACAAATCAAACCACCATGGCGCATTAATTCAAGCAGGTGCTACACCTGTTTATTTAGAAACGGCACGTAATCCCTTCGGATTTATTGGTGGCATTGATGCCCACTGTTTCCAAGAGTCCTATTTAAGAGAGCAAATTCGTGAAGTCGCGCCAGAAAGAGCCGATGAAAAACGCCCGTTCCGCTTGGCGATAATCCAACTCGGCACCTATGACGGCACTATCTACAATGCTCGACAAGTGATTGATAAAATTGGCCATCTTTGTGACTACGTCTTATTCGACTCGGCTTGGGTGGGTTATGAACAGTTCATCCCTATGATGAATGACTGCTCACCACTCTTGCTCGAACTGACTGCTGAAGATCCAGGCATTATCGTGACTCAGTCGG
The DNA here is from genome assembly GCF_019345615.1 of Shewanella sp. NKUCC01_JLK. Taxonomy (NCBI): domain Bacteria; kingdom Pseudomonadati; phylum Pseudomonadota; class Gammaproteobacteria; order Alteromonadales; family Shewanellaceae; genus Shewanella; species Shewanella sp. NKUCC01_JLK. The sequence goes on along the minus strand of NZ_JAHKRD010000014.1, from coordinate 49,863 downwards.
TGCATAAACAGCAGGCAGGTTTCTCACAAACCTCGCAAATCCATAAAAAAGATAAACATATCAAAGGCCAAGATAGATATTGCAACCATAAACGCTTCAACAACGCCTTTATGATGCATGCCTCTACCAGTCCCTTCTATCCTTTATTTGCGGCGCTAGATGTAAATGCGAAAATGCATGAAGGCGCAAGCGGTCGTTATCTGTGGCGCGAAGCGGTAAAGGCGGGTATCGAAGCACGTAAGCTATTGCTCAAAAAGTGTAAATATATCAAACCATTCGTGCCAACAATGATCGATGGCCGCCTATGGCAAGACTATGAAACCGAACAAATGGCCGATGACTTACGCTTCTTCGAATTCGAACCTGGTCAGAAATGGCACTCCTTCGAAGGTTATGAAAAAGGCCAATACTTTGTTGACCCTTGTAAGTTCTTATTAACAACACCGGGCATAGATGCTGAAACAGGCAAATATACCGAATTTGGTATTCCAGCGACTATTCTGGCTAACTTCTTACGGGAAAATAATATTATTCCAGAGAAGTGCGACTTGAATTCGATTTTATTCCTGATGACACCTGCGGAAGATATGGCCAAGATGCAACATCTGGTATCACAAATATCTCGTTTCGAGAAATTAGTCGATGAAGATGCGCCATTATCTGAAGTATTACCTAACGTTTATAACGCCAATAAAGCCCGTTATAAAGACTATTCTATCCGCCAACTCTGCCAAGAAATGCACAATCTTTATGTCAGCCATGACGTAAAACAACTGCAGAAAGAAATGTTCCGTAAAGCGCATTTTCCTACAAAAGTGATGGACCCGCAGGAAGCAAACCTAGAGTTTATTCGTGGCAAAGTAGAATTAGTCCCACTCTCGCAAATTGAAGGAAGAATTGCAGCAGAAGGCGCGCTCCCTTACCCACCAGGCGTGTTATGTATGGTGCCAGGTGAAATATGGGGCGGTTCTGTTCAGCGTTATTTCCTTGCCCTTGAAGAAGGTATCAACCTATTACCTGGATTCTCACCAGAACTGCAAGGTGTTTATCTCGAAAATACCGCAGACGGCAAAATTCAAGCAATGGGCTATGTACTAAATAAATAATGAAGACTGACTGCAGAGTTTATTAACCCCACTCTGCAGTCAAATTCATGCCTCCTATAATAAGTCACCTAAATTAGGTTATTAGTATGAGTAAATCAGAAAATAAAATTGGCGTCGTCCAATTAACTATTATCACCATAGTCAACATGATGGGTTCGGGCATTATTATGCTGCCAACCCAATTAGCTCAAGTCGGTACTATCTCCATTTTATCTTGGTTAGTAACAGCTGCAGGGTCAACGGCCCTCGCCTTCGCCTTTGCTAAGTGCGGTATGTTTAGTAAAAAATCCGGTGGTATGGGCGGTTATGCCGAGTATGCCTTCGGCCGTTCTGGCAACTTTATGGCCAACTACACCTATGCCGTCTCGCTGTTAATCGCCAACGTCGCGATTGCTATCTCTGCCGTGGGTTACGCTGCCGTGTTGCTCGAAGTTAACTTAAGCCCGATGGCAATTTGTCTTGCGACCATTGGCGTACTTTGGTTGGCAACCATTGCTAACTTCGGTGGTGCCCGCATCACGGGTCGCGTCAGTAGCGTGACTGTGTGGGGGATTATTCTGCCTGTGATTGGCGTATCTTTAATTGGTTGGTTCTGGTTTGACATCGACCTCTATAAAGGCGCATGGAACCCGCATGATATGCCATTCTTCAAAGCGTTAGGCGGTTCTATCGCTATGACTTTGTGGGCGTTCCTCGGTTTAGAATCGGCCTGTGCAAACTCAGAAGCCGTCGATAACCCAGAAAAAAACGTACCTATCGCCGTTATGGGCGGTACCTTAGGTGCAGCAGTGATTTATATCGTTTCCACTAACGTCATTGCCGGTATTGTGCCAAATGCCGAGCTTGCCATGTCGAATGCGCCATTCGGTTTAGCCTTTGCACAAATGTTTAATCCAGTAGTCGGTAAAATCGTGATGGCCTGCGCCATTATCTCCTGTACTGGATCACTCTTAGGTTGGCAGTTCACTATTGCCCAAGTGTTTAAAGCCTCTGCTGATGAAGGATTTTTTCCTAAAATATTCTCTAAAGTTAGTAAAGCCGATGCGCCAATTTGGGGCATGACTATTATCGTCTCGATCCAAACAGTATTATCTCTGATGACCATTAGCCCATCACTGAGTAAGCAGTTCGAAGCACTCGTTAACCTCGCCGTCGTCACCAACATTGTGCCTTATATCTTATCTATGGCCGCGCTTGGCATAATGCAAAGACAGCAAAAAGTGCCTATCAATAAAGCCCGCGTTGCCAACGTGATCGCCGTAATCGGTGCGTTGTATAGCTTCTATGCTCTGTACAGCTCTGGCGAAACCGCAGTGATGCTTGGCGCCATAGCCACCTTCTTCGGTTGGACTATTTTCGGCGTAATCTCAAACCAAGCGCCTGTTGCCGACACACGTCCAGCCTAAATACGGCTAACGCATGATCGGAAACAATTAATACCAACATCCACATCAAGACTAACGATAACTCTGGGATCATAGGCCAAGCCTATGATCCCCTGGAGAATACTTGCTCATTATCGGGGGATTTATGAATAAGACTTGTCTCGCTTTAGTGTTACCTATGCTATTAACGGCCACCAGCAGTCAGGCGGTTGAACTCTATAAAGATCAAAAAAACACATTAAATTTAACAGGTTGGTTAGGGTTTGCAGCATTAAATGACAGCCACGATACTTCAGTTATCGACGACTCGTCACGCCTAAGATTCAGCTTCGAACGGAGCGAGAAAAATGGCTGGACCGCTTTTGCTACCACAGAATGGGGGATCAACATGGTCTCCAGCGACGATGGGCTAGTGATGCAAGGGGGCAAACTCGCCGCCGAAAAAACCGATGATTTTCTCTATAACCGCTTAGGTTATGTTGGCATGTCCCATGATACATGGGGCAACCTGAGTTTCGGTAAACAATGGGGTGCCTATTACGATGTCGCAGGCACTACAGATTTACCGAACGTATTTGCAGGTTACAGCGTTGGCGCTTACACCTTCGGAGATGGCAGCCTCACAGGTACAGGTCGTGCCGATTCCGCCTTCATTTACCGTAATAATTTAGGCCCAGTACAAATCGCCCTGCAATATGCCGCCAAAACCAATGGTGATGTCAGCCTAAAAAACGATGACGGTAGCGAGATGACCAACTCAGAACTGAGTTTTGACAGCAGCTACGGCGCCAGTATCACTTATGCGATAACCGATAAATTTAAGCTACTCGCAGGTTTTAACCGCGGCGATTTTGAAGGCCACTTAGGCAATACTCAAGTCGATGAAACCAATGAAATTATCGGCATTGGTGCCATGTATGGTGACTACTATCACTATGCCGAAGGACGGGAGGCCAGCGGTCTCTATGTGGGTTTTAACGCTCACAAAAGTAAAAATAATGAACTGGTCAACGGCGATCTCTACAACGCCACTGGTGCCGAGTTGATGACGGCCTATCAATTCGACAACGGATTTGTGCCTATGGTTGTACTCAGTTATTTAGATTTAGACACAGATGCAGCTAGGCCCATCCAAGGTCAATGGACTCGCCAATTTACCATGCTGGGGCTGCATTATCGCTACAGTAATGACACTGTGATGTTTGCCGAGATGAAGCTAGATTTCAGTGATATGGATGATCCTGCACTCGAAGCACAGGAAGACAACAGCTTCGCAGTCGGGATTAATTACTTCTTTTAAGGCTCAAGGGGATATTAACCAAGGTTGCTAAAGCGCTCATTCAACTTTGGCATTCCTTAGTCGCATGAAGCAGGACGATTTTGAGTAACAGTCTTTAGTGACCGTTCTAATCACATGTTGAGTTAAATCATGTTTAGCAGGATAGGCAGCTCGCGTCATCGCTCATATGCGTGAGCTTATTTGAGACTGAGGTGCGGCGCACGTTCCGTCTACAAACGCTCGCCGTAACGCTCATTGGATGGTACCGCTGGCTTACCATTATCTCTACGCCACTCCAAGTTAGTTTCTGGAGTGGCTTTTTTTCTAAAAAATTGAGCGGTTTAAGCTGATGTGCATTACGACTTTGCGCTTGACTTCAATGGCCAACGTTGACCTTACCCTTCGCCATTTATCGCATTAATACAGCGTTGTACGACTTCTTCGAAAGTGCCGTCTATGCTCACTTGGATAACGTCAGCTTCATCATTCGCGGGCATTTCCAGCGTGTCGAACTGACTCTTGAGTAGCTCAATCGGCATGAAGTGGGCTGTTCTGGCAAACATGCGTGTTTTGACTAATTCAAAATCTCCGTATAGATGAATGAACACCAGCTTGCTATTGTTCTGACGGATTAAGTCACGATACTGGCGACGCAGTGCAGAGCAGACAATAACCCCCTCTTCACCCTTTTGCTCAATGCTATACACAGCATCGTTGATGCGCTCAAGCCAAGGAGCACGATCGCTATCGTTGAGCGGTGAGCCAGATTTCATCTTGATAATATTGGCTCTAGGATGCAGATCATCACCATCAATAAATTTCGTCTCTAACGCCTTTGCTACCGCGGCACCAATCGAAGATTTGCCACAACTAGAGACGCCCATGAACACATAGCTATTACCTTTTTTTCTCTCAGTCACTTTGTTAACCTCATGCCAATTCTCGAATTTAGTCACTTCCCACTCTATCATATTACGGGTAACATGTTACCGGTAACCTACAAAAATGTGGACAACTTAACTAACAAGGAAAAGTCCTCTTATGTCTGATATGTCATTGATTCTGACAGCACTGGGTTCAATTGCCCTGCTACTGTTCTTAGTGATGAAAGTGAGATTACATGCAGTAGTATCACTGATACTGGTGTCGATCATTGCCGGCCTTTTCTCTGGTATGAACCCAGCTGATATTACCAATACGATTCAACAAGGTATGGGGGGAACACTGGGCTTTGTGGCGGTAGTGGTCGCTTTGGGAGCCATGTTTGGCCGGGTAATGGAAGAGACTGGCGCGCTAGATCAGATAGCCCATACACTGCTGAATAAATTTGGTAACGACAAAGCTCACTGGGCCATGACCTTTACAGGCTTTATCTGTGCACTCCCCCTCTTCTTCGATGTTGCTGTGGTACTGCTGATTGGCATCGCCTTTGCCGTGGTTCGTAAAGGGGGCGGCAGTGTCGTTAAAATTGGTATTTCACTGCTCGCGGGTATTGCCACTTGTCAGGCATTTCTCATCCCTGCACCAGGGCCTATTTTGGTTGCTTCCCAGCTCAATGCCGACTTTGGCTACATGATAGTCTTCGGTTTATTGGCATCGATTCCGGCTATGATTCTAGGCGGCCCGCTCTTTGCCAGCCTCATCTCCCAAAAAGTCCATGTTGAGCTGCCTGCCCACGAGCAGCAGGAAAAAGGTGAACGAGAAGGCGGACCGATCCCCTCATTCGCGCTATCAATCAGTATTGTGGTGTTCCCACTGCTGCTTATCGGTTTAAAGACAGTGGTGTCACGCTTTATTGATGAAAAATCCGATCTGCATAATTGGCTCGCCTTGATAGGTCATCCCTTCACCGCCATTTTGCTAGCCTGTTTAATCGCATTCTATGTACTGGGCGTGAGACGCAATATTCCCAATGAGCGCATCATGGAAATCTGTAGCAGTGCGTTACAACCTGCTGGGATCATTATTCTCGTCACCGGTGCTGGCGGCGTGTTTAAGCAAGTGTTGATCGATTCGGGTGTCGGCGATGCATTGGGGAATATGTTGGCAGGTTCGGGATTACCGATTGTAATACTGGCATTTATTTTGTCGGCGTCGGTGCGCGTGATCCAAGGGTCGGCCACCGTGGCCATGTTAACGGCTTGCGGCCTTATCATCCCAATACTTGAACCACTAAACTTAGATGGGGCTCAATTGGCGGCAATTACGATTGCCATTGGCGGTGGTTCGATTGTGCTCTCGCACGTCAATGATTCAGGCTTCTGGCTCGCTAACCGTTTTCTTGGATTATCAGAAAAACAAACACTGCAAACTTGGACTGTAATGGAGACCATTATCGGCACGACGGGCGGCATAGTTGCAGTCATCATCTCTGCGTTTCTCTAACGATAACCTGTGATGACAAACATAAGTCGTTAAGCGAAAGAACGAGGGGAAGTCTACAGTGTTTCCCCTAAATCAATACGATAGCCCAGGTCGATAACCGATTCTGCTATCTCTTTGCCATTTAACCTGTCTAATAGCTCAGTAGCAGCAATTCGACCAATCTCTTTTCTCGGCGTAATAATGCTCGCCAATTTTGGCGTCATAGATTGGCCAATATCATGGCCATGAAACCCTGCAACGCCAATTTGTTCAGGGATCTTGATGCCTTGTCTTTGACACTCAAATATCACCCCCGCCGCTAAATCATCGTTGGTGCAGAAAAAACTATCCACATAAGGATATTTCGCTAATGTTTGTTGCAATAACGACGCCCCCAAGGAAAACGACGAGGCCTCATTTGTGGTCATCGCCAAAGATGTAAGCCGAGCTTGCTGCATCGCTAACTCGTAGCCTCGCATCTTAAGCTGAGTGCGAATATCCATGCGCGCGCCTAGGTAGGCTATGTGGCGATAGCCTTGTGCAATCATGGCCTTAACCATTTCGCATGCGGCCGCTGTGTTATCGAAACCCACACACTGTTGAATCGAAGGCGACACGCTATCCATCATTTCGATGACCGGAATGCCTGCCGTTTCAATCATTCGCACGGTACGCGGCGTGTGGTAACTTTCGGACAAGAGTAAGCCATCGATATTGTAAGAGAGCAGTGATGCCACCCGCTCTTCTTCTAATTCGGCCTGATACCCATAGTGAGCCAGCATGGTTTGATAACCGCGTTTGCCGGTCACATTCTCGATACCGCGCAGCACTTCAGCAAATACTTGGTTGGTTAACGAAGGCACTAACACGCCAATAGCGCGGCTGGTTGCTTGCGCTAAAATTTCCGGCGCGCGATTAGGAATATAACCTAAGGTTTCTAGTGCGACAGCAATCTTCTCTTGAGTGCTTTGCGCCACCCTTGTTGGATTTTTTAAATAGCGACTCACCGTCATTTTGGTGACCCCAACTTGATCGGCAACGTCTTGAAGACTGGGTCTACGCTTTTTATTCATAATATCTAATGTTAGTTAACGAACCGCGGATATGGGTGAGATGTATAGCTAAAATATCGAATATAAACAAATAGTAGACATAAACATCAGACAGGGATCTTATAATAGTTCGCCCAGCGATACCAGTTGAGGACTATTTTAGCGGAATGACCATGCTAGCTAGGCCACTCCAAACCATATCTGGAGCAGCCTTTAAACATTATTTGTGATGGCGAAAAGTGTTACTTAGCCTGTTGGCGACCCTGAGAGGGCTTTCCTGCAGATTTGCCACCCGTTTTTGATGGGCTTCCGCCTTTAGCACTGCTGTTCGCTTGAGCGCCGCCGGCCTTAAAACCAGACTGGCCGAAGGGCGCCTTCGCTCCCGGACGGCTCGAATGGACTCCACTGGGTTTAGATCCCGTTGGCTTAGCGCCATTCGCTGCTGGTTTTCCGCCTTTAGCAGCGGGTTTTGACTCAGCACCAGCCTGAGCTTGCGCGCCGCCTTTAGCTGCACTTTTAGATTTACCGTCGCCCTTGCGGTCATCAAACTGATTGCCCGAGAAGCGAGTAAAGGCTTTTTGGCCTTGGTTGGCATCTTTCATCCACTTAGGTCCGCGCTCATTTCGACCTTCTGGCGGCACTAACTGATGCGGACTATTACCGATCAAGTCTTCACGCCCCATGGCGGTTAAGCCTTCACGGATTAATGGCCAACCCGCAGGATCGTGATAACGGAGCAATGCTTTGTGCAAGCGACGTTGGCGCCCTTTCTTCGGCACCGATACCACTTCGCTGGTGTGCTTAACGTTTTTCAGCGAGTTTAACTCGGTATGATAAATCGTGGTCGCATTCGCCATCGGTGACGGATAAAAGTTCTGTACTTGGTCGAGCTTGAACTTACGCTCCTTCAACCACAACGCTAAGTTCACCATGTCTTCGTCGGTCGTGCCTGGATGCGCCGAAATAAAGTAAGGGATCAGGAACTGCTCTTTACCCGCTTCCTTAGAAAACTTGTCGAACAATTCTTTAAACTTATCGTAGGCGCCCATGCCGGGCTTCATCATCTTGCTGAGCGGACCTTCTTCGGTATGCTCAGGGGCGATTTTTAAGTAGCCGCCCACATGGTGCTGCACTAACTCTTTAACGTAGGCCGGATCTTCGATCGCCAAGTCGTAACGCACGCCAGAGGCAATCAATACTTTCTTGATGCCAGGTACGGCACGTGCCGCACGATATAGGTCGATAGTGTGTTTATGATCTGTGCCTAAGTGGCCGCAAATCGATGGAAACACACAAGAAAGACGACGACAGGTTTTTTCAGCCTTTTCGCTGGTACAACCTAAACGATACATGTTGGCGGTTGGGCCGCCTAAATCGGAAATCACCCCAGTAAAGCCTGGCACTTTTTCCTGAATATCTTTGATTTCTTTAACAATCGACTCTTGTGAGCGACTCTGAATGATTCGACCTTCATGCTCGGTAATCGAGCAGAAAGAACAGCCACCAAAGCAACCACGCATGATGTTGATAGACGTCTTGATCATGTCGTAGGCAGGGATTTTTTCCTTGCCATAGATAGGATGAGGAATGCGCTGATAGGGTAAATCGAATACCGCATCCATCTCATCGGTATTGAGCGGCCATGCGGGCGGATTCACCCAAACGGCGCGGTCGCCATGGGGTTGAAATAACGCACGGGCACAACCTGGGTTTTGCTCTTGGTGCAAAATCCGTGAAGCATGGGCATATAAATATTTGTCTTCAGAGACTTTTTCAAACGCTGGCAGCAGCACATAGGTTTTATCCCATGGCTTAGGTTTAGGCGGCTGAACGCTAATTGGCTTAGGGGCTTCGTTATCGAATATCTTCACATCCGACGGGCCGGACAAGTTAGCACAACCCACATCATCGGCGCCGTAAGGATTCGGCAGCGGCTCTATCTTGTGCAGTTGGTCAATCTTGCGCGAGTCCATACCGCGCCATTCGGGCAGTGGCTCTTTACGGATAACAGCTGTGCCACGCACATCATGCAACGAGCTTATCGGTTCACCGGCAGCTAAGCGGCGTGCCACTTCGACTAAAGGACGCTCGGCGTTGCCGTACATCAAAATGTCGGCCTTGGCATCGAAAATCACACTGCGACGCACTTTGTCCGACCAATAATCGTAATGGGCGATGCGGCGTAAACTAGCTTCGATACCACCAATAATCACAGGCACATCTTTAAAGGCTTCTTTACAACGCTGGGTGTACACAGTCACGGCGCGATCTGGGCGCTTACCACCAATATCCCCCGCAGTATAAGCATCGTCGGAGCGTAAACGACGGTCGGCAGTGTAACGGTTGATCATCGAATCCATGTTACCGGCGGTGACGCCAAAAAACAGATTCGGGCGGCCCAATTGCATAAAGGCGTCTTTGCTCGACCAATCTGGCTGGGAAATAATCCCAACTCGGTAACCCTGAGCCTCTAACATACGGCCGATCACCGCCATGCCAAAGCTTGGGTGATCCACATAAGCGTCGCCTGTGACTATGATGATGTCACAGCTATCCCAACCAAGCTTATCCATCTCCTTGCGAGACATAGGTAAGAAAGGCGCAGTGCTGTCGCCCGTGGCCCAATACTTGGGATGACTAAAGAGTGTGGATTCAACTTGCATGGATTGTGACCCGAAAACGTAATGTCGAATAAAGGCGCCACGAAAATAAGTTACGCCAATTTAGGGACGCGGAGTATAGCAGGGAATGGAGGATAGATGCGATTAAAAAAACACCAATCGAGGCATTTTCAGGGGTATTTGAGCCAGAAGCGTAATACCCCTAAATCCGCTATGGATATGGCTTAGGGCGGAATTGACCGCCCAAACCTGCGAGCCTAGAGACCCTTTCCTAAACCTTGAGCAAAATGCAACAAATTCACCAACGCCAAACTGATAATCACTAGCCAAGTGAGCAATACGCCCCAAAAACGACCAAAATGGTAACCACCTTGGCCTTGAGTTAAGCCAATAGCATGGAGTAAGCGCGCCACTATCCACACGGTCCCAAAACAGTGTAAATAAAATGCAGGCAAGCCACCCGCTTCGGCCACCAGCATTAAAATCAATACGATAGGCGCATTTTCGATCAGGTTAACATGCACTCGATTAGCCAAAGCTAAGGTGCTGTTACCACCATCGCCTAGGCCGATTTTCTGACCTCGCCTTAATTTCACTACTCGATAAGCCAAAGCGACAATTAATAGCCCTGTGAGGCTAGCGTAAAGACCCGTTACCATCAAAGACATGCCTATTTCCCCTTATCAAAAAGCTGACTATAGCCCGAGCTGCAAAAAATCAGCAATTTATTTGTATTAAGGTTAAAAGCCATTAACCTTTTATAGACAAGATAGGTTAATATGCGCGCGTCATTCCCTACAACTTTTTATACAGTGAATACCCCGATTGGATAACGACGAGTTTATCGAAAAACGCAGATTTATCATAAAGCTAGGCAAAGCCTTGCATAAGTTTGGCACACCCGCTTATCGTCTAGAAACCCACTTACAAACCGTTGCTCGCACCTTAGGTATCGAAGGCTATTTCCTTATTTCTCCGACGTCGATGACCTTCGTTTTGCAACATGATACTGATCAAGAATATAACCATGCCGCTCGCGTTAAGCCCGGTGAACTCGATTTGGGCTCACTCGCCCGCACCGATGAATTGGTCGATGAGTTAACCTCAGGTAAACGCACTTTGGCCGAGGCCTTAGATCGCTTAGAAGAAATTGCCAATAAACCCAATCCCTATGGCCCTGTATTAACTTGCTTTTCTTTTGGAACTTCTGCCGCCGCTTTCGCTATGCTGATGGGCACGGGTTGGAACGATGTATTTTGGTCAGGATTATTAGGCTTATTCGTCTATGGCTTGGTATATCGTGCAGAACGCTCTGCCCGCATGGCAGAAGTGCTCGAACCCTTCGCCACTATCCTTTGCGCTATCGCAGCCTGTGGCATAGCGCGTATCGATCCAAATATTAATATCCCAGTAGTGATCCTCTCCTCCATTATTATTTTTATTCCCGGCTTAGCCTTAACCTTAGGTTTAGCCGAACTCGCCGCACGGGATTTAATTTCTGGCACGGCGCGCATCATGGATGCGAGCATGCAATTATTTAAGCTGTACTTTGGCGCAGTGCTCGGCATGGCAATCGGTAAAGCTATGTTCGGCGAAGCGATTCACATAGAACCTGAAGGTTTACCTCGCTGGGCGATATGGTCGGCGGTTCCGATTCTATCTATGGCGCTGGTTTTTATCTTCAAAGCAAGGATGCAAGATTCGCCTTGGGGCGTATTGGCTGGGATAGTGGCGTTTTTCTCAGCCATGCTCGGCGGACATTATTTTGGTGATTCGGTGGGGATCTTCTTTGGTGCCTTGGCAGTAGGAATTTATTCTAATCTCTTCGCCCGCTGGATGAAGGCGCCAGCCTCCATCGCCCTGTTGCAGGGAATAGTGATCTTAGTCCCCGGCAGTAAAACCTATATCGGACTCAATGCACTGATCTCAGGTGAGACCATGCTCAATCAGTCGCACATAGGCTCGCAAATCTTTTTGATTTTTATGTCGCTAATTGCGGGGCTCATCTTTGCTAACGTCGCTGTCCCACCTAGGCGTACACTGTAACAATCGCTAATCCGGCTGGAGCCCGCGCCCAGCCGCCACCTCAAGATAATCTTAAGCTAACCTTAAGTAAAATAAGAAACTTATTAAAATGTTTCCTTGACTAACACTCGTTTTCCATGTGTTATTAAATTGTGAATTGCAACGTGAAATTGTTTTCGCTGCAGTCGTCGATTTCATGGGAGTGGCCTTTTATGCAGAAATTTTTTCAGTATGCATGCATCCTATCTTGTTGTGTTGGCAACCTAATCAGGGTTGCCCAAGCAGAAGAGGCTAAGCTCGCCGATCCCGCAAACCAAGATCAAACAAAACAAAAAGTCAGCAAGATTGTGGTGGTCAACAACCCCATTTTTGATGAGTCAGATCCCGATGCTTTTTTCATTCACCGCTGGGCTAACGCCCTGCATATCAATACCAAAGAATATGTGGTTCTCGATAATCTAACCTTCAGCGAAAATGATACTGTTACACAAAAAGATCTCGACGAATCCCAACGACTTTTACGGGCAATGCCTTATATTCGCGATGCGAAAATTTATATCGCAGAAAAAGATCCCCAAGCCGATGTCGATCCATCCGTTGAGTCCGTGGTGGTGGAAACCTGGGATAATTGGTCATTATTACCGACAGCGAGTTTGAGTAGTTCAGGTGGCGACACACGTTACTCCTTCGGGCTCAAAGAAGACAACTTGCTTGGAACGGGGATCCGCACTCGACTTAAATATCAATCCAATGAATCTCGGAATGGCTATAAATTTGCTTTCGAAGCGCCGCTCAGCATTATTGAACACGGCACAGTTGCCGCTGAGTTCTACGACAATAGCGACGGCCAAGCTAAACACGTTTATGTGAGTAAGCCCTTCTATTCCCTCAATACGAGTACCATGTATTCGGCGGAGTTTTTAGACGATAACCGTACAGATACCCTCAGACAAAATGGGCAAGAGGTGAATGAGTTCACACACACAGTCGACTATCTCAATCTGCAATATGGCTGGTTAATTAATAAAAACAGTCAGCACCTTTCTCGCTTTATTACCGGTGTCACCCAAGACAAGCACGAGTTTGTCCATTCTGAGCGCTATCCTACTTCCATGCTCCCTCAAGACAGGGACTTTATGTACCCTTGGGTCGCCTACGAGTTTATCGAAGATGATTTTCACGTACTGAATAATGTTCACCTGATCACCAACAATGAAGACTTTAACTTAGGTTGGCATCACTATGTACAATTCGGCATAGAAACCAATGATATAGGTGATAATAATCCCTTAGGCTACCACGTTAACTGGCAAAGCACTGGCGGGTATAAGTTTAACGATCAACTGTGGCTGTTAGAAATGGGGGGAACAAGCACTATCGGTACCACCCAAAAAGATACTTATAAGGTCGATGTTCAAGCCGAATACTTCTATCAAATTCATCCTAAGTGGACGGCTTATGGCAAAGCTTGGGCTAGCCTTTCACAGAACACTTATCTGGATCTAACAAAAGGATTAGGGGATGAAACTGGCGTGCGCGGTTATCCAAACGAATACCAACAAGGGGATAATCAGTGGTTACTGACCGCCGAGATACGCAACTACCCCAATATCAACTTATACCAACTGGCTGAATTAGGCTGGGCAGTCTTTGCCGATCTGGGTCAAGCTTCCGGCGGCCAACTCGCCGAGAATAACGAAGTCAGCGGACCACTGGGTAGCATAGGCATAGGCGCGCGGATTTATTCCTCTCGATCTAGCTATGGCAACGTAGCCCATATCGATTTTTCACTCCCTTATACGGGCGGCGAGTCAGTAAACAGCTGGGAATGGCGATTCCTAGTGAAAAGCAGTTTTTAAACCTAAGGTACATAATAATCGTATGAACTATGTACTTTTTAAGACAATCCTTGGCGCCTTGTGACCTAAAATAATCCTGACGCTATCAGCCTAACCTCCTGTTCAACCCTCTGTACCAAAAGAGCATCAGCCAATATAGGTGAGCCACAATTAAAGGGAGGTTTAGGATCATATTCAAACAATAACTGCAGTGTTTTAGCCTGTTGTTCACCCTCTATATTGGCAATGAGTGCCAAAGCAAAATCAAGCCCTGCAGTAATACCGCCGCCACTGATCCGATTACGGTCAATCACAATACGTTTATTTTCAAAGGTAATTTGAGGATATTGTGCCAACACTGAAGCATAAGCCCAGTGAGTGGTCGTACGATAACCATTAAGTAAACCTGTTGCCGCAAGAATCAAGGCACCAGTGCATACAGATGTAATGTATTGTGCTTGCTCCCCCTTGCATTTTAAGAAAGAAATGACTTTCTCATCCTGTATTTGCGCCAAAGGATTTGCGCTCCCAGGCACTAAAAGGATATCTATCGGCGGACAATTATCGAAATCGTAATTAGGCTGTAAGTTAACGCCCGCATCACAGGGTAATAGCGTGCTGGTTTTCGCAAAAGTGAAGGTTTCAAATGATGGCACAAAGGCTAAAAACTGTAGTGGCCCATAGGCATCGAGCATCGTCATGCCGGGATAAAGGAAAATACCTACTCTTAATTTGTGCTTGATTGGATTATTTGTTTGGTCACTTTGAGCCGCTTCAATATTTTCACTCATCATAGATTCTCCATCGGTAGTGACAATTTCAGGTAACACTGTCGTTGCAGTTAACCCTATGACCGTCACTATAAAGCCCATTATTCCCAACCATCAGGCACAAACTCGCCCGAATGTTTCAAATGGTACACCTGAACCTATCTGTTCCACTTAAGCAAAAATCACAACACAAGAGCCATTGAGGCTAATGTATAATCAAACGCCTGAATTGAATTTGGAGCAAAATCCAGTATGCACACCAAGCCCCACATGCGCATAGAACAAAGCCCACGAGCGATGCTCAAGGTTCTCCACGTTTTCAAGGAAATGCTTAAACAACAAGATTATCGTGATATTGCAGTGGCAGATATTGCGCACAAAGCCGATGTCGGGCGCACGACGTTTTATCGCTACTTCAAACGCAAGCTGGATATTCTTATTGCACTACATCAAAATATTTTTGAAAATATCTTTGAAGATCTACGGTCAACCGAAGACTGGCTTTCAACCAACACACCACCCTCATTGGAAAAACTGCTTATTACTTTTAGCCGAAACAGCATGTTTCGCCGTTCCATGTCATTTAGACTAGGTAGCGACCTCGATGCAGCAACTAAACAATTACAAACTAAACTTGTGCAACATATTGAAAATAAATTGATCAACACCTTCAACACTGACGAATTTATTATTCCAAGCTACACATTAGCCCATAGCATAGCAGCTCTTTATTTAAGCCAAATTCAACAACTTATCGCCAGTCCCACACCTTGTCCTATACAACAAGCAAAATACTTACACTTACTGACTCGAGGCATGATTGTAGCAGCATTGACGACAACTAATAGCAGCGAAACCCATACCAATGGAAATCATTAAGGTAGAAATCACGGCATTTACATCATTCTCAAGCGATGAGTTTGGTAATCCAACGCAAGCCAAAAGTGCTACGCAGTAGTTTAACAGTGCTGTTGTGGCGCATTTGAAACAGGCAGCCAAGGCTAAAACTGACGATTAAACCTGGTGTCGACCCTATAAAATCACGACTGCTTTGCGCTAATTGTCGTTTCCTCATCAGTAACAAATCATGCTGCAACTGGCCTTGTTCCGTCAGCACAGTCAGCTTCAACTGCTGTTTTTTAAGTAACTGTTGAATTAGCATAGTCGCGCCTCCTATTTTTGATGTTCCGACTCTCGAGTCGAGAGCAAAAGCTGTAATTGCTGCCAAGTCTTCGAAAAGCCAGTTTGTGACAGCACATAGCCAAGGCTACGCCAACACCAAAGCAATAAAACAAACTGTAGCACCACCAAAGCGATCACCGAGGCCAATAACGAACCGCTCAATTGAAACAGCATATAGCCCAACAGCAATAAAATACTGCCCCAGAATAACGTAATGCCAGTACCAAAACAGACGACTAAAGCCGCAGCGATAATCAGGCTACGCCCTGTTAACTGCCATTCTGCCGTTGCTATTTTCCCGGCCAACTTCAACTGCTCGAGATAGGCTTGCTTCACTGAACTGCTAAGAACAGCTATTTCAGCCAGTTGCTCCATTGCCTGATCAATAACTTTATGCTGGGCAGCAGCTGATGCTGTCTGCCCAGTTTTGGCGGTTTGCGCACTATGCTGGACGGGCCTTTGTTCTGGCGCCTCTGACCTTGCACGGTTTTGCATAAATCCACCTTAGCGACGGCGCAATAAAGCCGTTAATACCACGCCAGCGGCAAAGGCAATCCCAGCAGTAGCCAATGGATTTTGCGCTGCCAACTCACGGGTTTTGCTATAAGAACTTTGCAGTTGTAATTTGATTTCCTCCTGCTTGAGCGCCAGAGTTTCCTGTGAGCTAGCTGCCGTTTTACGCAAAGTGTCTTCTGCAACTGCGGCTTTCTCTGCTACTACATCAACAGCATGGTGCGTCACTTCAGTTGCTTTCGCTGTTGTGGGTGAATTTAAAGCACCGCTATCTTTACTGTTAGTTTGTTCTGCTACGCTTTTTGAACTGGCCATAGAAAGCCTCCTTGGTGAACACTGTGCAATGCAACAAGATGCTGCACTTTGCGTACAAACCAATGCAATGGCTATACCAAACAATATAAATGCATAAAAACAAAAGGTTATAACTACTTTATTTCTATTAACTCTCTCAGTTAACGGTAGATGTTACCTGCATTGAGTAATTTTTACCTGCGACGAAGAAGGACTAAAAATAGCTATAATGGCGGCTAAACTGAAAGCTAAATAAGCGATAGACTGAAGGGACGGGAGAACGAGATAACTCTGATTTTTTAATGAGTTAATCAAATAAAATTTATCATTACTGTATAAATTAAAAAACAAAAAGCCCGTTTGTCATTACGACAAACGGGCTTTTTGTTGAATGAGGTGAGTTGGCCGATAAGCCGGGTCCTGTCTTGGACAGTCATTCATCTAGGCCTGCAATCGCTCACAGGCTCAAGCGACCTACCCGGTTCCAACGCGAGCCACGCCATACGGAACCCTATTTGGTCTTGCTCCGGGTGGAGTTTACCTTGCTACGAACTATTGCTAGCCGCACGGTGCGCTCTTACCGCACCCTTTCACCCTTACCGACCTGATAAATCAGGCAGGCGGTCTACTCTCTGTTGCACTTGTCGTCGGTTCGCACCGCCCAGGCGTTACCTGGCACCCCGCTCTTTGGAGCCCGGACTTTCCTCCCCGTTCTTGCGAACGCGGCGACTGTCTGGCCAACTCGGCGCGGATTATAGCCTAAGCCCCCCTGATGCACCACAGATAATCCGCTCGTAACCGTTTTAGCGCTTATAAATCAGACTCTAGGCCGTATTTGTACAGAGCGTTCTTTTTAAGTCCATGAATTTGCGCGGCAATTGCTGCAGCTTTCTTCAATGGCAATTCCTCACATAAGAGTTTGAGCGTATTAATGGCGACGGTGGGAATTGCTTCGTCATCACTCAAATGGTAGCCATGCACCATAAGCACGATTTCACCCTTCTGCTGATTCGGGTCAGTACTTACGGTGGCAAGCACCTCTGAGACAGGACCAGATAAAAAAGTTTCGAAGGTTTTGGTTACTTCACGCGCCATGACGACATGGCGTTCGCCACCAAGTACTTCAACCATAGTCGTTAGACTGTGCTCGATGCGATGGGGTGATTCATAAAATATCAGCGTGCGCGGATCTTCTTTCAGTGCCAATAACTTATCAGCGCGGGCTTTTTCTTTAGAGGGCAGAAAACCTTCGAAAGAAAAACGGTCCGATGGCAAACCCGAGGCGCTCAGGGCGGTAATTGCCGCGCAAGGGCCGGGCAAGGGGATCACATTAAACCCAGATTGGCGCACATGGGAGACCAAGTGATAACCCGGATCGGAAATCAACGGGGTACCCGCATCTGAAATTAATGCAATTGACAACCCAGCTGCAAGCTGATCAACAATCCACTGGGCACGAGCACGCTCGTTATGATCATGCAGCGCCGTAGTTTTTGTAGTAATACCAAAGTGGCTCAATAACTTACCGCTGTGGCGAGTATCTTCACAGGCGATCAATGAAACCTGATTCAGCACCTCTATTGCCCGTGAGCTCATATCGCCCAAATTACCTATGGGAGTAGGAACTATGTAGAGTGCGACGCTTTGGTCCATATATACCTCTGTAATGACAGTGCCAAGACTTTCGTCAAGCGCGAGAGAAGGTTAAACTAGAGGCTGCATCTTACCAGAGTGAAGCCCAGTGTTAAAAAGCCTGAATACAACTAAGTTCGTTTCCGTGGCCATTTTATCGGTAATCTTGGCGGGTTGTGGCACTTCAACGCCCACCTCGACCGGAACTGCACCCACAGTGGCCACCTCTTTAGCATCTGCACCTTTGTCGGCCAATGTGTATTTGGCACAAGCCGCCAATAGCAAAGATCCGCAGCAGCGCGATACTAATCTGCTGCTCGCAGCCCATGCCTACATCAATGCCAACGACTACGCAGCTGCGCAGAAGCTACTAAAATCGATACAGCCAAGCTTGAATCAGAGCCCAACATTTCTGGCCGAACATAAATACTTGACCGCGCGCGTGCTTGAACACACGTCCACCTATAGTGATGCACTTAAAGTTCTGAATTATCCAAGCAATTGGAGTTTGCCAAGCTGGCAGATGACGGCTTATCACCAATTCAAGGCGCATTTATATCAATTGAATAAACAGCCTATTGAGCAAGTGCGTGAACTGAGTTTACTGACGACTTACTTGCCCCCCGCCCAAGCCAACGAGGTGAATAACGCGATTTGGCAAGTTCTGCAACCAATGCACGAACAAACCTTAAAAGCCTTTACCCAAGATGCTAAGACTCCTGTGTTTACGGGTTGGTTGCAATTGGCTTATATCGCGAAACATTATGCTGTCGATCCGACACAGTTAGTACGCTACTTAGGCGAATGGCAGAAACAAAATCCTTATCATCCTGCAGCGGCTAAGCTGCCCGCCGATCTTGACAGAGCCTTAAACGCTAAGCCATTTACGCCAAAAAACATTGCTGTGCTGTTGCCGCTGACGGGTCCAAGAGCTAACGCTGCCAATGCAATTCGCCAAGGCATATTAGCCAGTTACATGGCCAAGCAAAATGACCAAGTCGCAGTCAACTTTTATGACACGGCAAACGATGCTGCCAGCGCTTACCAACAGGCGCTAACTGCGGGAGCCGAATTTATTATTGGCCCATTATTGCCTACTGAAATTGAACAACTGCAAGTGATCAATGCGGCAAACACAGCCGTCACTAATACGGTGACTAATACTGCTAACCCAGACAAAACGGCCAATACAGCAACAGCACCTGCTGCGCCTGTACCACAACTATTCTTAAATCAAGTTGATAAGTTCACCCCCGATCCGAATAGGTTCTACTTTGCATTATCTCCCGCACAAGAGGCGGCCGATGCGGCGGAGCATTTATATCAAGATGGCGTAACTATGCCGTTACTGCTCGCCAGTAACGATGCCCTTGGCAAACGCATGGCCGAAAGCTTTATTCAAGCATGGAAAAAGAAGAGCGATAACCCTGTCGAAGTTCACTACTTCGATGGCGGTGATAAAATGCGCACCACAGTACAAGATGCCCTTGGCGTGCGCGATAGCCAAGAGCGGATCGCCCGTATTAAAGAGCTGTTAGGCAATTCAGTACAAGCCGACTTCCGTTCACGCCAAGATATTGATGCCATTTATATGATTTCAACGCCACAGGATCTAACCCTGCTCAAGGCCTTTATCGACGTCAACTTTAGCGTTTTCACACAACCTGTGCCTTTATATACCTCAAGCCGCAGCCGAGTTGAAAATGAAAGCACACAAACGGCGCAGGATTTAAATAACCTGACCCTAAGCGACGCACCTTGGCTAATGCAAAACGGCGAAGAAAATCTGATGGTCAACACACTATTTTCGGGCTGGAATAACAGTCAGAAACGTTTGTTTGTTATGGGTTATGATGCAATGGATTTGATCGGCCGTTTGGCGCAAATGCGCTCATTCACGGGTTATCAATTCAATGGTCGCAGTGGTGCTTTATCTGTCAGTCCAGATGGCATAGTCAACCGCCAATTAAGCTGGGGACGTTATGAAAGAGGTAGCTTCCGCCAGTTATGACACTCGGACAGCAGGCAGAATCGCACGCCCAACGTTACCTTGAACAACAAGGCTTAACTTTTGTCGAACGTAATGTCCGCTATCCGTTTGGGGAAATTGATTTAATCATGCGCCATAAAAACCATTGGGTATTTGTCGAAGTGAAGTATCGTTCGGCAAATCAATATGGCGGCGCATTACAGGCCTTAAGCAGCGCGCAGATTTCGCGAATTCGCAAAGCGGCTAGCCACTATTTACAACTCAATAGACTCGATGTGCCCTGTCGTTTCGATGTCATCGCCATGGAAGCCGATCAAATTCATTGGCTGGTCGATGCCTTTTAAGCGCCAATAGTGAAAGAGTGACTACACAAATTATTTTAACGTCTGTGCCTCAACACGCTTGTGGAAATATGGCATGATAGCAACACTTTATCCTGAAAGGATTTATCCATGTTAGAACGCATTAAAGACAGCTTTACTGAATCTATCCAGACAAAAATCGATGCAGCCGAAGCACTGCCAGAATCCATCGCCAAAGCGGCCGAGATGATGGTGCACTGTCTTTTGGGTGGCAATAAAATCCTTGCTTGCGGTAACGGCGGCAGTGCTGGTGATGCGCAACATTTCTCAGCAGAACTGCTAAACCGCTACGAGATTGAGCGTCCACCCTTACCAGCCATCGCTCTGTCTACCGATACTTCAACCATCACAGCTATCGCCAACGACTATAGCTATGATGAGATTTTCTCAAAACAGATTTTTGCCTTAGGTCAACCGGGCGACATTCTGCTAGCAATCTCGACCAGTGGTAACTCAGGTAACGTGATTAAAGCCATTGAAGCCGCATTAAGCCGCGACATGACTATCGTAGCGCTAACAGGTAAAGATGGCGGCGCTATGGCTGGCCTACTGAGCGTGAACGATGTGGAAATCCGCGTACCTTCAAATGTCACTGCACGTATCCAAGAAGTGCACCTACTGGTGATCCATTGCCTGTGTGACAATATTGACCGCACCCTCTTCCCACAGGACGAGCAGCAATGAGACACGCTGCCCCGCTGTTAATGGTTTGCTTGCTGCTTCAAGGCTGCGCCGGTGCCGTTATGGTGGGCGCAGTCAGTGGCGCTATGATGGCCAACGACGAACGTACTGTTAAGACTCAGCTTGATGATACCAATACCGATTTTAAGATCACCAGCGCACTGCTAGAGCAAGAAGATCTTAAAAAACAAACGAATATCACAGGTGTATCCGTCAATGGCAATGTACTTATGATAGGCCAAGCCCCTAACTCTACGTTAAGGGATAAAGCCATCAAGGTCGTACAAGATCTTAAGCTCGGCGGCAAAATACATAATCAAATCCGCATTGGCAATCCAACCTCTTTCACCACCCGCAGCAATGACACTTGGGTTACAACCAAAGTGAAGGGCCGCATGCTGAACGAAAAAGATTTGGATGTGACTCGCATTAAAGTCATCACTGAAAATGGTGAAGTCTTCCTGCTGGGGGTTATTCATCGCTCACAAGCAGACTTAGCTGTTGATATCGCCCGTAATACTGCTGGCGTGCGTAAAGTGGTGAAAGTATTTGAGTATGCTAAGTAATTTTGCAGTTTACCTATTTAAAACTTGAGCCTAAGTGGTGAGCTAACTCGCCCACTTAGGCTTTAACCCTCGCGGTTATTTTCCCGTGAGTGTATCTGCTATCTTAGGTGCCGATTTTGATAGGAGCGATCCTAGCCAAGGTAAAAACAACGAAGGCAATACGATTAAGGCGGCACCGAGCCAACTTAAGTTATCCAACCATTCATCGAACAACAACCAGCCTAAAAAGACAATAAACAACAAGCCTGTGTATTCCGCAATCGCGATATCACTCGCCTGGGCCTTGCGGTAAGCCAACACACAAAACCAGTGATAAACCAATAAAAATGCGTTGCTCAGCAAGGCCACGCCCACAAGCTCCCAACTCAAACCCTCAATCCCCTGAAACGCTGCAATCACTAACGTTGCCGGAATACCCAGCAAGTTATATAGCATTAGCGTTAGCACGGGATGCTCAGCATGGGGTACTTTTTTAAGTGCTAACTGATTCACTGCAAAGGTAAAAGCAGAAAACAGCACAGCAATGCCGTACCAGTTCATTTCACTCGGTCGCAGGATAATCAAGATGCCGACAAAACCTAAGCCAGTACAGATTGTCTGAGCAGCGGTGATCCTCTCGCTCAGGAAGAAATACCCCATCAAAATAATCATTAGCGGTGCGGAGTAAAACAATGAGCTAACTGTCGCGAGCGGTAATGCCATTAAGCCAATAATTAAAAAAAGCGCGCCAACTGAGCCAATGTTGGCACGCCAAAGGTGAACTGAGATATGTGTCGTCATCGGACGCTGCGAATACAGCCACACTGGCAACAACATAAATACTGAAGAGATTTGCCTGACAAGGAGGAAAGTCGAGGCACTCGCATCGTCCGGTAACCACTTGATCGACACATCATAGAAGGCACTGAATAGGTTACCTACTATCAATAAAATCAAACCAATAACTACTGGGCGTTGCATTTTTTAACATCCATAAATCTCAATGGCGGCATGATAATCCTCGCAAAACTTAAGCTGAAATGATGCTTTCTCATGCTAGATGAATTAAATTCATACTAAAGCCTTTAGATATTGAAAATCATGAGAAAGCTCCCGCCATTACGCGCTCTACAAGTGTTTGAAGCTGCCGCCAGACAGCAGCATTTTTCTAAGGCCGCCGATGAACTGTGCATCACCCAAAGTGCAGTGTCGCACCAAGTGCGAGTATTAGAAGAGTATTTTGGCGAGCAACTGTTCGACCGTCAGGGGCGTAAACTGCAGTTAACGCCTAAGGGGCACGGACTATTTCTAGAGTTAGAGCGGATATTCAACGAGTTAAGCGACCTCAACTTGAAAGTACGCGATACGCCAAATCAACAACTCTGCCTGGCCGTTTACAGCTCATTTTCAGTAAAATGGTTGATCCCAAGACTCGCCGATTTTCGCCGCCAATATCCGAGCGTGAAAATCCGCCTCGAGATGATCACCCAAGATCCTGATCTAAGCACCAGCACCGCGGATATCTTCATCGCCGGTAAGCTAAATCAACGTGGTTATTGGCAACAGTTACTGCACAAAGAGCGTTTAATTCCTGTATGCAGCCCCAGTTTTTACCTTAAATGGCGCGATATAAGCCTGAGTAATTTCCAGCAACAAGCTCTGCTGGTGGTTGATGAAGGACCATTAGGGCTCGACTGGCACAAGTGGTCATCGGCGCACCAAATACCACTCGATAACGAACAACAGCATGTGTTTAGTCATATTGTGATGGCGATTGAAGCGGCGATTGCTGGCCAAGGCTTAGCCCTAGCGCCGGACTTTATGGTGGCTGGCGATATCACAACGGGGCGTTTAGTCACCTTGAATCTGCCCGATGTACATACCGGATTTGAATTTACCTTCTTTTGTAAGCAACGCCGTTTATCAGAACCTGCGATTGCCGCTTTCTCATCTTGGCTAAAATCACAGGCTTAGGATGAATTTACAGGCACAAAAAAGCCGACGCGAACGTCGGCTTAATTTATCGATCGATTGATTACACTAACAAACCAATCTTCTCATACACTTTCTTCAGGGTCACTTCGGCGCGCGCCTGCGCACTCTGTGCACCAGCTTTCATCACTTGGTCTAAGTAAGCGCGATCGCTACGAATCGCGCGGTAACACTCTTGCAGTGGCTCTAACATGCTCACAACCGCTTCACCTGCTGCACCTTTCAAATGACCATACATCTTGCCTTCAAACTCGGCTTCTAGGCTCGCAATGCTTTGCCCTGTCACACCCGACATGAGACTCAGCAGGTTAGAAACACCCGGTTTATTATCCACATCAAAACGCACGACTGGCGGCTCATCACTGTCTGTCATGGCTTTTTTCAGCTTCTTCAGCACTGATTTCGGATCTTCTAGCAGGCCGATAACGTTATTACGGTTATCGTCTGACTTAGACATCTTCTTTAGCGGCTCCTGCAGCGACATGACTTTAGCGCCAAGTTCAGGAATAAACGGCTCAGGAATGGTGAAAGTATCACCATAGGCATTGTTAAAGCGAGTAGCGATATCACGCGTTAACTCAAGGTGTTGCTTCTGATCTTGGCCAACGGGGATTTCGTTCGCTTGATAAATCAGAATATCCGCCGCCATCAACACTGGGTAGCCAAATAAACCCACGTTGATGTTGTTGGCGTGCTTTTGTGATTTATCTTTAAACTGAGTCATGCGGCTCAACTCACCCATTTGGGTATAGCAGTTTAATGCCCAACCCAATTGCGTATGTTGTGGCACCTGTGACTGGATAAACACTGTACTCTTTTTAGGATCGACGCCACAGGCCAAATACAGGGCTAAGGTATCTAAACACGCTTCGCGCAACGCTTTAGGATCTTGGCGCACAGTAATGGCATGCAAATCAACTACACAATACAGGCAGTCGTGGCTATCTTGCATCGCAACCCATTGACGCAATGCACCCATGTAGTTACCTATGGTTAATTCGCCGGACGGCTGTGCACCGCTGAGTACTATGGGTTTGGTCATTACGTCATTGCTCCACTATCTATATATAAAAAGACTAAAAAAATCGACTAAAAAACAGGTAACCCCCATTACTTGGTAGGTTTTACCCAGTTCAGAATCTCACTAAATTGCTCACATACGGCATCTGGGCCACTGAGCCCAATATCTTCACCGTAGTTGTAGCCGTAGGTCAAGCCGATTGACGCTATCCCAGCCGCTTTCGCCGCTAAAATGTCGTTTTTAGAATCGCCGACCATCAATAACTCAGTTTTCTCCAATTGCCACTCATGCAATAAATGCTGCAGCGGCAAAGGGTCGGGCTTCATCTTAGCTAAGGTATCGCCACCTAACACTAAGCTGAAAAAGTCGTTAATCCCAAAAGCATTGAGTAATGGCATGGTAAAACGATAGGGTTTATTGGTGACAACCGCTAACTTAAAGCCTGCATCAAACAAAGTTTGCAGCACTTGATGCACGTCGCTATACAGCGCACTGTGCTTTTCAAGATTTTCTTGATAATGATGCATAAAAATCGGCATAGCCGCATCAAGGGTTGTTTGCTCAACATCCGTACCCAAAGTATGACTCATAGCACGGCGCATCAACATCTCTGCACCGTTACCGACCCAAGTACGAACTTGCGCCTCAGAGCAGCTCTTCAAACCTAACTCGGCTAAGGCTTCCTGCGTAGCAACGGTTAGGTCAGGCACACTGTCGATCAGCGTGCCATCAAGATCAAACGCTATCGCTTTAATCTTATCCCACATGGCTATGCCCCAACTTTAGCAAGTTCGGCACGCATCTCATCAACAACGGCCTTATAATCGGGCTTGCCGAAAATAGCCGAGCCCGCAACAAACATGTCCGCACCCGCCGCAGCGATTTCGGCGATATTGTCGACCTTAACGCCGCCATCGACTTCTAAACGAATATCAAAACCACTGACATCAATACGCGCACGCACTTGGCGCAGCTTATCTAAGGTTGATGGAATAAAGGATTGACCACCAAAACCAGGGTTCACTGACATCAATAGGATCACGTCGAGTTTATCCATCACATGGTCAAGATAATGCAGTGGTGTCGCAGGGTTAAACACGAGACCCGCCTTACAACCGCACTCTTTGATGAGCTGAAGTGTGCGATCGACGTGCTCAGAGGCTTCTGGGTGGAAAGTAATAATAGACGCGCCCGCTTTAGCAAAATCAGGCACGATACGGTCAACCGGCTTGACCATCAAATGCACATCAATATCAGCGGTAATCCCATAGTTACGCAGTGCTTGGCACACCATAGGGCCAATCGTTAAGTTAGGAACATAGTGATTATCCATCACATCAAAATGTACTACGTCGGTTCCCGCATCTAACACAGCTTTTACATCGTCACCCAAACGGGCAAAATCGGCAGATAAAATTGATGGAGCAATCAAGAATGGACGCATAAAACACTCGCTGCTATTTGGATAAAAAGTGCCTTATTTTACCCTGAGCCAAGCTAAGCCTCTATAGCTAAAGCCACATTTCTGGCAATTGATCCGCTGTGCCTATGTCAGCAAAGCAGCACACTCTGCAGCTATCGCAGTAAATTGGGGCTTAGATTCGGTAAAATAAGCTAATATTTCCGAGCATTTTGGCTGGAATTGATAATTTTTTGTTCATAAACTAAGCGAGTTTGTTATACTCGAGGCGCAGTGCTGGTTCATTCCAAAGGAAGCGTTATGATGGAGCGGTTTAGTCAGTTTTCACACTATGTTAGGTCGGTGACATTTAAGTCATCTATGATGTTGGCATTTACTGCAGTTGTAGTGGCCACGCTAGCTTTTGGCGTTGAAAAACTTACGGAAAATACCGAAACTGCATCTTGCGCTTGTAGCAATGACACTCGTTACAACAATGCACTGCCCAGTAGCCACCCTAATAATCGCTGCGCCGATCAAGCACAAACCTTAAGCTGGAAAACGTGGCTTACAGGTAAAAACCGTTCGAGTCAGTTCCACTTTGTCGATCTACTTGAACTATTACATGGTCATCAAGATAAACCTATGGATGATCTCAAGCCCACTACGTCGCATCTCGCCTATTAATGCTTAGCCGCATTTGGCAAGTATTCCACAGTACCGTTGCCGCTTTTTTCGGGGTACAAACTAGCGAAAATCGTAAAAAAGATTTTCAAACCAGTTCCCCATTGCCCTACATAGTGATGGGCATAGTGTTAGCTGTCATCTTAGTGGCAAGTCTGATGTTTCTCGTAGGACAAGTGCTTAGCTAAACGTTATTTATGTTGAAACTAGTCGTCTTTTGGATCGTAGTTTTCATCATATAACGCCATCAACTCATCCACTTTGTTACGACCACTGCCGTTTTGGCTAATGTTGCGTTGCACTTGAATTTTCGCTAAATGCGCGCCGCGATATAACTCGCGAGTTAATGGAATATCGTGATTACTAATCAATACCGGAATACCACGCTCTAACGCGGTATGGCGCGAATGACGAGCCAGCAGTGCTTGATCGTCTAAACTAAAACCGGCACCAACATATGTCGTGAAACTGGATGTAGTAGATAACGGTGCGTAAGGTGGATCGCAATAGATAACATCGCCACTGCGTGTCTGCTCAAAGGCTTTTTCGTAACCAATGCATTTAAACTCAGCACGTTGCGCTTTTTCAGAAAAGGCCCAGATTTCCTTTTCGGGGAAATAAGGTTTTTTATAGGAACCAAAGGGCACATTGAAGCCACCCTTACGGTTATAACGGCATAAGCCATTAAAACCATGGCGATTTAAATAAAGAAAATACACAGAACGCTGGAAAGGGTCGCGACATTTATTAAAATCGGTCCGCACCTGATAGTAAGCTTCCTTTTGGTTCATCTCATCGACAAACAATGCTTTAGCTGCGGCAATGTATGCTTCTGGTTGATGCTTCACTATCTGATATAACTCGATCAAGTCTTGATTAATGTCACAGAGCAGGTAGCTAGGATAATCCGTATTCAAGAAAACGGATCCTGCACCCACAAACGGCTCGACCAAACGGTCTCCTGCGGGTAAATAACTGGCTAAATCATCCACCAATTTAAATTTACCGCCAGCCCACTTAAGGAAGGCTCTGTGTTTTTTTATCATTTAACTTGATGAATGCCGACAAAAATAAAGGCCATGATTGTACTCTGTTTATTCTGAAATTTCACGATTTGAGAGACTTTCTTCTACTTGATAATCTTTCAAATCGGCCCATTTTCTGACCCAAGGTTGCTCAAAACGATACTCCTTAACCAATTGCGCCGCCGCATTCGAAGCCAATTTGCTACTGCTGTAGTGACCAACGAGGACAACCCATCGCTGTTTATACTTTGCGACTCGAACGCCCTCGACATTCTCAAGACTCTTTAATGTCGAACGCAGGGTATCTAGCTGAGCAACACTCGCTATTTGTACTGTATAACCTTTGAGTGGCTTTTGCGGTTCCAAAACTGTTTTATCAACCTTTGCAGCCTCTGGCGCTGGAGACTGGACATCTACTGTTTTAGATTGAAGCTCTGCATCCACAGTTGGCTCATCACCACCAAAAGACTTGCTACTCACTTCACCAACGATCACTAAGGCTGCATCATCAGGCTCAGGATGTGGTGCCTCACCATGGAATTCACTTAATGGATCGACAGCCGGTTCTGTTTTGGCTTTGGATGTATCTAGTTCGTTAACTGTCACGGGTACGGCGGCAAACTTTAATTGATCAGCGCGCAGAGCAAAATAGGGGGCTAAGATTTTTTGCCCATAGGACAAGAAAACGGGGGAATCTATCGCAGGAAAAGTCGCAGCCTCTAGGGCTTGCTTTTCAGAAAATGGTTGAGTAACACCAAGCCAAATACCTAGCGCTAACAACATGCTCACAGCTGTCACCACCACAGCTTTATATTTCACCCAAGAAGATGTTTTCTCTTGCGGACTATGCAAGGCTTTATCTAACAGATTGACCACTTCTTGCGGCGTACCCGTTTGCTTCTCAAGCTGACTGCGTACGATTTCCCTTGGCGTAAAAGGGTTTTGATCGCTGTATCTCAGCAATGTTTGATACAAAGCTTCACGCTCTGGCATGGTTAACGGCTCAATACTGATAGGCAATATTTGCCGCCGCAATTGCTCGGGTAATTGTGGCAATAGGTCCGCTAAGAATGCCGGTGGAACCGTGAGCGTGACGGCAATATTCTTACCCGCACACTGGATCTGATTGAGAATAATACACTCAGCCCAGAGCGCCTTAGGTAATAAATGCGCATCATCGATAATAATATGTAAAGGTTTAGTTTGCGTGCTCGCAAGCCGCAACAGAGTATCGGCGAGGGGAATGTCGTCGTCAAAAATAGGGGATGAAATTAGCTGGACTAGAATTTTGCGGCGTATCTCAGCGTTATCGGCATGCATAGGACAAATCACAAATGCCGCATTTGACTCGTCAAAATCGGTCGCTAATCCGGTAACTAAGGTCGTTTTTCCTGAACCGCTGACACCAGAAAGCACCAGCAGCTGATCGCTATAACTGGCAACATGATGCATTCTTTGTATGAGGGCTTCCTGAGAAGGAAGCAAGACAGAACCCTGAAACGTCACTCGCCCACCACACAGTTTTTATGCGCAGCGAATAACCTGTTCAAGGGTAGATTCTGTGACTTGACTAAACACATCCGCGCGGCCTATTGCCGTTGGGAGCACCAGTCGAATCTGACCGCCTAAAACTTTTTTATCGCGTCGCATATGTTGAATGAAACTGTCGAAATCCATAGATTCCGGCGCACTCACTGGAAGATCAAAAGCTTGCAGTAACTGTATGATACGACAAACTATTGACTCATCGATAAGCCCCAGTGCCTTAGCTGTTTTAGCAGCAAGGACTGTGCCAGCTGACACGGCTTCACCATGCAGCCAATTACCGTAGCCCATTTCGGCTTCAATCGCGTGACCAAAGGTATGACCCAGATTCAACAAAGCACGCACGCCCTGCTCAGTTTCATCTTGGCTAACCACATCGGCTTTAATCTCACAGCAACGAGAGATAGCATAACCTAATGCTTCGGCATCTAAGGTTTTTAGCGCCGTTACATTATCTTCAAGCCATTGAAAAAAATCAGCATCCCACATGATGCCATACTTGATGACTTCCGCCATTCCCGCCGCAAACTCGCGCGCTGGAAGCGTATGTAAACATAAAGTATCGATAAGCACGATTTGTGGCTGATAAAAGGCCCCAATCATGTTTTTACCAAGAGGATGGTTAACAGCCGTTTTACCGCCGACGGAAGAATCCACCTGCGACAATAAAGTTGTCGGAATTTGAATAAAATCGATCCCACGTTGATAACATGCCGCGGCAAAGCCCGTCATATCACCAATCACGCCGCCCCCCAAAGCCACCAGCACAGAATCTCGACCATAGTTTTGCTGCAGCAATGCAGTAAAAATAGTATCTAGATGTGCTAAGTCTTTGAATTGTTCGCCATCGGGAAGGATAACACTCTCTACCTCACCAAACGAAGCCATCGTCTCTTGTATCTGTTTAAGATACAAAGGCGCGACAGTTTCATTGGTGACGATAAGAATACGTTTTTTAAGCAGGTAGCGAGACAAAGTCTCGCCATCACTCATCAAATTCTGGCCAATGTAAATGGGATAACTACGTACACCTAAATCAACCTGAATTTGCTTCATAAATTCTGCCTAAAAACCTAATTGCTCAATGATCTGATTTGCGACGATCTTTGCGCTTTGATCATCGGTTTTGACAATCACATCGGCAATTTCTTCGTACAATGGATTACGGATCTCTGCAAGATTCTCCAACACTTCTCGAGGATCATCCACTTGCAATAATGGGCGTCGCTTGTCTCTTTGAGTACGAGCAACCTGTTTGTCGATAGTGGTTTCCAGGTAAACCACAATGCCACGAGCAGACAGATGATTACGGATATCTTTGCTTTGTACTGAACCACCACCGGTGGCAAGGACGATACCTTGTTTCTCAGACAAATCAGCAATAACCTGAGCTTCACGACGACGGAAGCCTTCTTCACCTTCGACGTCAAACACCCAAGCAATATCAGCGCCTGTGCGTTGTTCAATCTCTTGATCCGAATCGTGGAATTCTAAATGCAGCATTTGCGCCAGATGGCGACCAATTGTGCTTTTACCTGCGCCCATAGGGCCTACCAGAAAAATATTACGTTTTTCAGCCATTTCTTGTACGTCTGAATCTTATTGAAAAGTATGCCTATATCGACTCAACATCAAGCCGACCTATATGTTACCTTGCTCTTATGAGACTTGACCGAGGATTATCTCAGCTTAGGGTCTACTATGGCAAGCCATGTGCGCTATTTATGCAAAGAATTGTATTCCAGTAATAATAAAGCCAGCAATCACTGCTGGCTTTAGTCGATACATAGCAAGTGCTTAGATCTTCTCACCGACTATTTTGGGGGTTACGAAAATAAGTAGCTCTTGACGCTCATTTTTGTCTGTTGTGTTCCTAAACAGGAAACCGACTAAGGGAATGTCACCGAGAATAGGGACTTTACTCACCCGGCTGATCAAGTTTTGCTGATAAATACCACCAAGGACTATGGTTTCACCGTTATCAACTAGCACTTGAGTGCCAATACGTTGGGTATCGATGGCGACTGCGGGACCCGTTGGTGTGTCAACCGTCTTGCCCTGAGAGTCTTGGGTGATTTCCAAATCTAAAATAACGCGGTTATCAGGTGTAATTTGTGGAGTAACACGCAAGGACAACACGGCTTTCTTAAAAGTGACCGAGGTTGCACCACTTGAAGTCGACTGCACATAAGGGATCTCCACACCCTGCTCAATATAAGCCGCCTTTTGGTTAGAGGTAGTAATACGAGGGCTGGCGATAATTTCACCTTTATTTTCTTGCTCTAACGCACTCAATTCCAAATCAAGAATAGTACCATCTGCCAACTTAGCAACGTGGAATGCGATACTTGTTGGATTGGTCACTGCCGCAGGCAAATTAACGTTCAAACGCTGGTCAGGAGTTGGAATGATGCCGTTGGCAATACTCTGAGCACCTTCTAATGTACCAGAGGTTCCCTTACTGCCCTGCTGATCCGTTACGCCCCAACGTATGCCTAAGTCTTCAGAGACATCATCTTTGACTGTTACCATACGTGACTCGATCAGCACTTGACGAATAGGGATATCGAGTACTTCGACTAAACGATGGATGTTCTCAATCGTTTCTGCCGTATCTTTCACAAGTACAGTGTTGGTACGTTCATCGACCGCGACTGAGCCGCGTGGCGAGAGTAAACTAGAATCTGCGCTTTTAAGCAGCTCAGCAATATCGATCGCTTTGGCATAGTTAATTTGCAAGTACTCAGAATACAAAGGTGCTAGCTCTTTAACTTCTTGCCTATTTTTGAGATTTTGGCTTTCACGAATAGCCAACTCTTCGCTCGGTGCCACCATTAAGATGTTGCCTTCGATACGCTTATCTAGGCCTTTGGTTTGTAGAATCAAATCTAATGCTTGGTCCCAGGGCACATCATCCAATCTCAAGGTGATGTTGCCTTCAACAGTATCACTCGTGACTAAGTTAAAATTGTTATAGTCAGCAATGATCTGCAAAACAGTACGTACAGGGATATTTTGAAAGTTAAGCGACAAAGTACGGCCATTGTATTTTTTAACATCTTTCTTGGCGGCAACTCTCTCAACTTTATTCATCGAGAGTCTAAAGAGATTATCCTCTTGCTTGTAACTGAACTCATATTCCCCAGCAATATCAACTAAAATGCGCGTTGTTAGATCTTCTTTAAATGTCTCGAAGCTTTTTACTGGTGTTGAAAAATCTTTCACATCCATAACATAAAGCAGATCACTATTAATATCAGTGTTATATAACTTAACTTCGAGTTTAGCGCCCACTTGCTCAACGTTAACGGCAACCGAGCGGTTATTCAAATAGACTAATAACTCACCGCCACCATTTTCATTACGACGAAAATCGATATTTTTAATGCTGTTAACGAAGGGATTTTCTGCCTGAGTCTGAGCGCCTGCAACCTCATCATTAATAGTGAGTCGATATGAGTTGCCCATGACTGAACCTTGGTAAGGTTTCACTTTGGACATACCTAAGGTGACTTTAAGACGAGTATCTTGCTGCTCAGTCATCATGTCAGTTACACCGACTTGATTAATGGGTAAGCGATCCTTAGATAAACCAGAAATACTATTATCAAAGGTTAATACGAGCTCTGCAGGCGATGCATTAGAGTCAATAACTGGCGGAGTGACCGCTTCTTCAAATACCAACTCTAGCTCTAACTGATGGTCAACCAAGGCATGGTACTTAACATCCATTAATCGGTTTGCAGCATAACTCGATGGCAAAATTCCAAATACCAATGCGATCCCAATAACAGACTTGATTAAGCCTGAAGAAATTAACGGGACTTTTATCGCGGCAGAAGATTTCATTATTCCCTCATCCTTCGCTCGTTATTCTCCAGAAAGTTCTAAATTGCTCGTCCTTTCGGACCAACAACCTGAACCATCTGGAATTAATTCTACTACTTCGACATTTTGTGAAGTAACTTTAGAAATGCGTCCATTAAACAGACCTAAATACTCACCAACGCCCATCCGATAAACACTGCCGTCATTTGTTTCAACTAACGCCCAAGTTGTATCGGCTTCACTTAAGGTGCCACGCATTTTTAAATTATCTAAAGGATAAGTTTCTAATCGTCCTTTTCGACGCTTTAAGTCCGGTTGTAAACAATCTTTGCTGGTATCAACAACTTCTTCCGTTAACTCACGCGAAGGTGGTACAAAAGGGCTTCGCATTAACTCGGCTTGATAGGCAAAGTGCTCAAATCTTGGCGGCTCTTTCAAGGGCGGGATATGAGCAACGTGTTGCGCTTTGGTTGTAGTAACAAATAGCTCTAAATCACTACGATCGCCAACACAACCCATTAAAAAAAGACTCAAGGCTAACAAAGGTAAGAATTTCATTATTTCTTCCCCTTATTAGCAGGTTTTTCAGGCGGTAATTCAGCCCCTTCTTTAAAGCGGTATGTCTTGGCTAAGATATCCATTGCTAAGTTGCCGGCTTCGTCTCGCTTAATGGTGAAATCATGGAGGCTAACGATACGCGGCAGCTTAGCGACACCACTCACCATACTACCTAGCTGATGGTAATCTCCCGTCACAGACATTTTAATTGGAAACTCAATATAGAAATCCCGCTGAATTTCGGCCTCCCAATTCAAACTATTAATTTTGAGTCCTGCATCCGTAGCGACAAAAGTTAAATCGTCTAGCAAACCTGGCATTTCATTTTCAGAGGGCAGCATCTTCAGTAACTCTGCAAACTGCACTTCCATCGTCGCTAGCTGATCTCGGTAGAGTTTTAAATTTGCCGCAAGTTGATACTTATTCTTGAAATCATCTCTGAGCTGCACTTCTTTATCTTGCTCTGCGGTATAAATATCTACCGAATCGGAGACGACCAAGAAATATCCCGCAGCAAAAACACAGAGTGCTAAAAGGATCGCGAAAAAGGTTTTAACTTGATTTGGCCAACCACCAATATTTTCAAAGTCGATATCATTAAATTGACTTAGATCGAGTTTCATTTACTCGCTCCTTTTGTCATTTTCTCAGGCTCATCTACACTCGCGCCTTTAATAGTGACTCTCAAACTAAAACGCTGTAATTGCCGTAACTCTTCATTTTGGGTCACGATCGATTGCATATTAGGATCGGTTAACCATTCGGAAGTTTTCACTTTTCGCATCATGTTGGCGACGTTATTGTTCGATTCACTACGCCCTTCAATCAGCAACAAACTGCCCTTTTTCTCTAGGCTAGACAGATATATTCCTGGAGGTACAATTCGAACAAGCTCATCTAACACGTGAGTAGGCAAATTACGGGATTGCTGTAGATTAAGAATAATTTCTGTACGCCGCTCAATGTCTTTCTTACGTTCAGTAATTTTCTTGATCTCAGAAATTTGCGTTTCAAGCAGACTTATTTCCGATTGCAAATAAGCGTTACGTGCTTTTTGCTCATCTGTCATAACATCTAATAAAGATACTGCGACATAGACTAAAATCGCCGACGCTAAAAATACTGCCGCTAAAATACCAATATAGTCGCGCTTTTGTTTTTCTCTCGCCTCTTCTCGCCAGGGGAGTAGGTTTATGTTCGCCATTGACCGTAACTCCTCAATGCTAAGCCACAAGCAACCATATATTTGCTGATTGTAGGTTGCAGCGCACTTTTAACCGACTCATCGGCATGCAAACACCCTTGAAAAGGATCGGCGATAATAGTGTGAACACCCAATTCATTCGTCAGTAAATTAGCCATACCTTCTAATTTAGATGTTCCACCGCATAATACGAGGTAGTCGACTTTATCTTTACCGCTGGAAGTGCAATAAATCTGCAGCGTACGTTTTATTTGTTGTAATAGCTGAGTTTGAAAAGGTGACAAAACTTCAAACATATAATTTCGTGGTAAGTCGCCTTCAATCTTTGCTTTCTCAGCTTGATCATAAGACATGCCATAGAAGGATAATATTGACTGAGTAAATTGCTCACCACCGAAAGCTTGCTCACGAATAAAAGTCGTCTCACCCGATTCAACCACAGAGAAAGTCGTCATATTCGCGCCGATATCAACCATAGCGACGGCTTTATGTTTCGCTCCTTCTGGAAGCTGAGCCAGAATTAACTCGGCAGCTCGACCTAAAGCGTAACCTTCAACATCCACCACTTTAGCCTCAAGTTCCACGCTATCCAGCGCATCGACTCTGACATCAATATTATCAGTGCGGCATGCGCTCAACAGCACATCAACTTTAGTAGGATCGGTACTGTTTACGTTTAGCGTTTCAAAATCTATGCTGACTTCATCGAGTGAATACGGAATAAGGTTATCGGCTTCAATTTCTATCTGTGCTTCCATTTCTTCCTCACTAAGGGAGGCATCCATGTAGATCACTTTCGTCATCACAGCAGAACCCGAAACAGAAACAGCGGCATATTTAACGGATTTAGGTAGGCTACGTTTTATTTGCTTAAGGCATTCAACAACGGCATCAGCATCACGAATATCATGATCGTTAACGGCCCCCTTCTTAATGGGTACCGCGGCATGACTCAATATTTTGTATCCGTCAGCAGTCTTACTCAACAAAATGGCCTTAACTTCATGGGAACCGATATCGATTCCCACCATCTGCGGAGCCTGACGCTTCCATAAATTTGAAAGCATATCCATTGTCACTTTTTTATTTATATTTCAGTAAAAGAGATTAGCACAAAATCAACTTGTTATACTTACTTGTATCGAATGTTTCATCATTTTACAAATGCTATTTTGTGAGTCTCACGTTTTTACTTCACCAAGACGTGTGCGCCTTATATACTGTCGCACTTAACAGAACATTAGGATAAATTTTGGTGAAGTGGTTAAAACGTATTGTTATAGCACTATTCAGTCTAGCCCTTTTGGGCGTAGGCGCCATTGTGGCAGCATACTTTTATGTTTTGCCGGATTTACCGGATGTTTCAACACTAAAAAATGTGCAACTTCAAACACCTTTACGTATTTACAGTAGTGACGGCAAACTTATTTCTCAATTCGGTGAGAAACGTCGCATTCCACTAACGTTAGACGAAGTGCCAAAACCTCTACTACAGGCGTTTATCGCAACCGAAGATGCCCGCTTTTATGAACATGGTGGTATAGACCCTGTTGGCGTGCTTCGCGCCGCATTAGTGATGTTGACCACTGGTGAGAAAAAGCAAGGTGCGAGTACGATTACCATGCAGGTCGCACGTAACTTCTTCTTAACCCGAGATAAGACTATTATTCGTAAAGTGAAGGAGATTTTTATCTCCTATCATATTGAAGAGTTACTCACCAAAGATGAAATTTTAGAGCTCTACGTAAACCGCATTTACTTAGGCCAACGGGCCTACGGTGTTGGGGCTGCTGCGCAAGTGTATTTCGGTAAAAACGTGCAGGAACTCAGCTTATCTGAACTGGCCGTTATTGCAGGCCTACCCAAGGCGCCCTCTACACTCAATCCAATCACGTCACCTTCGCGTGCATTGGCTCGCCGTAATGTCGTCCTCATGCGGATGAATGAAGTCGGCTACATCAGCCAAACCGAATACCAAGCGGCACTACAAGAGCCATTGATGGCCAGATATCATGGCGCTGAAATTGATCTCTATGCCCCTTATATTTCTGAAATGGCTCGGGATTACATGGTACAGAAGTACGGTGAAGAAGAGGCCTATACCAATGGCTACAACGTCTATACGACTATCTCATCGGATCTACAACTTAAAGCGCAACAGGCACTGCGTAATAACGTCTATGCCTATGATGAACGCCATGGCTACCGTGGTCCTGCTGCCGTGTTGTGGACGGACGAAAAACCTGAATCTGCTCAAATCAAAACTGAACTAGCCAAGATTGCTTCAGTACAAGAATTGCAACCCGCCGCAGTCATCAGCATTGCAGATCAGCAAGCCAGTATAATGACCGCCAAGGGCGAAACTAAAGTTATTACTTGGGATGGATTGAAGTGGGCACGTAAGTTTATTACTGATAAGCGTCAAGGTAGTGTACCGAAATCAGCTTCTGACATACTCAAGGTCGGCGAGCGTATTTGGATCCGTGATAACGGCCAATATTTGCAACTATCGCAAGTACCAGAAGTCGCCAGCGCAACAGTATCACTCGACCCCAAAAATGGTGCTATTCGCACTTTAGTTGGTGGTTATAGCTTTAGCCAAAGCCAATACAACCGAGTGACTCAAGCGAAGCGTCAATTAGGTTCGAATATTAAACCTTTCATCTATGCCGCAGCATTAGAGAAAGGCTTTACCTTAGCGACCCTCATAGATAATGCGCCAATTAATAAACCCGATATCAGCCAAGGCACTGCATGGCGCCCTAAAAACTCACCCGATATCTATGGTGGCCCAACTCGTTTACGTGTGGGTTTAGCGCAATCTATTAACGTTATGTCTGTGCGTGCAATGCGCCATGTCGGACTCGACGAAACCATTGCTCAACTCGTTGAATTTGGTTTTGATCCTAACGACTTACCTCGCAACGAATCGATTGCATTAGGTTCGTCTTCAGTCACGCCATTGCAAGTAGTTACTGCATTTAACGTATTTGCTAATGGCGGTTTCTTACTCGAACCTTTCTATATTGATCGCGTAGAAGATGCTTACGGCAATGTTATCGAAAAAGCGAACCCTACATTGGCCTGTAAGCCTAGCCAAAGTCTTAGCCAACCAGTTACACCGAGCGATCCTATGGCGTTCAGCATAAGTGGAGACTCTAGTGCAGAACCTAGTGCACCTGTTGCGCAGTGTTTCGAACAAACTGGTCGCTACGCTCCGCAAATTATTTCAGAGCAAACGGCATTCCTCATTACCGAAGCACTGAAGAGCGTGATCTGGGGCGGCGGCGATTGGAGTAAAGGCACGGGTTGGCAGGGTACGGCTTGGCGCGCGGCAAAATTGATTAAGCGCCATGATATTGCAGGTAAAACGGGTACAACCAACGAATCGCGCGACACTTGGTTCAGTGGTTTTAGCCCTGTCATCACTAGCACCTTCTGGGTCGGTTTCGACGATCACGGTCGCCAACTGGGCAGAACCGCATGGAATGCAAACGGCGAAAAAGATCAGATAACTGGCGCCGAAGCGGGTGCGAAAACAGCAGGTCCGGGCTGGAACGAGTTTATGAACAGTGTCTTACAAGGCACACCTGAAACAACCTCGATTCCACCAGAAGGCATAGTTTCGGTACGCATCGATTTAGCGACGGGTAAACTGACCCGTAAAACCGACTATACCAGTGCGTTCGAGTACTTTATTTCAGGTACAGAGCCGAAGGAATACATCAGCGAAACTCAGGATGAAAACAATTTATTCATCGATGCACCAACTGATGATTTATTCCAATAAACAAATGCTAAAAAGTCATTACCACTAATTGTGGCCCAATAAAAAACGCGACCTAATGTCGCGTTTTTTATTGGCTTGAATTGTGGATTTGAATAACTCGCTAACGTACTTTCTTGGCCGCAATCGCCTTCTGAATTTGAGGCAATGCAGTACCACCAAGCACGTCACGTTTCGCTAAACAAGCTTCAATAGTCAGGTTTGGATAGACATCATCTTCAATGATAGCGGCAAAAGTTTTTAATTCGGCCAAGGAGAAATCCTCGAGCGGAATTTGCTTCGCTATCGCAGCAACCACGACTTCACCCACAACATGGTGCGCCTCACGGAAAGGCATACCTTTAGACACGAGATAATCCGCAAGCTCAGTAGAATTTGCATAACCTTGCTGTGCGGCTAACAGTGCATTAGGACGATTGACCTTCAAACCTGACAACACTAACGCCACCATATCGAGGCAAATTGCCCAGCTATCAACTACGTCAAACAGGCCTTCTTTATCTTCCTGCATATCTTTGTTGTACGCCAAAGGCAGTGCTTTCATCGTCGTGAGAATGCCCACTAAGCTGCCATACACCCGGCCGGTTTTGCCACGGATAAGCTCTAATGCGTCTGGATTTTTCTTCTGTGGCATCAGGGATGAACCCGAGGTCACTTCATCACTCAGGGAGATAAAGTTCGCTTCACCTGAGTTAAAGAAAATCAAATCTTCAGCCATACGGCTTAAGTGCATCATGCTGATCGATGCGGTTGAACAAAGCTCTACCACGTGATCTCTGTCTGATACACTATCTAAGCTATTCAGCGTTGGCGAGGCAAAATTCAGCGCCGCGGCCAGAGCATGTCGATCCATCTTATAAGCTGTGCCTGCTAATGCTCCAGAACCTAAAGGACAGGTATTAGCGCGGGTTAACGCATCGCTTAAACGGCTGATATCCCGCTCAGTCATTTCCACATACGCTAAACACCAGTGGCCAAATGTCACAGGTTGCGCGCGCTGCAAGTGAGTATAACCCGGCATTACCGCATCAAATTCACGCTCAGCCAACGCCAGTAATTCAGCATGTAAACCTTGAAGGCGCGCGAGTAATGCTTTGCCTTCGGATTGACACCAAAGCTTTAAATCGGTGGCAACTTGATCGTTACGGCTACGACCGGTGTGCAATTTCTTACCGAGATCGCCCACTTTGGCAATCAAGGCCGACTCGACGAAACTGTGAATATCTTCAGCGCCCGAGGCGAGAATAATAGCCGGATCGCCCTGTACTTCCACCAGTAAGTCATTAAGCGCTTTTTTCAAGTCGCGGCATTCAGTTACCGAGATAATTCCCACGCTGGCAATCGCATCCGCCCAAGCAATGGAGCCAACCACATCCTGTTCGAACAAGCGATAATCCACAGGCAACGAATCGTTGAATAATTTGAATAGCGCGCTCGTTTCGCCCTGAAATCTTCCACCCCATAAAGCCATGCTAACTCCCCTTACTCACTGCTTATTTGAAATCGACTCATCTGAATCAAAAACTAAATCAAAACCTAAAAACAAAAAAGGGCGCTAGGCGCCCTTTGAAACGACCTATTACTTAGACTTTACATCGTTAGCGTTGAGTGCGCGGATGCGGCTCGCCAATGAGTACAGGCGGATAAAGCCTTCGGCATGTTTTTGATCGTAAACTTGATCTTCACCGAAGGTGGCAAACGCTTCAGAGTACAAGCTGTTAGGTGAACGTTTCTTCACTGCGCTCGCTTGGCCTTTGTAGAGTTTTACCACAACTTCACCGTTAACTGATTCAGCCAGTGATTCAGATGCTGCCAGCAGTGACTTACACAGTGGCGTGAACCAACGGCCGTCATACACTAAATGCGCCATTTGTGCGGCAACTTGCTCACGCCAGTTACGGCTAGTCTTGTCGAGTACGAGCTCTTCAATCGCACGTAGTGCTGCGAACATCACAGTGCCGCCGGGTGTTTCGTAACAACCGCGAGACTTCATACCCACTAAACGGTTTTCGGTAATGTCGATACGGCCCACACCGTGTGGCGCAGCAATGGCGTTTAATGTCATCAGTGCAGCATAAGGCGTTAGGGCTTCACCATTCACTTTAGTGATACGGCCATGTTCTACTTCTAGCGACACATATTCAGGCTTGTTCGGTGCATCTTCAGGATCGGCAGTCAGTGTCCATACGCCTTTGCTTGGCTCGTTCCATGGATCTTCTAACTCACCACCTTCATGGGAAATATGGAAAGCGTTGGCATCACGGCTATAGATTTTAGTCGCTGACGCTGACGTCTTGATGTCACGTTCAGCTAAATAGGCCAGTAGATCTTCACGGCTCTGCATAGTCCATTCACGCCATGGGGCAATCACTTTTAAATCAGGTGCTAATGCGGCGAAGCAACCTTCGAAACGCACTTGGTCGTTACCTTTGCCGGTACAACCGTGACACAGAGCATCGGCGCCCACTTTACGAGCCACTTCAACCTGCGCTTTGGCAATAATAGGACGCGCCATTGACGTACCGAGTAAATAAGTGCCTTCGTAAATCGCACCGCTCGCAATCGTTGGGTAGATATAGTCTTTAACGAATTCTTCTTTTAGATCGACGATATGGCATTCAGAAGCACCTGAAGCTAAAGCTTTTTCAGTCAAGCCAACCAGCTCTTCTTCGCCTTGGCCAACGTCGGCGCAGAATGCGATGATTTCACAGTTATCGTAGTTTTCTTTTAACCAAGGAATAATGGCCGAGGTATCTAGACCACCTGAATAGGCTAAAACCACTTTTTTCACGCCAGTATTTTTTATCTCGATAGACATCTTAAATTCCTATGACTCGTTTCTCTCAGGGAGAAAACAGGCTGCTAAACAGGGTTAATTTAACTAAATAAGGTTACCAGTACCGCATTTTGGGCATGCATCCGATTTTCGGCTTGTTGCAGAATTAAGGATCCTGCACCGTCCATCACTTCATCTGTTACTTCTACACCACGGTGGGCGGGCAAACAATGCATAAAGAAGTTAGCGCCCGCTTTCGCCATCAAAGCTTTGTTTACTTGGTATGGTGCAAACTTCGCTTTGATATCCGACAAAGGCGTTGGATCGCCCATTGAAATCCAAGTATCAGTATAAATAGCGTCGTGACCTTCAATCGCATCGATATCTGAAGTCAGCACTATTTTGCCGCCATATCGTTTGGCGAGCTCTTGCACTTCTGCCACTACGTAGCCATCAGGAAAGTGACCCGCTGGGCAGATCACTGTCATGGTGGCACCGAGAATAGCCGCACAGTACATCAGCGAGTTAGTGACATTATTACCATCACCAACATAAGCTAATTTAGCTTTACTGACATCCTCAAACTGCTCTGCCAGTGTTAAAAAGTCAGCTAAGGCTTGGCAAGGATGATAAAGATCCGACAGCGCATTAATCACGGGCACTGAGCCGAACTCGGCTAATTGTTCGATAGTGGTGTGTGAATAGGTTCTCGCCACAATTGCGTCGGCCCAACATGACAGGTTAGAAGCAAAGTCAGCAACCGATTCCCGTTTTCCCAGTTCACCATTTTGCTGGTCTAGGTATAAACAGTGGCCACCGAGCTTATTAATACCGATATCAAAGCTAACGCGTGTTCTGAGTGAGGGCTTTTCAAATAACATCACCACACTCTTGCCATCCAGCGCATGACGATACTCAGCCGGATTGGCTTTGATCGTTTTTGCCAAGGCAATTAGATCCTGTAACTGCTGCTGGGTTAAGTCTTTTATCGATAGTAAATGCTTCATAACCTACTCCACTTATGGTTGGATTTGTGTTCCTACGGCTTCACCTTTTGCTAATGCGATTAATTGGCTTGCATCACGCCACGAGGCAACTTGTACCGCCTGCCCCATCCACTGTGCTACTTCGAGCGCAGCTTCAACTTTGACCTTCATTCCTTTTTCGATCACACCTTGCTTAACAAGGTCTGCTATCTGCTTGCCATTTAAACTGTGGATGAGTTGGCCTTTACCATCGAGCACACCAGACACATCCGACAGCAGCACTAACTTGCCGCCCACTAATTTAGCTAATGCCGTCGCCGCTTGGTCAGCATTGACGTTAAGCATTTGGCCATCGTCCATCATGGCGATGGAGCTACAAATCGGCATCCAACCTTGGGCAAGGATAAACTTAAGATAAGTGCCATCGTTTGGCGTGACTTCTCCCACTAGACCTAAACGTTCATCTTTAATCTTAGCCGAAACAGTATTGCCATCGGCGAGGCTCATGCCCACACTCACAATGCCAGCCTTAGTCGCTGCGCCTTGCAGAATTTTGTTCGAAGTGCCCGCAAGTGCACCGGCAATAATCGGCATTTGCTCAGGCGGAGTCACACGCAAACCTTCTAACTTGACGGTTTCCATACCGTTTGCTGCTAACTGCTCATCCACCAGACAGCCGCCGCCATGTACCATCAACACTTGCTGACCATTGGCTAACATAGCCGCAGCCGTATCCATCAATCGCGCCATCCCCATTTCACATTGCAGCAGCGCGCCGCCCACTTTAAGCACTAATACTGAGTTGTTTGTAGACATCTTGACGACTCTCTTAAATAAGGATGAACAATTAAAGGTTAAAATGAATCTTTATGCATTGCAGCGCTTGGCTGGCAGCACCTTTCATCAAGTTATCGATGGCACTGGCTACCACTAAGTAACCGCTATTCTCATCAAACTTCCAACCTAAGTGGCAGTTAGGTGTCAGCACCACGTCATCCACTTTCGGAAACTGATTGTGCTTCACGGTGACCAATGGCGCCTGGTCATACACGCTATAGGCCGCTGCCACATCGGCAGTCGTAGTGTCTGGTTTTAGCTGCACGGTAATGGTCGCTAAAATGCCACGCTTGAAGTTGCCAAGGTGCGGGGTAAATATCACTTCTTGACCAAGCTGAGTGGCGATCTCGGGTTGATGTCTGTGGCCTAATACGCCGTAGGGTGTCAGGCTCACTTCACAAAAACTGGTGTGTAACTGCGCTTTACGGCCCGCACCTGTTACGCCGCTCACAGCATTGATTACCGGATAAGCCGATGTCAGTAAACTCGCTAGCGGTTTTAACGCTGTCAATGATGCGGTCGGGTAACAACCTGGCACGGCAATCATCTTAGTCGCAGCGATTTCTTTAGCATTCCATTCGGCAAGGCCATACACGGCTTTGGCTAAAACTTCAGGATATTCATGCTCAAAGCCATACCACTTCGGATATTGCGCCACATCACTGAAACGATAGGCACCGCTTAAATCGAATACCGCTAACCCTTGGCTATAAAACCAAGCCGCTAAATGCAGGCTCACCGAGTGCTCAGTCGCTAACACCACGGCATCCGCTTCGGCAACGATTTTTGCCTTAGCTTCATCGGACAATGGCGACAGCGTTAATGCGATATGGCTGTAGCTAGGATACAAATCCGCTAAAGGTTTACCTTTATCTAAACTGTTTTCAGAAACATACAAACCCTGAATCGTCAGATCTGCTTCTGCATGGATTAAAGCGGTCAGTTGCGCGCC
Source organism: Shewanella sp. NKUCC01_JLK (assembly GCF_019345615.1). NCBI lineage: Bacteria > Pseudomonadati > Pseudomonadota > Gammaproteobacteria > Alteromonadales > Shewanellaceae > Shewanella > Shewanella sp. NKUCC01_JLK. Next base: position 5,630 of record NZ_JAHKRD010000014.1, on the reverse strand, counting down.
TGTGTAACCACTGGCACCAATAATGGCGATATTTTTCATGTTTTTTGTCTTATTAACCGAATCAAAGAAACTTAAAGAGTAGATGAATAGCTTACACGCAACCGCGCATATCTATGATGACAAGACTATCGTCGCAGGAAATCGTAATAGGTTGTTATTTTATTCACTGTCAGGCTAATACTGTGCATCATGATATTCACTCTACAGGTCACAAGAGGTGACTCATCTCAACTGATGGCTAGACTACCACAAAGATCTACTTATGCAATATATGTGAATATATATTTTTAATTTATTTTCATCTTTTAAGCTCAAATTAGGATATCGAAGACACAGTTCCCATTCAGCTAACTCGTTAATAACACAGTTATCCAGGGTCAACATGAGTCAAAATCAGTCCTTTTCATTAACAGCTAAGATACATGTCTGCAAAGCATAAAATGATGCACTTCATATTCACTTGCACTAATCATCAAAAAATATTGCGTGACTTCGCATTTCTATTGAATATTCTTCATCAAATACCGTGATTGGTTGCATATCGGATAAGCCAGTCGTATAAGTTATAAGTTCTGCTGTTGACCATAGCCCCAAGTGATAGGTATTGTGCTAACGGGCTAAATGCACAGCGGAATTTTCATGTTTTTCTATTCGGAGTAACTATGTCAGTAACCATGGCAGACAATATGACAGATATGTATGCGTCATTAAGATCGAACGTGAGTATGTTAGGCCAAATCCTTGGCGATACTATGCGTACCCATCTTGGGGACTCTTTTCTTGAGAAGGTAGAACAGATCCGTAAGCTTGCCAAAGACTCACGCCGAGGCGACCAAGCCGCCAGAGAGCAAATGCTCGAGTTACTGACAGCTTTGCCAGACGAAGAGTTAGTCCCTTTTGCAAAAGCTTTTAACCAATTTCTTAACTTAGCTAACTTATCCGAGCAATTTCATACTATCAGTCGTAATTGCGACGAACTTGTCTGCGTGCCAGACCCAGTGGAACAACTCCTAGGACGCATGCTCAATGGTCGTGTCGACCAAGCTAAAATGCTCGACTGTCTAAAAACACTGGATATCGATCTGGTGCTAACAGCGCACCCCACTGAAATTTCCCGTCGCACCCTGATCCAAAAATACGCCGCCATTGTCGACTGCTTAACAGAGCAAGAAAACGACCAACTGTCGGATAGAGAACGTCAACAGATCAATCTGCGCCTACGCCAATTAATCGCACAAATATGGCACACCAATGAGATCCGCCGCGAGCGTCCAACTCCAGTAGATGAGGCTCGCTGGGGATTATCCACCATTGAAGAGTCACTCTGGCATGCGGTGCCTGACTTCTTAAGACAACTTAACGATCGAGTGCAGCAACGTACAGGACAACAATTACCGATTGATATCGCGCCAGTGCGCTTTTCAAGCTGGATGGGCGGCGATCGCGATGGCAACCCGTTTGTTACCGCAAAAGTCACCCAAGAGGTGCTCGATCGTAACCGCCATGCTGCCGCCAGATTATTCTTAAAAGATATCGTCCTGCTGGTTGGCGAACTGTCGATGGAAGAAGCCAATGATGAGTTAAAGGCTTATACCAATAACAGCTGCGAACCTTACCGCCACGTGTTGCGCTCCATTCGTCAAAGACTGCGTGACACCATAGATTATTTAAATGCGCGCATCGAAGGCCACAATCCTGAAGTCGATAAGTCGAGCCTGATTTGGCAAGAAAGCGATCTCAAAGCACCGTTAGAAATGCTCTATAAGAGTTTGACCGACTGCGGTATGCGCTTAATTGCCAACGGTTTATTGCTCGACATTCTCCGCCGTCTCGCCTGCTTTGGCATTCATATGCTCAGGCTCGACATTCGCCAAGACGCCAGCCGTCACAGCGATGTGCTCGCCGAGTTAACTCGCTATCTCGGCATGGGTGATTTCAACCATTGGGATGAAACCGAGAAGCAAGCCTTCTTATTACGCGAACTCAGCAACCGTCGGCCACTGATCCCAAGTAACTGGCAACCCTCGGCCGATGTGGCCGAAGTGCTTAATACCTGTCGTTTGATTGCTAAACATCCGGCAAAAGCACTCGGATCCTATGTGATTTCGATGGCGGGTAAACCATCGGATGTCTTAACGGTTTTACTGTTACTCAAAGAAACGGGCTGTTCGCACCCAATGCGCGTGGTACCGCTGTTTGAAACCTTAAGCGACTTAAACAACGCCGCGGCCTGTATTACCGATTTGCTCGATATCGACTGGTATCGTGGCTATACCAAAGGCATGCAAGAGGTCATGATTGGTTACTCTGACTCTGCCAAAGATGCTGGTGTCATGGCGGCGGCTTGGGCTCAGTATCACGCCCAAGAGCAGTTAGTGGCTGTCTGTAAACAAGCGGGCGTCAAGCTCACATTATTCCATGGCCGTGGTGGCAGCATTGGTCGCGGGGGTGGTCCTGCACACAAAGCGATTCTATCGCAACCACCAGGTTCGGTAGATGGCCGTATTCGTGTCACTGAGCAGGGCGAAATGATCCGCTTCAAGTTTGGCTTGCCAAAACTCGCGGTTCAAAGCTTAGCCTTGTATACCTCTGCCGTATTGGAAGCAACCCTACTACCACCGCCAGAGCCGAAGCAAGAATGGCGCAATTGCATGCAACGTATCGCAGAAGAATCAGTGGGTGCTTACCGTGGCATAGTGCGTGATGAACCTGATTTTGTGGCTTATTTCCGCGCGGCAACGCCAGAAGTAGAATTAGGAAAACTACCACTCGGCAGCCGCCCAGCTAAACGTCGTGTCGATGGCGGGATTGAAAGCCTACGGGCAATTCCGTGGATTTTTGCTTGGTCGCAAAACCGCTTGATGTTACCTGCATGGCTTGGCGCCGGTGAAGCACTTCAAGCCGCCTGTGAACGCGGTGAAATGGGCTTACTGCAAGAGATGGAACGGGAATGGCCTTTCTTCAGCACTCGCATTTCAATGCTGGAAATGGTCTACGCCAAGGCGGAACCTAATTTAGCCCGCTACTACGAAACCTGTTTAGTACCGAAAGACTTGCATCACTTAGGCGAAACCTTGCGCCAACGCTTGGATCTGGGTATTAAAGTCGTGCTTGAACTGACAAAATCAGATAGCTTAATGGCGCATACGCCGTGGAATCGCGAGTCAGTAAAACTGCGAAATCCGTATATCGATCCATTAAACTTCTTACAAACCGAGCTATTAGCGCGGACACGTAAGGAAACAACCGAAACTCCTGCGTCTGAACATGTGCAATTAGCGCTAATGCTGACTATTGCAGGTGTGGCAGCGGGTATGAGAAACACTGGTTAATGAAAAAACTTTCCCGCACGATTTGCTTGGGACTGACTGTACTGCTTGGTGGCTGCGTCTCGCAGTACAGTATCAGCGAGCACGAAATGGAGCAGTACCTCAGTAAAGAGATCCATTTTGAGATTAAACAAGGCAATCAATTAGTTGGCGCAGAAGTGCGCATTAACGACATCAGTGTCAAGCTAGGTGTAAAACCTGACACTATGAGCGTAAGTGCCGCAACTCAAGTATCAATTAAGAATCCGATCTTTCCATTGAGTGCCAAACTCACTACGACTTTCGAAGCCAAGCCTTGGTATGACAGCGCAACGCACAGTGTCTATCTGCGCCAGCTCGAATTAGTCAAAGTGGAATCAACGCCAAAGGATATTGAAAAGGCGATTAGCAGTGCCACACCGCAGGTGATGAGTTATCTAAGGCAATTCTTAGAAAACCAGCCTGTGTATGTACTAGATACCAAGGACAGTAACCAAGCACTGATGGCAAAAATGACCGAAAGCATTCAAGTTGCCCCAGGCAAATTAGTGCTTAAGTTCACTAAATAATCGGCCATTTTTGTATCTCTGTAGAAGTTAAAATGCTCCCTCGGGAGCATTTTTGTTGGCGGGCATAAACGGATATATACCCGTATAAGAGTTACTTACTGAATCGCCCAATCGACTGATAATCGACGATCACAGCTTCAGCTAAAAGCTCACGTCTTAGCATATCGTAAGCCACAGCAGCACTTAAACTGCGTACCAGATCCCGTGAACGTCTCGGTAGTTTAATCATCTGACTATAAACACCGCCGCGAGTTGCTAAAGCGATCGCCACAGTCCCCACAGGTTTCTCATCTGTGCAACCATCGGGCCCCGCAATTCCACTGGTTGCCAGTGCATAGTCACTATCTAAAATTTGCCTTGCCCCCTTAGCCATTTCTTCCACAGTCGCAATAGAGACAGCACCATGATCATCTAAGGTTGAAGGATTAACACCTAACACGCGCACTTTAGATTCATTACTGTAAGTCACTAATCCGTGCTGTAAGTAAGATGAACTGCCAGGGAAATCAACTAACTGACTGGTGATCATGCCGCCAGTGCAAGACTCGGCAACGCTTAAGGTCAAGCCTGAGTTAAGCAGCTTATAATGAATTTCTTCGGCAAGGGTGGCTTTATCTTCCGCCACAACCGCAGTACCCAGCACCATTTTGATGTGCCCAGCGACGCGAGGTAATACCGCAATCGCCTTCTCGCCACGGGCGAAAATCTTAATCTCAATATGCGGCATGGAAGAGCGGTAACCAATAGTAATGCCTTCTGGCAGCTCTAGCGGTTCTAACTTATCTGCCAAAGCGGACTCACCTTGGCCTATGGTCAATAGTTTCTTTAAGGCAACCTTAGCATCAAGGTTAAACTCTTCGCGAATAAAGGGAACAAACTGCTCTGTAACCATGTGCTTAAGCTCAAAAGGCACACCAGGCGTGAAGAATAACCAAGCGCGATTAAGTTTAACTCTAAAGCCACAAGCGGTTCCCACTGGGTTATCAACAATCACAGCTGAGGCTGGAAGCATAGCTTGCTTGAGATTACTTAAAGGCATTTCACGGTTATTACGGGTAAACCACTCCTCTAAACGCTCACGCCACTCCGCATTCTCAACCAATGGTTCGCCCTTCGCCTTCGCCATCGCTAAAGCAGACATATCATCACTCGTCGGCCCGAGACCACCATTAACGAGAATCACATCGGCATGTAAGCTACGTTCTTGGAAAACTGCAATCAAATCCTCGAGGCGATCACCTACGGTTACTCGACGCTGGATCTCGACACCATGCTCCATCATAGTACTGGCAAACCAAGCGGCGTTGGTATCAACAATCTGTCCCGCCAACACTTCTTCCCCAGTACAAATCATCTCTAACTTCATCTCAGATCCTTATCTACCCCAATAAATTAAAACATAAGGTAAGTAACCGCTTAACTAATAGCAATAGCTAGGCTCGATCGAGAACTAAGATCGCTGTAGCAAAATCGGAGCATTGACAAAATAATCGAACAAATAATCGACAACTATTACTTATTATTGATGTCATGAAGAGTGAAAGAGAGTGTTAAGGAGAGAAAAATAGGAGGCAAACTGACTAATTAAATAGACACTAGGCTGGATTTAACAAATTATAGACGAAAAAAAGCCAGCTTATTTAGCTGGCTTCGTTGCATCTCAATGAGATAATTAGGCGCTTGGCGATGACCTACTCTCACATGGGGAGACCCCACACTACCATCGGCGCGTTTGCGTTTCACTTCTGAGTTC
>NZ_JAHKRD010000013.1:0-162938 GCF_019345615.1 Shewanella sp. NKUCC01_JLK | reverse complement strand
GAATACCGGCCTGTCACGCCGGGGGTCGCGGGTTCGAGTCCCGTCCGCTCCGCCAACATTAAGAGATAAGCCTCATCGAAAGATGAGGCTTTTTTCGTTATGGCGTCGCGGATAATTCGTGTCAGTGACGCTAATGCTTCGGGCTCGAAGCACATGGTTATCCTCATACTCGGCTATCATGTAGATGACATCCTTACCAGAATATGAATTTTTTGTTTTAAAGCTAAACCTATTCTATTAATTAGCAAAGTTTATCCATTCCCGAAAGCACAACTGAGTCATCTTCTGTGGCTCCTCAAGACATTAATGCTATCGAGCATTACATAACAATATCGCCATACCTATTGAAACAACGATTTGCCAATGTGTGCTGCCTCGGCCATGACTACATCTGCTCTATCGGATTCAATTTGATTCAAACGGTTGCTGTCTGATGGCACTAGGACGTGTTCCTGTAGTCGCCCAAAGCCATGCTACTTCATTTTCAAAACGATTGAGGGAAGGATAGATAAGCGCACAGATGCAGCAAGGTGCGCTTAGGAAGGGGGCTACTGGTTGTGCTCAGAATGTTTGCGATGGAGAACTTCAAGTAGTTCATCTTCGAGTTCGAAGCGTGTTTCCATGTTATGGGCGAGCTCAGATAGGTCTTTATCGAGTTGATATAATACGAAATCGTCTTGTGTTTCCGCATATTTATCGTTGAAATCTAATGCTGCATTCGTGGTTGGCGTTATCTTGGGCAATACTTGTTGCGCGAGCGTTTTGCTTGATTCGCCATATTCACTGCAGGCATTAACGACTTTATCATAGACCTCGAAATGTCCTTCGGACACATAGTCAACTAATAAGTCACAGAAAGATTTAACATGTTCGAACGAGGGAAGCGATTTTTCTGATTTACCGTAAGGAGGAAGCCCAGCAATTTGGCAGTAATGCACTAACAGTTTTCGACGGTTTTTTAGCCATTGATCAATAAGCTTATTTGAACCGCCCCACTTCTGTTCTGCTTTTTCGAGTTCTCTCAGCATGATGCATTCCATTTAAGTGCCAGCACATAACTCTAATGTAGGGACAAGTTGCTAATCGATCAACTCTTTTCATGCGAATTTGCGAGAATGACGAAATGGACAAACCAGCTGTTTCGTATCGAAAAATGCAAATAAAAAGCCCAACGATAGAAACCTATCGTTGGGCGAGTAAAGTTTATAGCAGGCTCGATGCGACGAGCTTCTTGATTGTTCTTGCTAGCGCAGACTTTTTATACCAAAGGCGGGGAACCGGCGCAACTTTTTTCTGTCTGAGTGTGACTTCGTTACGAATAAATGAGCAGTATGTTAGCTGGCTAACATTTTCCGGTTTATGCGGTCAAATCGACGCCAATGATGGGGAATAGCTCACATAAATTTGCACATAAAGGTTACATTATTCGCGTAAATGCTAAACTACCGACCCAGCGGATCTCAATAAGACTAGGAACCAAGCCCAATGGCAGAATTAAAGAATGATCGTTATTTACGCGCCCTACTAAAAGAGCCTGTCGATGTGACCCCTGTGTGGATGATGCGTCAAGCTGGCCGTTATCTTCCTGAATATAAAGCCACTCGCGCTCAAGCGGGTGACTTCATGTCTTTGTGTAAAAATCATGAGCTTGCCTGTGAAGTCACGCTGCAACCTTTACGTCGTTATGATCTTGATGCGGCGATTTTGTTTTCCGATATTCTAACAGTGCCCGATGCTATGGGTTTAGGTTTGTATTTTGAGGCGGGTGAAGGCCCACGTTTCGAACGCCCAACAGACACTATCGATGCGATCAAAAAGCTCTCAATTCCAGATCCAGAAGATGAGCTGGGTTATGTGATGAAAGCCGTTAGCACTATTCGCCGTGAACTGAATGGTGCAGTGCCGTTAATTGGCTTTTCTGGTTCACCTTGGACCTTAGCGACTTACATGGTTGAAGGTGGTTCGAGCAAAACCTTCGAAAAAATTAAGAAGATGGCTTACGCTGAGCCAATGGCATTACACATGCTGTTAGATAAATTAGCCGATTCAGTGATCTTATACCTGAATGCTCAAGTTGCTAACGGTGCGCAATCTTTGATGATATTTGACTCATGGGGCGGCGCGTTATCGCACTCTGCTTACCGTGAGTTCTCTTTGCGTTATATGCAGAAGATTATTGATGGTCTGACACGCTTTGCCGATGGCCGTAAAGTGCCAGTGACGCTGTTTACTAAAGGCGGTGGTTTGTGGCTAGAAGCGATGGCAGAAACTGGCTGTGATGCACTAGGTTTGGATTGGACGGTAGACATTGCCGATGCCCGTCGTCGTGTAGGCCATAAAGTGGCATTGCAAGGCAACATGGACCCATCTATGTTGTATGCGCCAATTCCACGTATCGAAGAGGAAGTTGGTCATATTTTAGCGGGTTATGGTGAAGGTACTGGCCATGTATTTAACCTAGGCCATGGTATTCATCAGCATGTCGATCCAGAACATGCTGGCGCCTTTATCAAGGCGGTTCATGCGCAATCAAAGCAATACCATAAATAATTTTTGGTTTGCGAAACAGGCCCGCTTGCGGGCCTGTTTTATATCCGACATTTGAATTTGATAGCGTTGGAGCTTCTGGCGAAGGTATCTTTATGGATTAGCGTATGCGGTGGTTTCTATCGTCTGCGAGCTTAATGAGTCTTACTTTTAAACAACGACTTGAATTCCCTATATTCACATACTGATTATGTGTGAATTATCTTGATAAAAAAGTAAAACTTATAATCGTTTAATTTATAAATTTTAATTTAAATCAAAGGTATAAAATTGATTTAATTGCATGAAAATGTCTACTTTAGCAACGACTAAAGCGAAGTGATGTTTAATACTATTCGCAAATAAGATATGTTGCATGGCGCAGTGAAGGATTATGCAAGGCCGTCAATCAATTTAGTCATAACAAGCCGTGGTAAGAGATGCACATTGGCAAGAAAATAATGGTATTTATTGCGGGCTTTTGTCTCCCTGCGGTGGTAATTGTCTCCTATTGTCTTGGTTATTGGTACGACCATCGCGTCGAGCTATTACGTCAAGATAGTGCTAACCGTGAGCTTGCCAATATCCAGCAGCAGTTTCAAATTGATGTAGATCGCTTAACCTTTCTCACTAATATCTATGCCTTACCTTTGTCTCAATTAGATGAAGACCAACTTAAAAAGCTTGAATCCTCGTGGCGCGATAGCTCAATGTCAGCCAATCTGAGTTGGTATATTCTACGGCAGGGTGAATTGCACCCTTTTTTTCCCAATGAACGTCCCTTTGAGAATGATAAGTTACGAGAAATCGCCAATGCTATTGTCAGTGCCGATAAGCCCAGTGTTGCTGGCGCTTATTTGATGGGCAAGTATGCTTATGTCGTTACTTCCGTGGCTTCTGCGCCCAATGAATCTGTGCTGCTGGTACGCCAACTGACTGATAAAGACTTACTGGAATATGCTCAGGCCTTATTGGTGACTAAGGTGAGCATGAGCCATTCTCGCGAAGTTACGCCAACAGTTGATGGTGTGCACAGTGACGCGATTAACATTCCAAGTCTGTTAAAAGATAAGCCTGTCTACCTGCAAGTACTGTTTTCCGATGGTCCCTTTAGAGAGGTTAAATTTCAACTTGATTGGGTATCGCTCGGATTTATTCTCTTTGGTGTGTTTATTGTTGGTCTTGGTTATATTTGGCTGCGTTCGGGCTTACTCAAACCCTTTAAAAATCTGATGCATCAATTGGCGCTGGTCGATCCTATGTCCAGTGTCTATCAACCCGTTACAAGCGAGGGTAATGAAGAATTAGAAGTGCTCGCCAGCCGTGTTAATAGCTTGCTGGCAAGAATTTATCAGCAAAAAGAACGCGCGAAAATCACCTTAGAATCCATTGCTGAAGCGGTGATTTTGACCGATGTCGATGCCAACGTGATTTATATGAATCCGCGGGCCGAGTTGCTTCTCGATGTTGCTAGTTGCTATGCCATAGGTCAGAGCCTTGCGAGTCTGTTAAAGGCTGGGGAGCAGTTGAATCAGGCGGTTTTTACCTGCATTCGTCTCGAAGAATCAGCGCCGCAGGTCGAGAAAATCAAGCTATTAACTGCTTCGCCTCGGATTATGGAGCGCAGTATCAGCAATCTGCGCAATCACGATAAAGAAATTGTTGGAACTGTCGTGGTATTGCGGGATATCACTCAAGAAGAGTTGCTTAAACACCAGCTACAAAAAAGGGCAAATTTCGATAGCATTACAGGGCTGCTAAACCGTCAGGCATTTGATGAGCAGTTACCCCAATTTGCCGCTTCAGCCAAAACTATCGCCGTTTGTTACCTCGATTTGGAGCAATTCAAGTTGATTAACGACAGCTGTGGCCATACTGCAGGAGATCGTATGCTTGCTATGGTGGCTAAGGCAATGCAGGCTTGTCTTGGGCCACAGGAGCTATTGGCGCGCCTTGGTGGCGATGAGTTTGGTTTAGTGATTTGTAATCGTAGTGCCTTATCTGTGGCGCAATTACTGAAGCAAATGATCGCGCAAGTCTCCATGCAAGTGTTGAACGATAAAAACTGTAATTATAAAGTTGGCCTCAGCATAGGTGTTGCCTTTGGCCGAGCCCCCTATATTGATGCACAAGAGTTATTAAAAGACGCTGATATCGCCTGCATTGCCGCTAAAGCTAAGGGGGCTAATCAAATTCATTTTTACGATGATAAAGATAAAGAGCTCACCTACCAAAGAAATGCGCCTAAATGGGCGGTACGTATTGCGCAAGCGATTGAAGAAAACGAGTTGATCCTGTATTACCAACCGATCCGCGGACTAGGCAGTGGTCCGCAGCGACAACGAATGGAAATTCTGTTACGAATTCAAGAGCCCTGTGGCCGCATTTTGGCGCCAGCGCAGTTTATAGCCGCCGCTGAACGTTTTAAGTTGATGCCAGATATCGATAAAGAAGTCATCCGCAAAGCTTTTTTATGGTTGTCTTTGAACCCCGTGCTTTGGCCTGATCATTGTATTTCGATCAACCTTTCGGGCAATAGTTTAGGTGCCGAAGGTATGGTGGAATATATCGCCCAGCAGCAACACATTTTTGATATTCCAAGCCAATGTATTTGTTTTGAAATTACTGAAACCACCGCGATCCAAAATCGCAATCGTGGTATGGAAATGTTGAAGCAGTTACGTAAACTCGGTTTCTCATTTGCACTGGATGATTTTGGCAGTGGTTTTGCCTCTTATGGCTATCTGCGTGAGCTGCCCGTGGATTATGTCAAAATCGACGGCTGTTTTATTAAGAATCTCGCCGTGAATGCTAAAGACTACGCCATCGTTAAATCGATTCAGGATGTTTGTCGGGTTATGGGAATCGAGACTGTTGCTGAATTTGTTGAGAATCAGGATATTATTGACAGGTTGTTGAGCATAGGCATTAATTATGCGCAAGGTTATGCGATAGGGCGCCCGCAACCCTTAGCTAATTATCGTGAGCAATATGAGATGAGGCTTGCACAACGCGCGTGAAGGATTGCGCTTTTAGCGTGATTATGCCAATTTAGCAAAAGGCGTAATTAACATAGCGATAACAAAGGAATGACTATGGATGGACTCACTGGCAAGGTCGTGATCATCACGGGTGCCTCAGAAGGTATTGGTCGGGCGCTCGCCGTGGCAATGGCGCGAATGGGCTGCCAACTGGTGCTCAGTGCGCGTAATGAAACACGTCTCGCCTCACTCGCTTTAGAAATCGCTAATTATGGTCCGCCTCCTTTTGTGTTTGCCGCCGATGTCTCCAGCCCAGAACAGTGTGAAGCCTTAGTTGAAGCTGCAGTTGCGCATTATGGCCATCTCGATATTTTGATTAACAATGCTGGCATGACTATGTGGTCACGTTTTGATGAACTGACTCAGCTCTCGGTGCTTGAAGACATTATGCGGGTGAATTATCTTGGTCCTGCGTATTTAACCCATACCGCGTTACCGCACTTGAAAGCCAGTAAAGGCCAAGTGGTGGTTGTGGCGTCAGTCGCTGGATTAACGGGCGTTCCTACTCGCAGCGGTTATGCCGCTTCTAAACATGCTGTGATTGGTTTTTTCGATTCTTTGCGGATTGAATTAGTGGATGATAATGTGGCCGTAACTGTTATTTGCCCCGATTTTGTGGTGTCACAAATTCACAAACGTGCCCTCGATGGTGCTGGTAATCCTTTAGGCAAATCTCCGATGCAGGAAGCTAAGATACTGACGGCTGAGCAATGCGCTAATATGATGTTGCCAGTGATTGCAACTCGAGGCCGTCAACTGATTACTTCACTTCGCGGTCGTTTGGGGCGTTGGCTTAAGCTGATCGCACCAGGCTTAATCGACAAAATTGCCCGCAGGGCGATCGCCTCCGGGCACTAAAGTCTTTGCCACTACAAGCTATTTGCCACTCTTATTGAGGTGCTTAATGATGGATTGTTCTGCCTCACTTTGGGTCGCTTTGTCCCCATCGATATCGATAGTCACAGTCGCGTTATGGCCCGTCATATCCTCTGCAATATGAAACCAATCTGGATGCCAGTAAAAGCTGGCTCCTTCTAGGGTTTGCCAGTTATGTACGCCTGATTTTTCACCTTGATAAATAAGATCTTTTATCGAATAACCCATATATTTACCCCATTAATTTCATGATTGTTAAAAATATAAGAAGCTAAATGGTGCACGTCATCTTAACCTAGGTGTGTGCTTTACATCACATTTTCAGGTAAACATAAACCCCGCCAGAGCGAGGTTTATGAATAGCGTTAGTATCTTAGCGAGATTAAGGTTTAGCACACTTATGGTTTGGTGCACTGGGTTGGCGAACCCACGCCTTTCCACTGTGTAGTGCCATCAGTGAGTGACAGGGGCACAAAGGTTAAACCTTGGCTCATATTGGCGGGTGGCAAGTCGGTTTCTAACTCATACATGCCCATGGGGATAGCCCCTGATGTGGCATTGGCGGCTGTTTGTGCGGCCGCAAGGCTTGAGTAGTGCAGGCCTAACATATCGAAATGGCTGCGCCAATCTTTGCCTGTGAGTTTACTCAAAGACACTAGCATAAAGTCGTTGCCCGGAATATCTTTCACCGTTTTGCCACCGTAGACACTATTGCCTTCAAACGAAAATTGGCTAAACCCCAGTTTGCTACGATTCGCTTCCCAATCACTGGCGTTATTCGCATATTTACCGAAAATACGACTGTGTTGATACAGCAAGGTAAAGAGATTAAAGCCATTGTTCAGAGTGGTGCCGTCACTGAGAGTCATGCCGTGAGCCTTATGCGCCATTTGGATGTAAAACGCCATGCGATAACCGTTATGCACTGCATAAGCATTGCTGGCCCAAGGCGCAGTGTATCTGTCTTCACCAGCATCGAGCACCTTACAATTGGCGCCAAACACTACGCGTTTACCACGGGTGTCTGTTGTACCTGCGGCATCGGACATAAACACATAAAAGAGATCCTTGTGGTTCATGTGACCATCGGTCACTGTGCCTGTATTGCCGTCGCGCAGATAATGGGTTTTCCACTTCACCACATAGGGGAAGATATTGTTGGAGTTTTCCCCTGCGCGGCTGCCATAACCTGCCCAGTTTTCATTATCACTTGCCGCAGCATATTGCACATTGAGACGGTTAGTTTGCAGATTGTGGCCTAACTCATGGTTATCACCCCAACCCGTTGGGTCGATATTCCATGCTGCGTCCCAAGGATTACCGCTACAACCTCCACCGCACTGGGCATTTTGGTCATAATTCGCGTGTTGAATGATAGTGCGGGTATGCAGACTATTATCGATACAGTCGTCGCCAAACAGTCCTTTGCAGGCCGCTAGTACATCGGCAGGTAAGGATTCACTTAAGCTCTTGCCTTGGATCTTAAGTCCCGCAAGGGTGTAAACGCTGTTGATATGGTCATCGACAATACTTTTGAGTAGCGCGTTTACATCGGGTACATCCCCGCCGATGGCGTTTAAAAAGCGGTCGCGACGCAGATGCTGCTCGGCACCATCGGTACGCAAGTCTACATGGGGTAATTCGGTATTTTGGATGCGATCGTTAAAGGCTGCTATTTCTGCAGGGTTTGAAAAATCCATAATGGTCGGATGTTTAGCCACATGCTCAGCGCTGACTTCGACACTTAACGCGCCGCCATCAGCACTCGAAGTATCGATATACAGATAAATCGGCCCGCCGTAGGGGGAAGAAAATTCAAGACTTTGTCCTTGAGCTAAGCGCAGGCGTTGCTGCGCCAACTCCAATGGACCGCGGTAGATTTTCTGCTCATAGGCACGGTTGGTATTGCGTCTGTGGTAGTTGAGTTTGATCTCCACATTTGCAGCGCTGCTATCGAGACGAGTCAGTTTAATGGTTTGTCCTGGCAGCGCATACCAGCCTGTGGTCGTCCATTGGCCTGCATAGGGTACGCTAATGGTTTTATGTTCTGTGACAGTCGCAGGATAAGTGTAGTGCGCATTGCTGCCCTTGCTGAGGTTAGCTCTGTCGGTAACATATTCACCTAAATCTGGCTGGGCTAAGTTATGGACGCGGGCATAGCTGACAGTCCAATCGGCAAACAGGGCCTGCTGCCACTGGGCGTATTCGCTGTAGGCTATGGGGTAGTCAATCTCGCTGCGATACTTATCGGCGAGCAGCAGTCCGGCCTTCATCAAGGGGAAGTCTGCTTTGGTAAACACATCGATAGCATGGTTATCTAAGGTTTCAGCATTGGCTCGATACCAATCGGCACCCGCCTTGAATGAGTCAACAAAGGCGGCAGTATTACAGCTCAAGTAATTGCCACCGCAGTCGTTGAGTACTGAGGTGTCGAAGCGGCCTTCGTTAAGCTTACCGAGCAAATTATTCACTTTGGTCAGGGCGGTGTCTTCGACCAAAATGTCGGTCACACTGAGGTTATTGGTATTGAGTTTTGACCAGTAATTGCCAGAGGTAGAAAGCCCCATCTCAAGGTAAAGTGGCGACAGTATTGGGCTTTCATTACGCCAGTAGTTAGAGAGCAACAAGGGAATTCCTGCCGCTTTGGCCTTAGCGATCGCGGCTTTTATGCCTGCAAAACCGAGTGACTGACGGTCTATGTCACTAATGATAATCAGATCCGGTTTCAGTGTGTTGATACAGTTGCTTAACTCGCTGTAGTCACAGGTATTTGCTGTATTAATGCTATGGGCTGCGGGGTAGTTGTTTGTGAGCCAAGTGCGGATCCCTTCATTATGGGGAAAGTACCAACTGTCAGCCTTGCTCGGCATTTGGGCGGTCACTATGCTGAGGCCGTCGGTTTTATCGGCACCTTTGGTCAGCCAGCCTAAAAGGTTTTTCAATAAAGTATCTGTTTGCGCCGAAGTGTTGACGGAAAACAGATTCCCCGCCATGGCCGCATATCTTTGCCCCTGTTGCTCGCCCGCCATCACTAACCCACGAACGGCGCTTGCCCCACTGCCATCGACATTTGATGGCAAGATAGTAAAAGTGTTCTCCGGCATAAAGCTCGAAAAGGTAATTGAGTCATGGGTTGGATGCCAAGAGATGCTGCTACCGACACCTTGATATAGCTGATTTATCTGGGCTTTACGTTTGATGTCGATATTAGCGAGTTCGGCGATGCTGAAATCAATTAACTCACTCGCACTGGCAAGCCTGTGGTCTTGGTGCTTAATGGCATTTTCGGCATTACTGATAAATGTCGGCGTGATAGAGCAATCGGCCGTCATGGCCGCGGTGGTGTAAGTCAGCACATTGAGCGTGCCACCACAGCCAGTAATGCCCTCAAGCGTAAAGCTGGTATCGGCAGTAATGCTAAAAATAGCGCTTTTGCCAGACTCCACTTTTTGGCTGCTTGGACTCAGTGCGCCACCTATTACCGATAGGCTGCTGGCGGTGTATTGTACCAGCGCGGGAGGTTGGACTGGCGGCTGAGTGGGTGGTGTTGTCGGGCCAGCATCTTCTGAGCCGCCACCGCATCCGCTAAGCAGTATGGCAATGTAGGCATAAAGTAGTCTAATCCTCATGGGGAGTCCTTGATCTTTGTGTATTTAACATTTGGTTGACATTGTATCTTGTTGCTCCTGTTTTCAATAGGGTTAATTACATAATTTTATTGAAAATCATGATGTTATATTTGACGCTTGTCAAGAAACAGGCACAAAAAAACCGGCTTCTTGCCGGTTTTTTAATAGAGATATTAATTAATCTTGTTGTTCACGTGCGATTGCGCGATAACCAATATCGGTGCGGAAATACACATCATCCCAGTGGATTTCATCAACCAATTTATAGGCGGCTTTTTGTGCTTCGGTGACTGTGTTACCCAATGCCGTCGCACACAATACGCGACCGCCGTTGGTAACGACGTGGCCGTTTTTCATCTCAGTGCCCGCATGGAAAACTTTGCCGTCGTTATCGCCAAGGCTGAGACCGTCGATGACATCAAATTTGCGATACTCATCTGGGTAACCGCCAGCAGCCAATACCACACCCACGGCTGCGCGCTCGTCGTATTCAGCGGTCACTTTATCTAACTCGCCACGGGTGGCCGCTAAACACAGTTCCACTAAGTCAGACTTTAACCGCATCATGATTGGCTGAGTTTCTGGATCGCCGAAGCGACAGTTGTACTCGAGCACTTTGGCACTGCCATCGGGTGATATCATCAAGCCAGCATACAAAAAGCCTGTGTAGATATTGCCTTCTGCCGCCATGCCATCAACCGTTGGGCGAATCACGTTTGCCACAGTCCAATCGTGTACCGCTTGAGTCACCACAGGTGCTGGCGAGTAAGCGCCCATACCACCCGTGTTTGGACCATAGTCGCCGTTATCGCGGGCTTTATGATCTTGGCTGGTTGCCATTGGCAGAATGTTTTTACCATCTACCATCACGATAAAGCTGGCTTCTTCGCCCTTGAGAAACTCTTCAATCACTACGCGCGAACCCGCTTCGCCAAACTTGTTACCGGCGAGCATGTCATCAATTGCGGCATCGGCTTCAGCTTGGTCTTGCGCGATAATCACGCCTTTACCTGCGGCTAAACCGTCAGCTTTGATGACCACTGGATAACCCGTTGTGGCCGTTAATTCACGCACGAAGGCTTTAGCGTCGCTGATTTCAGTGCAGTTTTTGTAACCCGCAGTTGGAATATTGTGGCGGGCTAAAAAGTCTTTAGTGAAGGCTTTTGAACCTTCGAGTTGGGCTGCGGCTTTAGTAGGGCCAAAAATCGCTAAACCTGCGGCGTTGAAGGCATCGACGACACCGATAACGAGTGGTGCTTCTGGGCCGACTATGGTCAGTTCAATCTTATTGGTTTTCGCAAAATCGAGCAGAGCAGGGATGTCGGTGGCGCTGATCGCCAGATTTTCAACATTAGGTTCTAGGGCTGTGCCCGCATTGCCGGGTGCTACATAAACGGTATCAACTTGAGCCGATTGAGCGGCTTTCCAAGCTAGGGCATGTTCGCGGCCGCCGCCACCAATGATTAACACTTTCATGGTTAAAACTCCCACACATCGCAAAGGAAAAGGCCCTAATCGCTAGGGCCAAGTTTGATTTAAGTTGTTATCAATGACGGAAGTGGCGCATGCCTGTCATCACCATGGCCATGCCGTGCTCGTCTGCTGCTGCGATGATTTCAGCATCGCGCATTGAGCCGCCCGGTTGGATGATGCAGCTAATGCCCGCAGCCGCTGCGGCATCAATACCGTCACGGAAGGGGAAGAAAGCATCGGATGCCATCACAGAGTTCACCACTTCTAAACCTTCATCGGCGGCCTTGATGCCAGCGATTTTAGCGCTGTAGACGCGGCTCATTTGGCCTGCGCCGACACCGATAGTCATGCCGTCTTTGGCATAAACGATGGCGTTAGATTTAACGAATTTCGCCACTTTCCAGCAGAACATTAAGTCTTTCAGTTCGCTTGCCGTAGGTTGACGTTTAGAAACCACTTTGATGTCTTCTAAACCGACCATACCTTGATCGCGATCTTGCACCAGTAAGCCGCCGTTAACACGTTTGTAGTCTAAGGTTTGGGTCTTAGTATTCCACTGACCACATTCTAATAAACGCACGTTGGTCTTTTTCGCAACCACATCGCGCGCCGCTTGGCTGACACTTGGGGCGATAATCACTTCAACGAATTGACGCTCAACGATCGCACTCGCCGTCGCAGCATCTAATTCGCCGTTGAAGGCGATAATGCCACCGAAGGCTGAGGTTGGGTCAGTTTGATAAGCGCGGTTATAGGCATCGAGTAAGTCTTTACCTAAGGCCACACCACAGGGGTTAGCGTGTTTAACGATAACGCAGGCGGGTTCCAAGAATTCTTTTACGCACTCAAGGGCGGCGTCGGTATCGGCAATGTTGTTGTAAGACAAGGCTTTGCCTTGCAACTGAATCGCGGTAGCCACAGAAGCTTCATCAATTTTAGTGTCAACATAGAAAGCCGCGGCTTGATGGCTGTTTTCGCCATAGCGTAAGTCTTGTTTCTTCACTAATTGGGTGTTGAACGTGCGTGGGAACTTAGAATCAGCAAAGCATTCGTCCGTGCTGTGTGCAGGAACCATAGTACCGAAGTAGTTGGCGATCATGCCATCGTAACCCGCAGTGTGCTCAAAGGCCGCAATCGCTAAATCGAAACGCGTCGCATGGGTCGTGCAGCCATTGTTAGCCGTCATTTCTGCAAGTACGCGTGAGTAATCGGCCGCATTCACCACGATAGTCACATCTTTATGGTTTTTCGCCGCAGCGCGCACCATAGTTGGACCGCCAATATCGATATTTTCGATAGCGTCTTCTAAGGTACAACCAGCTTTAGCCACAGTTTCAGCGAAGGGATAAAGGTTAACCGCAACCAGATCGATGGCATTGATATTGTTGTCGGCCATCACGCTTTCATCAAGACCGCGGCGCGCCAAAATGCCGCCGTGCACTTTAGGGTGCAGCGTCTTAACGCGACCGTCCATGATCTCAGGGTGTCCTGTGTAATCAGATACTTCGATAACAGGCACGCCGTTATCCGCTAACAGGCGAGCGGTGCCGCCAGTTGATAACAGTTCCACACCTTGGGCGTGAAGTGCTTTGGCGAACTCGAGAATTCCGGTTTTATCTGAAACGCTTAACAGCGCGCGACGAATGGGTCTGGCATTATTTGCAGCAGTCATTTGGGTACAGGGTCCAGTTATTTTAGTTTCAAGGATCTTTCGGAAAACAGAACAGCCTTAACGTTGTACTGCTTTCCAAAAGTCCCTTGGTCCTATTTTTACTTTATTAGCTAACTTTTTATCCCTTCGTCACAGCGCGCGTATTCTAGCGTAAAACTCGATTTACGGGTGTTTTTTCTGCGTGATTTCACAATATTCATATCAGAACAAAGCGGCATTGCCGTGTTGGCTTTCAGTAAAGTTAAAATTACCTCTTGACCTTGGAGTAGGCTCCAAGGTTTATACTTGCACTATTGAGTTGTATGCTGGAAATGATCCCTGAGTTGTAGGCTATTTCGCAAAGGATGAAGACATGTATCGTATTGGTGAATTGGCGGATTTATGTGAGGTGAAAGCCGACACGTTAAGATTCTACGAGAAGCACGGCCTACTCGCGCCGTCGAGCCGTACTGAGTCTGGCTATCGAGTATATACCGAGGCCGATGCTGCGCGATTACGCTTTATTTTACGGGCGAAAGCTGTGGGTTTTACCCTCAATGAAATCAGTGAATTGCTGTCAATTGAACTCGATAAATCTAACCGAGTCTGTGCCGATGTAAAAGGCATGGTTGATTGTAAATTGTCTCAAGTACAGGCCAAAATTGCTGAGCTGAATCATTTTCAAGCGAGTTTACAAAGCTTGTCTGATGCTTGCTGTGGTGGGCCACGTAGCGCCGAACATTGTTCTATTTTAGAGGCGTTGGAGTCCAGCACTGAGCGGGTACGCGTTGAGCATCACTCTCATAATGTAAATCAGCACCAAGCGCACCAGAATCATCACGGCAAAGCCATTTATGAAGAGTCAGGGAATTAATTATGTTACTGAAGAATTTTATTGATCTGTTTTTAGACTCGGCGCCTTGGTTGTTACTGGGCCTGATTTTAGCTGGGCTATTAAAAGTATTCGTGCCAATGGCGTGGATGCAAAAGCAGCTCGGTGGTCACGGTTTTAAAACCGTAGTGAAAGCGGCGCTGCTTGGCGCACCTTTACCTTTGTGTTCTTGTGGCGTTATTCCCGCAGCAGTTGGGCTGCGCCGTTCTGGTGCATCTAAAGCGGCCACCACCTCCTTTTTAGTCTCAACCCCTGAAACGGGCGTCGATTCCATCGCGGTTTCTTATGTGTTACTTGGTCCCTTTATGGCAATCATTAGACCGATTGCAGCGATTACCAGTGCGATAGTGGCGGGCTTACTCGTTGGTCGCGATGATGACGATGGCAAGTCAGTGGTTAAGGTAGATACTCAATCAGATAAGCCATTAGAGGGTGAGGCGTCTTGCTGCGCTTCAAAATCAGTGGCTCAGCCAGAGATGGTAAAAGCCGAAGCGGTTAAAAGCTGCTGCTCATCGACTACGCCTACGATAACGCCCGTAAAGTCTTCCTGCTGTGGTAATGACAATGTTGATGCACCTGCAGCCGAGCCAAAGCCGAAGATCAAAATGACGCCTATGGCGGCGCAGAGCTTGATGGCAGGTCCTTCAAGTGTTATGGCTGTTGGCAGTCAAACCATGGGATCTGCTCAAACTATGGGTTCTGTGGTTAAGGTTAACGCTGCTAAAGCAGAAAGCGTGGGGTCATGTTGTGGCAGCCAAACCACAGAGCCTGAAAAAATAGTGGTGGTGAAAAAAGGCGCTTGCTGTGGTGGCAGTGCTAAGGATGCAGAGCAGGTGAGTACTAACACTGCAGGCGATAGCTGCTGTGCCTCTACTCAAGATATGGCGACTGAATTTAAGTCGCAATCGGTACTCAGTCGTATCGGAATTGGCCTTAAATATGCGGCAACGGATTTAGTGCGTGATACTACGCTGTGGCTGCTGGTGGGCTTATTTTTCGCAGCTCTGGTACAAACCTATGTGCCGGCTGACTTTTTGGCTAAATGGGGCGATGGCATTCTGGCTATGCTAGTGATGGTGCTCGTTTCTGTGCCTATGTATATTTGCGCGACCGCATCGACACCGATTGCCGCTGGATTATTATTGGCGGGTGTGTCACCGGGTGCTGTACTCGTGTTTATGATGGCAGGTCCGGCAACCAATATCGCGACTTTAGGCATAGTGGCTAAAGAGCTAGGTAAACGTGCGCTGTGGGGCTACCTTGGCGGTGTGATTGGCGTGGCTTTAGTGGCCGGTATGTTGGTCAATTATCTGGTTAATACCTTTGGTTTTGTGGTGATGCCACAAATTGGTGAAGAGCACCAAATGTTACCTCAATGGTTAGTGGCAACCTCTGGCATATTGTTGGCGTTACTCATGGCAAAAGTGGTTTTTGAGAAGATCCCAAGAAGCTGGGTTCGCCGCAACGATTGCTGTTCTTAGTCGATTCATATTCCGCTAAGCAGTATCAAACAAATAAACATCCCAGTGTTGTTGCTAACACTGGGATTTTTTATGGGATTGATTTGCAAACCTATCAGTATTTGTTTGCTTTTTTAACGTCGATAAACGTAGGCGGCCTGTCGGCTTCAGCCTTGTTAATCAATTAGGATGTGAAGGAGCTTATCTCCGCCAAGGTTAAGTTGCGCCATTTCCCTACATCGATATCTAAGGCCACTGCGCCAATTTGCGCCCTGTGTAGGGCAACCACTTTATTGCCCACGGCGGCAAACATCCTTTTGACTTGATGAAACTTGCCTTCGGTGAGCGTGAGTAGCACGGTTTTTTCATCCACTTGCTGCAGTGTTGCTGGCAGAGTGAGGGCAGTTTCGCCCTGTAGATTTAGCCCAGCGGCAAACTTTGCGGCTATGGCTGCAGTCGCTTCGCTGTCGAGTGGATCTCGCAGTTGAACACGATAGATTTTTTCGCACTGATATTGAGGCGAGATAATATTAAACGACCAGCGGCCATCATCAGTCAGTAGCACTAAGCCTGTGGTATCAGCATCTAGGCGGCCAACGATGTGCAGGTCAAATGCGCGATCGATATTGAGCAGATGAAATAGCGAAGGGTAGGCTCCATCCACATTTGAGCACAAGGTATTAGCAGGTTTGTGCAACATGATATAGCGAGATGGGCGTGGCGCTAGCGGCTTTCCATTAAGGCTGACAGTATTATTTTCATGCACTTGCATCGCACAGTTTGTCGCGATAGCGCCATTGACTGTGATTGAGCCGCTAAGAATGGTGACTTTTGCGGCTTTGCGATCAAGATCTGTGCTTTTACAGAGGAATTTATCGAGGCGCATAGTTAAATCTCAGGAAAAACAATCAGCACAGGTGTTTAAGTAAGCTGCATTATCGCGACTTAGGGAGGATAAGCAACTGCCCTGTCTGAATGTTAAAACTAAGCGTACTGATTTTTAACGTTATGACCTTTGTGGAGCATTTTGCTGTTCGTTTTGTGTTGATTTGACCGCAGATGTTTTCTATTTGAGCCACTCGATGAGCATGTCGTTCATTAAGTGGCTGCTTATTGAGTCGCAGTGCAATGTATTTTATGGGACTTGTTAAGGCGAGGAAAAACTTGGCTTAGTATTAATAAGTAATTGAGCAAAAATGTAAATACTGCTCAGAATACAGCATATTCCTAAATAAATGAGTAAGCCGAACTCCGTTTGGCCAAAACTGCTGGCCACTAATGGGCCTATTACTGACCCCACCGAATAGCTCAGTAGCATCACTTGAGTCGCTGAAACAATTTGGCTAGCAGGCAAGTCGTCACAAGCTAAGCTGATTGCAATCGGGTAAAGGGCAAAAGCGCTGGCGCCAAGCAAGAGAAATCCAATAATCAGCGTCATATTTGAATGCTGAGTGAGCAGTAATAATGCTGCGACACCCAGTAGGCAAAAGCTTACTATCAAGCCACTTTTGTTAACTCGAGGAGATAAATAACTGACTAAAGGTTGTACCAGCATGCCACCCACTATGATGAGGGCCATAAATTGTCCTGTTTGCTGATCAAGCCCCATATCCAGTGCCACATAGATGGGAAGTAAACCATAGATAGGGCCAAGCAATAATCCAGAGACTAAACATCCCATAATGGCAGGCTGACTTAGGTTTTTTAGCGCAGACAATGACATTGATTGTTGTTCGCTTACCTGAGGTTGACCGCGTTTTACCAGTAGCGCGGGTAAACTTGCCGCGGCTAATAATCCCATGATCACTAGGTAAGGTAGATTGCCCTTTGTACCTAAATAATCAATGGCTAATTGTCCTAAGGCAGTGCCTCCATAAAGCGCTGTCATATAAAGTCCAAGCCGCTTAGCGCGTTGCTTTTGGGTATCGGCCATTAATAGCCATGATTCAACAACCACAAAAATCCCTGCAACCGCAAATCCCGCTATAAGTCGAGAGGCTAACCAGACTCCACTTTTGGGGATTAATATCATAGCGACAACGCTGCAAAGAAGGATATTCAAAAAAAGGATAAAGGCTTTACTGTGGCCGATACGGGCAACAACAGGAGCAATACAAGGCGCCCCCAGTAATAAACCTAAATAAAAAATACTGGCCAGTAATGGAGCAAGTGAGGTGCTGAGTTCGAAAAAAGTGAGCGACAGTGGGATTAAGCTCATCAAGTAGCCTGATGCCAAAGCAAACAAACTTAACCCTGCTACTGGGACGAAAAGGCTGGGCTTTTGAGCCGACTGAGTTAAGGCAATTTTTTCCACGGGCGGTTCCGAAAACAGACAAATAATATACAGCGGGCGGGGTTGCGGTCGCGACTTTAGGCTGGATCGCTGACAGGGTAAAGTGAGTTAGATTGACTGTGGTGGTGAATAATATTTGTGTTTACGATTCATGTAGATATTGGGTTTTCTATGTTGCCTTGTTGCAATACGTTTGTGTTGGTCGCTTGCTGTTCACTGCGTCGCAGTTTTAGTGCACATTCAACGATATCTAGATTCGATTTAGCGCTACACATTCAATTTTGTGCCAAATTGGGGGAATAATATCTAATCCTACCAATGATCAGAAGGTATGATTAATTAGTTGATTATCACCTTGGTAAAAAGTGTGGCGTGATCTACATCTCAGTTTTAAACATTAATTAAATTACAACGTGGGCAAGGTTTTGTTCGATCTTTGTCCGTTTGAAATTTTAAAACAAAGGTGTCGATCAGAATTTGGTGATTATTGTCGCTAATCGGCCGTTTGTGCGTGCTAGCTCAGCAATAAATGTTGTTGCCAAGTGATAAAATTACAAAATAAACCGCTTTGCCAAGTGTGATCTATGCCCTAAATTTGCGTCAAAATAAAATGGTATTAAGGTTGTAACCATGTCTTTAACAGATTCAAGTACTGCTCCACCTAATCAAGCTCCCGTCAGCGAGGGGCTCGATAAGAAAAAAATGCTGATCCTAGTGGCTGATATTGTGCTGTTATTTGCACTTTATTACGGTTTACCTTTCGAACAAGGGGTGAATACTGGGCTGGCCATTTTGTTCTTCGCCGCGATTCTTTGGCTGACCGAAGCGATTCATATCAGTATCACTGCGATTCTCGTTCCTATACTCGCCGTATTCTTTGGGGTGTTTGAAACCAAGGAGGCGATGAGTAACTTTGCCAATCCCATCATTTACTTATTCTTTGGGGGTTTCGTCTTGGCTGCGGCCTTGCACCATCAAAAGATTGATACCCTCATAGCGCAAAAGCTGCTGCTAGCCTCTAAAGGCAAACTCAGTATCGCCTGTTTGATGCTGTTTGGAGTAACTGCGCTGCTATCGATGTGGATCAGCAATACCGCGACCACGGCGATGATGTTGCCATTGGCTCTCGGGATTTTGCAGCAGCTCGACCGCGAAAAATACCACAGCACCTATGTATTTCTACTGCTCGGGATTGCCTATTCGGCCAACATCGGCGGTATTGGTACTTTAGTGGGTAGCCCACCGAATGCGATTGCTGCGGCTCAAGTGGGCTTAAGTTTTAGTGATTGGCTGAAGTTTGGTATTCCAACCGTTATCCTCATGCTACCTATGATGTTGATTGCCTTGTATTGGTATTTTAAGCCTGATCTTTCTGCCAAATTCGATGTGGATGTTGAAGCTCAGAAGCTGACATTTCAGGGGAAATTTACTCTGCTTATCTTCCTGACTACCGTATGTTGCTGGATTTTCAGTGTGCCGTTAGCCAAGGCATTAGGTGGCATCACTCAGTTTGATACCATAGTCGCCTTAGGGGCCGTCGTTTTACTCTCGGGCTTAGGTTTGGTCGGCTGGAAGAAAATTGAATCGACCACAGATTGGGGTGTACTCATATTGTTTGGTGGTGGTTTAACACTGAGCGCAGTACTAAAAACGACTGGCACTAGCGTATTTTTAGCTCACTGGATGACAGATATTTTCGGTAGCACTCACATGTCGTTGTTCGTCTTTGCTGTGATTGCTTTTGTGGTGATGTTGACTGAATTTGCCAGTAACACCGCCAGCGCTGCACTGTTAGTGCCTGTATTTGCTGCGATTGCTGAGGCATTAGGCATATCGCCTGTGATGTTATCTGTGCTGATTGGTATTGCAGCTTCTTGCGCCTTTATGCTGCCGGTGGCGACACCGCCCAATGCTATCGTTTATGGTTCTGGCCATATCAAGCAATCGGAAATGGTGCGAGTGGGTATGATCATCAACTTTATCAGTATGATAGTCTTGGGTATTATCGCCCATACCTTCTGGGATATTTAACACTGATATAGTTCATGGCAACTTTGTGTTTTAACGTTGTCGCTAGAATAGTATTCGCCTTATGAAGAGCATAGGGCGGATACTGATTTTGTTTTTAGCTGAGTCGTCGTACCGAGTTTTTGGGCTTAGTGTCAGGCTTAGTGTTTCGAAGCTTACTCTATGCTTATGTTTTGCACTTAATTTGAGGTTAAGTTGCGACTAAAAGTATTTGCGCTATAAATTGCTTGATGTTGATAACGTAGATAAAAGATTTCTTTTACGTTGATGATATCAATCTGTTCAATGTCATTTTTATATAATACGGGAGCGGTATCGCCTTCAGTGACAGTAACGGCTTGTAAAATAATAGGCTTATCTGTTGTGGCAAAAAACACTTCTGCTTGCTGTAAATTCTCGGAAAGATAAACATAAGCTGTCTGAGGCTCGGCAGAATTATGATCACTGCGAGTAAAGGCTATCCCTTGTTCGAATGGACGAATGCATTGCTTAGTGTCATCGTTCCAAGTCCCTCCCTTGTCGAGACAAGTATCAATTGTGAGATGTTGTTGTAAACCCCATCCTGTCACCACTAGCAAGAGTACTGCGCCCAGTAAGAACATTGCTTTTTTCAATTTTCGTTACCTTTACAAATTAGCTCGGCTGAGCGGTTGTATCTTAGCTCAATCCTCTTATTTATAGGCATTTAACCATTGGTTAAACGCTGAGGAGGGTAAAGCTCCGGCTTGCTGGGCGAGTATGTGGCCTTGTTTAAAAATCATTAAGGTTGGAATAGATCGAATATTAAATTGAGCCGCGAGGGCTTGCTGTTCTTCAGTATTGATTTTACCGAAGCGAAATTGAGGCTCCCATGTCTTAGCTGCTGCAGAAAATATGGGCGCAAAACTTTTACAGGGCCCACACCAGCTGGCCCAAAAGTCAACGACTAGGGGGAGCTCTGATTTATTGGCATGGTTGGCAAAGTTTGTGCTATTGAGTTCAATTGGCGCAGCCGTAAAGACACTGAGCTTACATTTACCGCAAGTGGGTTGTTGGTTTAAACGCTCATCGGGAACGCGGTTTAACGTATCGCAATGGGGGCAGGCAATAATCATGGCAAAGCTCCAAAATAAAACGTTTATACGACTTATATATTGGGCTAACCGACAGTAATTTAAAGGGCGAGTGATGATGTTATCGCCCATGATGACCTTATTATTAAGGATTAAGCAGTGAACCGAGCTGCAGAAATGTTTAGATTGCGCCGACAAGCCCGCTCGTCGGTGATAAAATCCTGCGCAAAGTTGAATATCACGCCCTAAGTGCGAACAAGAAAAGAGAATGAAGATATGACTGAATTAGAAGTAATCGATCTGCAAGTGGGCGAAGGAAAAGAAGCGGTAAAAGGTGCACTGATCACTACCCAATATCGTGGATTTTTGCAGGATGGTACCCAATTCGATTCATCCTATGATCGTGGTCAGGCGTTTCAATGTGTAATTGGTACTGGCCGTGTGATTAAAGGCTGGGATCAAGGTATTATGGGGATGAAAGTCGGTGGCAAACGTAAGTTGTTAGTCCCAGCTCACTTAGCCTATGGCGAGCGTCAAGTGGGTGCTCATATCAAACCAAATTCTGATCTCACCTTTGAGATCGAATTGCTCGAAGTGCTGACTCGCGACTAAGCGTGACAGGACTGCGAGAGTCTGTGTAAGCTCGATTGAGCCAATATGATTCTGGCTCATCTTGCACTCCTCGCTATGTTGCTTCGGCATAGGGTGATTTACACTAGACTCAATTTTCCCACTTAAAGGAAAGATATTTGTCGTGGCTTCGGATACTGCAGTAGAGTTAATTGCGCAACTTCAGGCTGAGATCGCTCAGCTAAAAAGTGAAAACGCTCATTTAGCAGCGTTGAATTATCGTGCCGAAGAAAAACTCTTTGCAGCCCTCGATGGTAATGGTTTATGTCTATGGGAACAGCATATTCCAAGCGGAAATTTAACCATATTTAACATGCGCTGGGGCGAAATGCTCGGGTTTAGTCCTGAAGAGTTTGCTGCCCATGTTGATATCTGGAAAAGTAAATTACACCCCGAAGATAAAGAATGGGTGATAAAAGCCTTTGAAGATCATGTGAATGGTCAAGCCGATTACTATCAAGCAGTTCACAGAATGCTACACAAAGATGGCAGCATAACCTGGGTGTCCGATCGTGGGCGTATTGTCGAGCGCTTAGCTGATGGAACACCACTGCGAATGATGGGCAGCCATATCGATATTACTCAAGAAAAGCGCTACGAAATAGATTTAGCCCGTTTAGCCCACAGTGATCCACTCACCAACTTAATGAATCGCCAAGCTATTGCCAAAGTATTCGATGAATCTTCGCTACCAGGTATTCGCGGTGCGTTATTTTTTATCGACCTTGATGGTTTTAAAGCGTTAAATGACCGTCACGGCCATAAGTTTGGTGACAGCCTGTTGATGCACGTTGCGCATACTTTGGTATCTCACGCAGGTGAATTCGCGCAGATCGCACGGTTAGGTGGCGACGAGTTTGTGATATTACTGCCGTCATTTGATCGTGAATCTTTAGGGGCGCTCGCACAATCATTGCTCGATGTTTATCAAGATAAATTCCTGCTAGAAGGTTGTGAAGTAGAGGTAGGCCTGAGTATCGGTATTGATATATTTGGCTATGGTGATAGTTTTGCCGATAGTTGTGATCGCGCGGATGCCGCCATGTATCGCGTGAAACACCAAGGAAAGCATGGATATTGTTTTTATCAGTCGTCGGAATAATGTTCCAAGCCTGCTGATCTTAGTAATACTTAATTTAGATTTGATTACAGTGCCTTATTCGAACAAAAAACCACCTTTAATGGTGGTTTTTTGTTTTTTAGCTTTTTAAGCGTAGTGTCATCAGCTTATGGAGTTACAAAATTAAATGGTTGATGGCAACTGACACAATAGTTTTCAGATTTTTTGTGTACATGGTGGCACTTACTGCAATCAGTTTCGGTGTCGAAGTGGCGATTTTTATGGGGATTGGTTGGTTTTACATCCGCCGTTTTTTCCGCTAATTTCTTAGTGTTGTGGCATTGTACACACTTGAGCATAGGGACTGCTTGTCGTTCTTCTGCACCATGGCAGCTTGCACATTTAAGGCCTTTCGCCATATGAGTTTGATCGAGTAAAGTACTCTCTTTAGCGAACGCGCTGCCAGCGAAAATACCCAAAATAATAGCCAATATAATTGTTAAGTTTTTCATTGTTTGATCCCATTATTCATTTCACAGGATGCCAAAATGTGAGGCATCCATTATTGATGACTATGTGTTCTATAGCTTTGCTACATATTTGCCAGCTAAATAGCCGAAGGTGTAGCAGCGACCTAAAGACAAGCCAAATACCGTTAATGGGTAGTCAACGCCACCGTAGAAACCTGCTCCTAGGTTACCAACAATGAATAAACCTGGAATTTCCTTACCATCGGCATCAAGTACTTGGTGGTTGTCGTTAACGAGAATTCCTGAACATAAAGTAGAAATACGCATACGACGGTGAATACCGTAAAACGGTGGTTTGAGCACTGGTACCATTTTGCTTCTAGGTTTACCGAAGTCCTCATCTTTACCTTTTTTGCACAGCTCGTTATAACGGTTAACGCTGGCAACAAAGGTTTTTGGATCGCACTCTAACTTCACAGCCAATTCTTCTAATGTGTTAGCTGAATGGGTGTTGATCAAAGAGGGAAATACTCCTGTTTTCTCACCAGGAACTTCAGGCATATAAACTTTAAGCTCTTCAGGAGAATAGAGGTGGCCAGGCCAATCCTTCGCTTGCGTCATATAGTCAGAATCAAATACTTGTGAGTAATGCCCCGCATTCTGCTCATCTTTCAAGTAGTTATTCATTAGAGACATCTCAACCTTCTCATTCACAAAGCGCTCACCTTTACGGTTTACCGCTAAGAATGGCATGTCACACATGGAAGCCGGGCCGGCATCGAAGTCGTGCAACATTTTGGTATGTCCAACAGGTTCAATAACGCCGCCAGCCCAATAGGCCATAGCAAAACCGTCACCGGTACGATCCATTTGTTTACGTTCAAAGTTTTTCAGTTCGGGGATGAAGAAGTCACACATGGCTTTGTTATTTTGATAGTCGCCAGAGGACAGAATGACACCTTTCTTCGCCATGTATTTGTGGTACTTACCATCACGAGTTTGAGCAATGACGCCGATGACTTTTCCTGACTCATCCTGGATTAATTGTTGTGCAGGAGTATTAAAGAAAAACTTAACGCCTGCTTTTTCCGCTGTTTTAGCTAATGCGCGGATAGCATCACCCGTGGTGTAGGGTTTAGGGCCGCAGAAAGAAGTGATAAAATTTAAACGGTCATCAGTATCAGCAATTCCGCGAATACCGTGCTGCACTTTAGTTCCTTGGTCAACAATCTGGCCGCCACCTTGTTTAACTCTATCGATAACCCAAGTGACAGCTTCACCTGAATTGTAAGCCCATTGCTTAAGAAGACCGGGATGTGAACGGTGCGCGTTATCCGCCATTAAACGGCTAACTAAAGCTTCAATTGCTGATTTATCACTGTTTTTCAGGTCAATCCCTGAACCAGTGTTTCCTTGAGAGACTGGAATGGCTTGCTTTTGTAAACACGCAACGGTTGCACCACTTTCTCTGGCGGATAGAGCCGCAGGCACACCAGAGGCTCCAGCACCGACGACGACGACATCAAAGGTTTGGGTTGTTGCAATATCTTTATCAGCAATAGGTTTTGGCTTAGGTAGAAAATTGAGCGTTGCGCCGCCAATTTCGCCATATTCAGTGCCAACTTGAAGTGGTGCAGCACTCGCTGAAGCAATACCAAGACTTGCAAAGGCTAAGCCACCACTTCCCACTGCAGCTCGAGTTAGGAAACTTCTTCGAGATATACCATTCTGAAGCACGCTAGCAGTGTATTGATCGATTTCTTTCGGTTTCTGTGAATGCTCTTTACTCATTTTGATACTCCTTGGGTCCTCATTGCTAAGGTCGATATGACATCGTTAGCAACGACAATGGATCTGGCCATAACCGCATGTGATTTGTTTGCTTTAAAAACTAGAAGTGCAGTTGCGTGAAAGTGATTAAATTCTCATTCATTAACAACATACGTTTAAATGTATGACATATGACAATAAACCAAAAGAGGTATTAATTACATCTTTGCAGTGCTTCACAAAATGCTGGCATTTTGAGCGATGAATGTGATTATTCTTTTTAAAACAATCTAATATAGGACTTTATTGAATGAATAAGTTTGGCGACGCGGGAAATATGAGCGTCTGATTTTATGCATGTTTAAGTAGTTAACAAATAGGGACTATTTATAAATAAACATGATTTGAGGTAGGCCACCTCAACAATATTGAGGTGGCCTTTGGGCTTTAATGCCCTAGGGATTATTTAGGTGTTACACAGGTAAAATTGGCGGCATCTTCAATATTGCCTATGCCATTATATTTTGCGAATTGGGGGTATGGGCAGAGGACCCGAGTTCTGCTTTTTGACCAATCACTGGGTAATTCGGCATTTTCAGGGCGGACTGAAGCCGTGATGTTTTGGGGTTCGACTCCTTTTTCAACCCAGTCAACCAATGCGCGGATCATGTTAAATTTATCTGTGGTAGGACCGCTGCCGCAATGATTCATCCCAGGGATAAGGAATAAACGGGCGAAGGTTTCTGCGTGCCCAGCATTGGCCTCGGCTAATTCGTTATACCAGTTCACTGTATCATTGGCTGAAAATACGGGGTCAGATGTTCCATGGAACAACATCATCTTAGCGCCGCGATTTTTTATGACCGAAAGATCCGTTGGCTGGGGCGGTGTCATAAAGTCTATACCCGATTCGGAGTAAATCGAATCCGTGGCATAGATCCGTTGGGTATCCTCATCCATGCTAAATGATTGCACAAATTCCAAACTGGATTGTTCAGTTGCACCATTAAAGGGGGTTGGTGGCGAACTAAAAATAAAACCAACGGCACCAGGGTCTCGATTGAGCGCCATGTTATATTCCCAGGAAGCCCAACCAGATGCGCCGATACCCGCATCGTATGGGAAGTCAGTATAAATGGCTTCACCTGTCTTGCTGTTATGGGGCCCTGCCATGATATTGCCGAGTACCTGCTTTTGCTCTGCTGTTAAGCAGGTATTATCTCTGTCACTTGAACAGGTTGGAACATCACGTTCAAGGTCAAAGGTCTTTTGACAGGAATAGGTGTCGGTAATAATGCCATCGCTCACACCGTCAAGGGCATCACACTGCTCGAGGACTTTTTGGGAAACGAGGGAGAATTCTTCAGGGGTAATGGCGGTTTGTAGTGTGGCTAAAATATCAGGACCATCAAATTCAACCAGCTTTGAATACTCTTGAACACCATACATTTGCGCTACTGCAGCTTTAGGTAAGTTAAATCCAGGGTTGCCTACTAGAAAGCCATCGTACATATCGGCAAAACGACTGGCCGCGACCATAGTGTGTCTACCACCGTTAGAACAACCGGCAAAATATGATCTATCAGGTTGCTTACCATATGCTTTTTCTATTAAAGCTTTCGCCATTGGCGTTAATTCGGCCACAGCATTGTAACCATAGTCAAGCCTTGCTTGAGGATCTAAACCAAAGAAAGGGATTGGTGCTGGATGCCCCATATCAGAACTTATCACAGCGAACCCTTCATTGAGGGCGGCAGAATCTGGGCCTGCGGAAAACACTAAGCGGCCAACCGCCTTAGCGATCGAACCGTCGAGGCCGCCATTGGCTTGATAATAGAATCGACCATTCCAGTTAGTGGGTAAACGCATTTCAAAGCCGATCGCATAGCGGGTTTCTCCCGCAATGCCAGTTCCCATCCTTTCATTCATATAACCCGTCACTAAACAATGTTCTGGTGCTCGGTAACGTTCAGTAGCGCTATATTCAACATTGCCAGCCGCAATAATTTGTGAGTTCGTTATCACAGTATTTTTGAAATTATATTGTGAAGCAATTTCACTACATAGATTCAGTGTGGCGGGTGTGGCCGAGGCTAACTGTGGTAATGGGGTTTCGGCGTTATCGTTATTTCCACATCCGCTAAATAAAAAACATGACATAGCAACGGCTGGAATAAGTAAGAAATTCTTTGTTTCCATTTAATCTCAATCCTTAAGTCAAAGTGTTTACCGCAACTTTTAGTTGGGTATGGGTAATTTTGCGGTACAAAAATTGGGTGTATCGAACAAGGCTGATACACCCATATAAGTTTTGGTGCAGGGGAGTTAAAACTGATGAACTATTTACCTAAGGCAAATTTATAAGTGACATATAAACGCAGATCGTCAAGATCTTCAGCTTGATCAAAATCGACCATGGCATAACGCGCCTTAAGACCTAGGCCCGATAACATGCCTGAAAATTTATAGGCGATTGAAAAGTTTGTTTCATTAAAATCTGACGCAGTCCCCTCTGGCACATCGTACTGCCCATAGAAGGCATAGGCTTCTAATCCACTCGCCCCTAATTTTTCAAAGTCATAGGCCAGCTTTAACGCGTTGACCTCTTCATTCGCCCGTGCAGATTGATATACCTGTTGAATGACCACTTTTTCATCGCCCCATGGGGTCAGCACTGTGTCATCCCCGGTTTTGGCGTACATATAAGTGAGATCTGCCCCCGCCAATTTGGCGCCTAGATGGAAGCCATATTGATAGGTATCGAGTGGGCCGCCGGTTTCTTCACCTATTGCCTGTTGAGTTAAATAGGAAGGTGTTAAGTACAAATTCGTTGGACCAACATCAGCGGCTAATTTCACTTTGGCATAGGTTTGATTGAAAACATCTTCCATGCTGTAGTGCCAAAGATGGGCTTCAGTTTGGACTGTCTTAAAGGGCAATTGATATTTAGCACCTAGGGCATAAACTGGGTTATCGGCAACATCTGCCACAATACCCGCTCTTGCTAATTCGCTTTGTACCGCCTCTTTTACGGATACGAAGCTATTGTCAGACCACCCCATGGAATCTGTAATATAGAGTGCTGATAACGTTAGATTATCAACACTCTTATTTTCTGCTGAAAAGCCGCGAAAAGTTCGTGGGATCGCACGAATGTCATGGGGATTCATCATTGGTGTGCGCAGTTCTTGTGCACCTAATTTGAATTGAGTATCCCACCAATTACCTTGGACAAAATACTCCTGTAAACGGTTGACGTTGTCATGGTCGCCAGCGGCATCGCGAGCAACTAGGCCGTAGACATCATCTGAATCATTGGTCCAAATGGGATTTGCAGATGCGAAGCTGGTCCCAAAACTGAGGCCATTCACTTTTGCGGTATTGTAATAAAACAGTCCGCCAAATGACGTATCGTGTTTAGTGTTCGTCGTATTATCAAAGTCACGGGTAAAATCGAATAAGCGTAATTCCCCTTTTAACGTACCTTGGCTAAACATTTGATCAATGCTGGTATCTGCTGTAGCAGGAATCGCTAGCGTAGATAGCACAAGCAAAGATAAATAAGATTTTTTCATCATCATCTTCCCTATTATTAGTAAGCCCTGATCAGAATTGTCTGAGCTAGTTAAAGAAATTATGTTTAACATTCTTAGGTTAAATGTATGACGTATGACTAATGTCGACAACGAAGTTAGGATGAATATGAGAAACTAGTTACGAAATTCGCACAGATGTTACTTGGATCAACAAATGTGAATGTTTTTTAATCACTAATGTAGGAAAGATGAGAGTACTTTTTCTGCGTTAATGCGGTTTTATGCTAGTATGGCGACACTAAGCATATTTGGGATAATCAAGTGCATATCTTCAAGCCAATTAAGCAGATAAGAGCATCGAGTGAAGTCGGGCAGCAACTGAAAAATGCTATTTTAGATGGCGAATATAAGGCTGGCGATAAATTACCCTCTGAGCGCGAATTAATAGAATTATTTCAAGTTAGTCGCACTGTGGTGAGAGAGGCGATCAAAAGCCTCGAAGCGGGTGGATTAGTGGAGATTCGCCAAGGTGCAACAGGTGGCGCATTTGTTAAGCACTTAACCTTTGAACGTTTAAGTGATGCTTGCCAAGATTTATTTCTAATGGGGAAACTTTCCCTTCCTGAACTGTGTCAAGCACGCATGCTGATTGAACCGCAAGTGGCTAGAATGGCTGCTAAAAATTGCACTCCAGAGCAAGCTAAAGCTTTGCAAGAGGCGAATAGTCATGAAAGTGACTCATTGGCTTATCCCGAAACTGTCATATTGCGATCTCAAGTACATTATTTGCTCGCTGAAATGTCTGGAAATCGCTTTTTAGAAGCGATCGTAAAATCCTTGTTGGTTTTATTAAGTAATCAAACGACTAAGTTTCAGCCACCGACTGATGAAATTCATCCTTTAGGCTTGCATGATGTCATTGTCGAAGCGGTTATCGCAAAAGATGGGGCGAAAGCTGAGGCTGAAATGTTTGCACACCTTGAGGATTTTAATCAGCGCCTAATAGAAATTGAGCGTAAATATATGGATAAACACGCTTAAGGCAAAGAGCCGCAACCCCAAAGTTCAACCGCGGCTGTTTGTTTGTTGGGTACGCCAATCCAATGACTCATGGCTTGGCATTGCACTTTTCCTGAGATTTGAGTGAAGCAAAGTTCAAAATCCCCTGCTTCGGGTGTGCGACCTAAGCGCAACACAGGTAAAATGGGCAGCTTGGGCTGATAATGCCAGCTGCCATTTTTAAGATAGGCATCATCTGGGATTTCCATTCCTGCACCCGTACCTTTCACTCTTGCTTCGACCAACACTAATCCTTGTGGGGTGACGTTATAGTCTTCCTCCCAGCGAATTTTTTCTATGCTATGGTTCCATGCCAAGGTGAAGTTGTCTGTGGGCACTTGGGCCCACAGTGTGCCAGCTAGGCCTAAACACAGGCCTAGCATCTGTTTACCTTCAAAGACTGATTAACGACCAATAATCTCAAGAGCTTATCCTTGCTCTGCGAGACGTTTAAGTTTGCGTGCTCGCCAGCTGTGTTGCACGATAAATAGCAGCGCGAGCCCAAAGCCAATTTCATCACTCAACGGCGTAGCAAGAATTAAGCTAGCACCTGCAAGGAAGCCGATAACGCGTTCCCACCAGTAGAGTTTTTGTAATAGATATCCGGTAAAGATGACGCCCCAAATACCAATACCCACAGTCGCTTTTAGCAAGACAAACCCAGTGGCTAACCAGCTATCACCTTGAAGCATCAAAGCGGGATCGTAAACCGCCATAAAGGGGATCACAAAACCTGCAATGGCGATACGGATTGCCCAAAGGCTGATCTTAAGGCCTGATTCCTTAGCGATTGGCGCCGCGGCAAAACAGGCTAAGGCAACGGGAGGGGTGAGATCGGCCATGATGCCGAAATAAAATACAAACATATGCGACACAATCAGTGGCACACCGAGATCGAGTAATGCGGGAGCGGCAATCGAGCTAGTAATTATGTAGTTAGGGATCGTGGGGATCCCCATTCCGAGCACTAGGCAAGTGACCATAGTTAACACGAGTGATAAGAACAAGTTATCTTGGCCAACGGCAAGAATATAGCTCGCGAAGGTCGAGGCAATTCCTGTCAGTGACACTATGCCGATAATCACACCGACTAAAGCACAGGCGATACCCACAGGCACGGCATGACGGGCGCCTTCTACCATTGCATGCAAGCAGATGGTGAGAGTATCTCTGCCGCCTTTAATAAACCAACAAATGGCGACTAATAAGGCGATAACCCCAAATACGACCCCGATCCCGAGTTGGAAGAAGCCAGCGCAAAGGATGCCAAGGGCAATCCAAAAGGCAATGCGCATTGCCATTGAGGAAAGCCGCAGTACTATGGCTGAGCCTAAAATTACTATCGATGTGAGGGCGAGTCCTACCATGCCTGAGAACAGCGGCGTTCTACCCGAAAACAGCAAGTAGACTAAAATAAACAAGGGGATAAGGAGATACCAACGCTCTTTAATTGCCGCCCATGGATTAGGGCACTGATCTTTAGGCAGGCCACAGAGATTGGCGCGTTTGGCTTCTAAATGCACCATCCAAAATACGGAGCAGAAATAAAGTAGCGCAGGGATCAATGCCGCTTTGGCTATCTCGATAAAGGGGACGTTAATGGTTTCGGCCATGATAAAGGCCACTGCGCCCATGATCGGCGGCATGATTTGGCTGCCCATACTCGATGTTGCCTCTACCCCGCCGGCGAAGGCTGGACGATAACCGAATCGTTTCATGAGTGGAATGGTAAATTGGCCCGTTGTGACCACGTTGGCAACACCTGATCCTGTAATCGTCCCCATCAATGCCGATGATACTACCGCAACTTTTGCTGGACCGCCGAGCTTGTGGCCAAATAATCCCATGGCAAAGTCGGTAAATAAACGGATCATTCCGGCTTGTTCTAAAAAGGAGCCGAAGAGAATAAACAGGAATATATATGTCGCCGACACATAGGTTGGTGTGCCGTATAACCCTTCGGTACCGAAGGCTAATTGATTGATGATCTGATCGAATCCATAGCCGCGGTGCATTAAGTCACCGGGTAAATATTGGCCAAATAAGCCATACATCAAAAAGATGCTACAGATGATAGGTAGCGCCCAGCCCATGACTCGGCGCGCTGCTTCAAACACTAATACGATCAAAGTGATACCTATCACTATATCCGCATCGGTCAGATCGCCTGAACGTTGAATTAAGTCGGCTTCGAAATACCACTGATAAGCCGCTGTGGCCATGCCAGCTAGACCGAGTAGCCAAGCGAGTGGCTGCCAAGGCTGAGATTTTCCTCTAGCGGGATAACTTAAAAAAACCACTAACAGTAAAAAGCCTACATGGGTGGCACGCAGTACTTGAGTCGAGACGGGATGAAAAGCGGCAGTGATGATTTGAAAAATAGAAAAAATTAAGGCTGTATAAAATAGAGCCTTGGGCCAATCGCCAGTATTTGCGCTGAGACCTTGTTGGGGATCACTCATATTATGCCTCACAGCATTAGACTACAGAGATGATATAAACGAGATGCCGTTATTTAACGGCATCTCAATTGCTTAGTTTGGAATAGGATGCACAGATATCAGTAAAACTTAGAGTGCACCAACTTCTTTGTAATAACGTTCTGCACCTGGGTGCAGTGGTATTGGTAGATTTTTCGTCGCTTTATCTACGCTGATGGTCTTCGCGGCGGAGTGCGCGTTACCGAGTCGGTCTAAGTGCTCGAACATGAGTTTGGTCATCTGATAGGCTAAATCATCCGATACACCGCTTTGAGTCACCAGTAAATTTTGAATGGCGACGGTAGAAACGTCGGTGGTTTGGCCTTCATAGGTCGATGCTGGGATCACGCCATGTTGATAGGCGGGATTGTTAATCTTAGCGATCACATCTTCTGGAATTTCAACAAAGTTGATTGCCATAGTCGCAGCTAAGTCACGGATAGCAGCCATGCCGAGACCGGAAGATTGTAACGTGGCGTCCAATTGACGATTTTTGATTAGCTCAACGGATTCGGCATAGGGTAAAAACTCGACTTTCCCCATGTCTTCGTAACTTAATCCCGCAGCCTTGAAAATCGATCTGGCATTGAGTTCTGTCCCTGATTTAGGGGCACCCACTGAGATGCGTTTTCCCTTTAAATCGGCCAAGGTTTTAATGCCAGACTCTTTATTGGCGACGATTTGAATGTAGTTAGGATAAGCCGAGGCAAGTACTCGGATTTTATCCAGCGGCGTTTTAAAGCCTGCATCAATATCACCTTGATATGCTGCTGCGACTGAATCACCTAAAGCGAACGCTAATTCACCACGACCCGCTTGCAATAAATTGAGGTTTTCTACTGAGGCTTTAGTTGCTTGAACTGAGGTTTTAGAACCTTCGATTCCTGTGCCGTAGAGTTGCGACAGCGCAACGCCAATAGGGTAATACACACCACTGGTGCCGCCTGTGAGAATGTTGATAAAGGCGGGGGCAGCAGCCATAGCGGCAGCACTGAGTGTGAGAGTCACTGCTGCGCCGACGGCGACAAAACGTTTTTTGATTTTCATTATGAAATATCCTTATTTTTTATAGTGTTATGTAGGGTCTTTCGAGCGGTAAATACCGTAATCAGCTCAATATAACTACATAAAACCTGGAAAAGGTCAATTAGGCTATAGTCGATAGCTGCTACTTTTGTATCACAAAACTGAGATCTGAGACTGTTTTGAGCAAGGTTGTATTGTGAGGTAAAACTTGGTTGGTTCAATGAAGCGGGCAATAAAAAGGGCTAACCTAAGTTAACCCTATTTGTGTTATTAGAGGACAAACCTCCTAATAACAAGACACTATTTAGTGTTATCTAAGAAACCTTTAGTTGCGTTTTTCGCATGTTTTGCTGCTCTTTTCTCTTTAGGAGACATCAGCGGTTGTTTCTTCGATTCTTTACGGTTTTTTTGCTCTTTACTCATATAAAACTCCATGTACTCTTTGGTTATTCATCAGGCTAATCATGTAAGCCGTACTTAATTGAACCTATTCCATGACGTCCTGATTGAAGCGAAATTTTTATCTCGAATTACAACATTTTAAATTACAAATATCTAAAATCATTGATAATTATCTGTGAATTTATTTGCCTCAATGAGCGATTACAGCAAAATAATCTTATCACCGAATTCCGTACCATGATCCATCTATCACTTAGAATAATTAATGCTAATGCTAGCGTTAACCTGTATAAGAAATATGCGAACAAGGACACAGTACCTCTATTTTCGTCATTGTTTGTGGTTTTAGTGGGCCCTAATTGGAGGCTTAACTAAGTACCATATGCCTAACGTCGGCTCGATTTACCTAACATGCCACCTAATATACCGCGCAAAATTTGTTTACCTAATTGGCTTCCAACCGTGCGTGCAGCTTGTTTTGACAAGGTTTCAGCTAACCCTTGACGGCGCTTATTACCAAAAATAAGTTCACTGAACCAACCTTGTTCTTCGGCTTTTTGGCCCGTTTGAGCATCACTTGCTGTGGATGTGGTGTCGCTGGTGGCGTTACCAACTCGTCTTTGGTTAAGGCGTTCGTAGGCAGATTCGCGGTTGATTAACTGATCGTATTTACCTCCAATCGGGCTTTGGACACGGACTTGTTGTAACTCCTCACTTGTGGCGGGTCCCATGCGGCAACGTGGCGGTGCG
Organism: Shewanella sp. NKUCC01_JLK; assembly: GCF_019345615.1. Classification (NCBI taxonomy): domain Bacteria; kingdom Pseudomonadati; phylum Pseudomonadota; class Gammaproteobacteria; order Alteromonadales; family Shewanellaceae; genus Shewanella; species Shewanella sp. NKUCC01_JLK. Next base: position 128,834 of record NZ_JAHKRD010000013.1, on the reverse strand, counting down.
ATGAGCGCGCGCTCGACCATAGTTGGCACGCCTTTGTCGGCTAACATAGACACTAAGGCTTCACCTACAGCGAGCTGGGATATGACGTCGCTAACAACCAGTTTGGGGTTAGGCACAAAGGTTTCGGCGGCGGTTTTAACGGCCTTTTGATCCCTTGGCGTGTAAGCTCGCAGGGCATGTTGAATACGATTACCTAATTGTCCGAGAATTTCGCTTGGGACATCATCAGGAAATTGCGAGCAAAAATAAACGCCTACGCCTTTTGAGCGAATTAGGCGCATGATCTGTTCGACGCGTTTTAATAGACTCGGTGGGCAACCCTCAAAGAGTAAATGCGCCTCATCGATAAAAAACACTAACTTAGGTTTTTCGGGATCGCCGACTTCGGGCAGATTCTCAAATAATTCTGAGAGTAGCCAGAGTAAAAAACTTGAATATAAACGGGGTGTTAAAATCAGTTTGTTTGCTGCTAATAAATTGATAATGCCGCGTCCTTGCAAATTAGTGCGCATTAAATCTTCAAGCTGTAACGCGGGTTCACCAAAAAAGTCTTTGCCACCATCGCGCTCTAATCCTAGTACCGAGCGTTGAATCGCTGCGAGGGATTGGGCGCTGATTAAACCATATTTGGCGGAGATTTCTTTGCGTTCCTCGGCAACTAAGGCCAGCATGGCCCGCAGATCATCTAAGTCGAGCAGTAATAATCCTTGGTCGTCCGCTAGTTGAAAGACTATGTCTAAAATACCGCTCTGGGTGTCATTCAATTCTAAAATTCGGCCGAGTAAGGTCGGGCCCATTTCGCTGATGGTGGTACGCAGCGGGTGGCCTTGAACGCCCGCTAAATCCCATAACACTACAGGGTTGGCTTCGTTGTGATAATCCTCAATGCCAATTTGAGTTGCCCTTTGTAATAGCTTTTCACTTGGAGTGCCGGCCATAGCTAGACCCGAGATATCGCCTTTAACGTCTGTGATAAAAACTGGCACGCCTTGGCGTGAAAAACCTTCGGCAATACTCATCAGCGACACGGTTTTGCCTGTCCCTGTGGCACCGGCAATTAACCCATGGCGATTGGCATACTTAAGATTTAAGTGAACCTGTTGTTCACCTTTTCCTATTAATAGCGTATTCAAAGGCATTCCTTATGTTAACGGTAGGGCTTATATTGGAATCGTTGCAGCATCCTTATTTTAGCCTCTGTGTATTTAATCCACTTTAGTGTCGTCGTTCATGCGTATAAAAATTCATCATTGAGTGTTGGCCTTAGCGTAATTTATGTCAACATGGGGCCTGAATAAGCTTGATATCACTTAGCAAAAATGTGTGATTGGCAATATGGGCGTTACCTATGAATAAGGTGTGTTATTTTTGTCATTCACTGAGGCGTGCTTGATGGTGAAATTCCCTTTGATTATGCTGCTCTTGTTCTTTACTGTGCTGACATCTGCCTGCACCGAATGAGTCTGTGGTGCAAGAACCTGTGTTGAATCTTATGAGCCTATGCGAGATAAACTGCGCTGTGTTGCTGAGGTGGATAAAAACCTTTATTTGTATGAAAAACTAAAAGCATTAGAAGAAAATCAACGGCTGAAAATGGCCATAGAACAAGCCACTCAAAAATCGTTAATGTAGAAAGGATATCTATGAAAGGTGCGGGCGGAACACAGGGCGGGACGGGACAATTTTTTATGGGTCTTGCCATGATGTGTGGCGGATTTTATTTATTGTTCAATGCAATACAGGTGAGCTCTAGTTTTGGACTGGGCTATGGCTTATATCGAGTGAATGCCTTTGGGCAAGGCATGTCGATTACCACAGGCATGGTGATGCTACCGTTTATTATCGGCATTGTGATGGTGTTTTTTGACGCTAAGAGTAAGTTAGCTTGGCTGTTGAGTCTAGGTTCGCTTACGGCCTTGGTTGTGGGCGTGATCAGCTCGATTCAATTCCACTTTAAATCCATGTCGGCCTTTGAACTTATCGTGATCCTCGTTTTGGCCTTTGGTGGTTTAGGGTTGTTTTTGCGTTCACTAAAAGACGCGCCCACAAGCGATACACAGGCGAAATAATCACTAGACACTTAATCACTAGGCTCTTAACCACTAGGCGCTAGAGTGCAAATACGAAATCAGAGTTGTGCATCTAAGCGACTTTAATAGCGGTTTAATGAAAGTTTTAACTACAGAGTGAAGGAATGAGATGCGCTGGCGTGACACTGACAGAAGCTCCAATATCGAAGACAGACGCGGCCAGCAAATTGCATCTGCGGGTGTGCCGAGTGCCTTGTTACTCAGGTTCTTGCCCTTTTTACTGAGAACTAAACTTGGTCGTGTGGTGTTGCTCATCGGCGGCATTTATATTGCTTTTCAGTATTTTACCGGTGGTCTGTCACTCGACCCGAATACTCAAGCTCATCTTAGCCAATCTCAATCTAGCTCAACAACAGCGGTACAGGATGAAAATGCCCAGTTTGTGGCGGCCATTTTAGGCACCACAGAAACCGTTTGGGGCCAGTTGCTCAAAGGGCAATATCGAGAGCCTAAGTTAGTGCTTTATCGCAATATGACCTCCACTGGCTGCGGTATGGGACAGGCGCAGTCTGGGCCTTTTTATTGTCCTGCCGATAGTAAGGTGTATATCGATCTTAGCTTTCTTGATGAGCTTAAAACCTTAGGCGCGCCCGGTGATTTTGCCTTTGCCTATGTGATTGCCCACGAAGTAGGCCACCATGTGCAAAACCTGCTGGGCACTAGCACTAAGGTGCGCCAAGCCCAGCAATCTGGCAGTAAAGTGCAAGCGAATCAATTGAGTGTCGCACTTGAATTGCAGGCTGATTGCTATGCAGGGATTTGGGGGCATTATGTTAATCAACAACTTAACTTACTTGAAGCGGGCGATTTAGCGGAAGGCATTGCCGCCGCCAGTGCAGTGGGTGACGATCGTCTGCAAAAGATGGCGGGTCGCGCCGTACAGCCTGATGCTTTTACCCATGGCAGTTCGGCGCAGCGGGTGAAATGGTTTAAGACAGGGTTTGATTCGGGTAATCTCGCCAGTTGTAATACTTTTGCGGCGAAGTGATTTAGTCTGAAACCTCAAATACGTACCGAACAGAAATGCAAGGATAACTGAGTGGCCTTTAACGATACCTTTAGATTGAGCAGCCACGCTGTTATCACTAATGCGCAGGGACAAGTGCTGTTGCTTAAGGCCAATTATGGTAATTTTGCTTGGGGTTTGCCCGGTGGCGCACTTGAGCCCGGTGAAACGATTCACGAGGCTTTAGTACGCGAATGCCAAGAGGAATTAGGCTTAAGTGTGCAGGTTAACTATTTGAGCGGCGTGTATTATCACAGCGCCTATCAATCCCAAGCCTTTATTTTTCGTTGTGAACTGCTATTGCCTGATGTGGCAAAAAATGTGGCAGAAGACGAGTCTCTGCCAATCCACTTAAGCCACGAACATTCAGAGTTTGCCTTCCACGATATCGACACCCTTAGCGCAGTTCAGCAGCAAAGAATTAAAGATTGCCTCAATTTCAACGGGGTTGTCATGAGCGCAAAGTTTTAATGCTTTACTGGCAAACCGCCGGCCGTTAATCGGCTTGGGTTTGCGCGAGCAAGGTTTCTAAGCAATGTTCCTTGATCCCGTAATAGGCTTTGATGTCAGCAATTTGCGCGAGGATTGCGGCGCTGTCTTTCTGATTGTGTTGTGGCTTTTTAACGGCCAAAATCATCTTATTCTTATTGGTATGTTCTAGGCTGATAAATTCAAACACCTTAGTCGCATAACCATTGGCTTCCAAAAATAGCGCACGTAATGAATCCGTCACCATTTCAGCCTGTTGGCCCATGTGCACTCCATATTGCAGCATAGGTTTGAACAACTCTGGGCTGTGCATCTGCGGGCGAATTTGTTTATGGCAGCAAGGCGAACACATGATGATGTCGGCATTGGCGCGAATACCATAATGAATCGCATAGTCAGTGGCGATATCGCAGGCGTGCAGCGCGATCATCACATCGGTTTGCTTAGGCGCGTGGGTTCTCACATCGCCGCAGACAAACGACAATCCTTGATGATCCAGCGTTGCCGCCGTTTCATTACATAAATCGGCCAAGGCTTGGCGTAATTCCACCCCAGTCACCTGCGCATCATTGTGAAGGCTGTGGCGCAGGTAGTCATGGATTGCAAAGGTGAGATAGCCTTTGCCAGAGCCAAAATCGACCACATTGATCGGTTGGTCATTCTTGTGGGGTGAGGCTTCGAGTGCTTGGCTGAAAACCTCAATAAATTTATTGATTTGCTTCCATTTACGCGACATCGCAGGGATAAGATTATGTTGGCTGTCCGTCACCCCTAGCTTGGTCAGGAAGGGACGTTCGATATCCACAAAACGCTTTTTCTCACGGTCATGTTCTAAGGGCGCCGCGACGGCTTGTTTAACGTTATGTGTGCTGATTTGGACTTTGCCTTTTTTGCTGATCTCAAGCTGAACTTCTGCCTGCGCCGTGGCTAAGTGGGCACTCTTAAAATCGCTACCGAGTAACAGTTTTATGCTGGCTAACCCTTCGTCATAACTCAGGTTTTTAGTGATGTGATTCGTCTGGTGTTGATACACAAACGACAGCACAGGTTCATTCTGCAAACTTATCGGTCGGATCGTAATGCGCTGCAGGCTTTTATCTGCCCCTCGGTACTTACTCAACAATAGTTTTATCAGACTATTCTTCGCCAAGCTGTCAGCCAAAAGCTGGTAGAAATCATCAAAAGAATTAAGCGCTGAATGGGACATTATTGTTTCCGAAAAAGTAACCAAGAAAAACAGGGTGAGTATTCTAACCGCGATCCGCCGCTACCTAAAGTTATTCTCATCGAGAAGGGGTTTGGGGCAGAGCTCCGCTGCTGATCTATCTGTTGAAATTCGTAATCTCGTGTAGGTTTTTGGCAAGCGGGATTTTGTCCCAACTCTTGTTTGAATTATTTAATCAAAGTCAAAGTCGTGGGGCTTCACCCCCCTGATGTTTTAATCAAAAGTCGACCAAGGAGGACTGCTCGTCCTATCCTCCTTCCTATTTATAAACAATCAGCCAAGACGCCCCTAACGGAGTTGAAAGCCCCTTGGGCAATTAGCGACCTTATGCTATCGCGTCAGACGCTCGTCCCTGATTCGACTGACGCTATCTCGGCATCTGATAGGCAGGATGCCTGAATGTCGTGAAGTGCATGGATGCACGAGAACGACCATGCCTGAATGTCGTGAAGTGCATGGATGCACGAGAACGACCATGCCTCGATCACGCAACGAGCGCTAATGCCCTGCGGCAACTCCGAGGGGATGGTGTATTCCTTTGATTTTTGAGTTGTCTGTTGGTCACTTAAATTGTGGATGTCCTGTTTCACCCTAAGTTAGACATGTTCCCAATAGTTTAGATATGTGCCTATTAAGTCTCTACGTAGCAAAATTTAACAGTGGGTGTCTCGTTAAAATTTTATAGGTGTCTCAATAAACTTTACCAAGGAGGATCGTCACCTTGATGTTTCTTTTTGATACATCCAGTGTTTTTCGATGTTGTATCGTGTTTTGCATTTTTCGCATAACACGTGCGATGGATCTTTTAGTTTGTAGTAATTTATAAAAATTGAGTTTCCACACTCACACTCAACTATAAACTGATGTGGCTTAAAACCAATTCCTTCGCCTTGATAAACATACATCATGCCACAATTGACGCTTATGCACCTGATAGGCTTCCCAAGCTTCAACGTATTTACATTATGATAAATATTATTATTACAGCATTCACACTCAAAACTTATAGTATTACTAAGCCTCATATCAAACGTTGTATTTACTATAGGTTCTAATTGCTCAATAAAAACTTTTAGTGATAATGGCAGTTTTTTTGTGTCATCTATATACGAACTTTGCTTCGCTATAGTTGGTGTATGTAAGTAATAACCAAGCTTGTTATATATTTTATTGATTTCATTAAGGGAAAGTGTTTCATGGTTATCTTGAAACACTAACTTATCTATATCACCATTTTCATCTTCACTGTATATTTGTAGACCATAACTTTTATGAGCTATTGGCTCCATCTCTAGCAGGAACTCGTAAACCCTTTTAGGGTGCCATTGCTTAAACTCTGCCTCAGGAACAACTTTCTTATACGTCAGTAGTTTTGAGTAACAAATTGACTCAATACATTGCCTTAGCTCTAAACAAGCGTACCTCAACGATATCGGGTCACCGTTTTCAACTAAGTCTTTTGCTCGTTGAAAACAATCGCGCTTATGAAAACTTATCACTTCTCCTCCTTAGAAACATAATGCTGAGATTTGCGGAAAATTTGTACGACAGCAGCGCCTTGTTAAGCATTACCAACCATAAGTTTCTCGTAGTGGCTTTATTGCATTTTCTAAACCAGCGATATTGAAAATCAGGTAATTCAGGCAACCCAAGATAAAACAACATAATGCGCTTTCGGTTAGCATTCAAGTAACTAAAAGTCACTTAGCAGTTGAAAAGCGCAATTAACGAGCCACCCATTGTTAAATTTACAGAGTGTATGCTCGTCAGAAGGGGCTGGTTACTGTAGAGGTTGGCAAGATTAAGCACTGTCATGGAAGTGACCGTTGACGGCATGGATGCCGTCGTCGAGCCATCAGGGATGAGTTAATGGCGAGTCACTGGAATGACAGTGCTTAATCGCTGAAACAGAATGATGAACACTCTTTCTATGAGCAATTAATACAGCCTTGCATTTGTTCAATTCCTACTCTAAAAACAAAGATCTGTTACCGAAAAGCTGGATTCCCGCCCACAAGTATTGCGGGAATGACAGTGCTTAATCAATGTCGTCATTACAATACAAGCGCAAAGCAAGATGCGGCAACATATCACTCACCTTATGGCTCTCGTCTTGTGGATCAAACGCGCAGGCGGGTTTTCTTCTGTTATAATGCCCCCTCGATTTTTTGGAGGCGAGAATGGACGTATCTTCTTTACTAGACGGCCTGAATGATAAGCAGCGCGAGGCTGTCGCGGCACCGCAATCTAGCATGTTAGTGTTGGCGGGCGCGGGCAGTGGTAAAACTCGGGTGTTGACCCACCGCATTGCGTGGCTGATGCAGGTTGAACAGCAGAGTCCTTACTCGATTCTTGCGGTGACATTTACCAATAAAGCTGCGGCTGAGATGCGCGAGCGAGTTGAAAAAGTCGCTGGCACCAATATGGGCCGCATGTGGATTGGCACGTTCCACGGTTTGGCGCATCGCTTGTTACGCACTCACTTCCAAGATGCGGGTTTACCGCAAAGCTTCCAAATCCTCGATTCTGACGATCAAGTGCGTTTGATCAAACGTATTCTAAAAAGCCTAAATTTGGATGAGAAACAATATCCTCCACGCCAAGCTCAGGGTTATATCAATGGTAAAAAAGACCAAGGATTACGTCCTAAACATATCGATGCGGGCGGTTTTCCGCTTGAGCAGAATCTGCTAAAAATCTATCAGGTCTACCAAGAGTCTTGCGACCGCGCGGGTTTAGTCGATTTTGCCGAAATCCTATTACGTGCCCATGAGTTATGGCTCAATAAGCCGCACTTGTTGGCCCATTATCAAGACAGATTTAAGCATATTTTGGTGGACGAGTTCCAAGATACCAACGCGATCCAATATGCGTGGATCCGCGTGCTTGCCGGTCAAACTGCCAATGTGATGATAGTGGGTGATGACGACCAATCGATTTACGGTTGGCGCGGTGCTCAGGTTGAAAACCTACACCGATTCTTAAAAGATTTCCCGAGTGCGACCACGATTCGCCTCGAGCAAAACTATCGCTCGAAGGGCAATATCCTTAAAGCGTCCAACGCCTTAATCGCCAATAACCCAGAACGTATGGGCAAAGAGTTGTGGACGGATGAAGCCGATGGCGATCCGATTTCGCTCTATTGCGCCTTTAATGAAATGGACGAGGCGCGCTTTATTGTCGGTCGAATTAATGATTGGCACGAAAAGGGCGGCAACCTCAGTGATTGTGCGATTTTATATCGTTCTAACGCTCAGTCGCGGGTATTGGAAGAAGCCTTGTTACACAAAGGCTTAGCCTATCGCATTTACGGCGGTTTACGCTTCTTCGAACGCCAAGAAATTAAAGACGCCATGGGTTACCTACGGCTGATTAATAACAAAGACGACGATGCGGCTTTTGAGCGCGTGGTGAATACGCCACCCCGTGGCATTGGCGATCGCACTTTGGATATTTTGCGCTCCACGGCGCGCCAGCATGAGTTAACCCTGTGGCAGGCGAGTGTGCGTTTGCTCGACGAGAAAGTGCTTGCGGGTCGCGCAGCAAATTCTGTGCGTGGTTTCATGGACTTAATCATGACACTGCGTGAAGACACCCAAGATATGGTGCTGTATCGCATGGCCGATACAGTGATCCAAGCGTCGGGCCTTAAGGCCATGTATGAAGCCGAAAAGGGTGAAAAAGCCCACGCTAGAATCGAAAACTTAGAAGAACTTGTCACGGCGGCGCGTACCTTCGAAATGCCAGAAGAGCTGGAGGACATGGGCGAACTTAACGGTTTCCTATCCCACGCGGCGCTCGAAGCGGGCGAAGGCCAAGCCGATGCCTTTACCGATGCGGTGCAGCTAATGACGCTGCATTCTGCCAAAGGGCTAGAGTTCACTATGGTGTTCATGGCGGGTGTCGAAGAAGGGATCTTCCCGAGTAAAATGGCGCTCGAAGAGGGCGATAGACTCGATGAAGAACGCCGTCTCTGCTATGTGGGCATGACCCGCGCCATGGAAAAACTCTACATAACCTATGCGGAATCGCGGCGCATTTATGGCCGCGAAGATTACGCTCGGCCGTCGCGTTTTATCAAAGAGATCCCGCCGCAATATGTGGATGAAATCCGCCTCAAGGCGCAGGTTTCAACGCCGATGGCGAATAATCGTTTTAGCGCCCCAAAATCGGCTGCGACAAACGATACCGGTTTTAACGTCGGCCAAAGAGTCAATCACCCTAAATTTGGTGAAGGTAAAGTGACCAACTTTGAGGGCAGCGGTGCCCAAGGGCGAGTACAAGTGAGCTTTACTGACTTTGGCAGCAAGTGGTTAGTGGTGGCTTACGCTCGGTTAGAGGCGCTTTAATACCTGCCCTGAACGCGATGAATGTCAGCTTTTTATGACACGCTTTTAGGGCGTAAATTCGCATCGGGAGAAGCATGGGTATATGATGCTAATCCTGAAACCGAGTGGAAACTTGAGGGTATTGGGAGTACCTAGTTAATGAATTTAAAGCAGAAGTGGGATGTGTATTCCCGTCTTACTCGAATCGACCGTCCCATAGGTACGCTATTGCTGATGTGGCCATGCTTGATGGCGCTGATGTTAGCGGCGGGTGGTATGCCCGATCTTAAGGTATTGATCATCTTTATTATTGGCGTGGTGATCATGCGTGCCTGTGGCTGCATTATTAACGACTATGCCGATCGCGATCTCGACTCTTTTGTGGAACGCACTAAATCTCGGCCGCTGGCCAGTGGCGAAATCAGCACTAAAGAAGCCTTGATACTGTTCGTCGTTTTAGGTTTATCTGCTTTTGGTTTAGTCTTATTACTCAATGGATTAGTGGTTAAATTGTCCGTTGTTGGTATTATCCTCACGATTATTTATCCCTTCACTAAACGCATCACCAATATGCCACAGATGTTTCTAGGCGTGGTGTGGAGTTGGTCTATCCCTATGGCTTACGCCGCGCAGACGGGTGAAGTACCCATCGAGGCTTGGTGGTTATTTGCGGCCAATTGGTTTTGGACTGTCGCCTACGATACCATGTATGCCATGGTCGATAGGGATGATGATTTAAAGGTGGGCATTAAATCCACTGCAATTTTGTTCGGTAAATATGACCGCCAAATCATAGGGCTATTTCAGCTTGCTGCGCTGGCTTGTTTTATCGCCGCCGGTTGGAGCGCCGATCGTGGTTTACTCTATGGCCTAGGTTTACTGACTTTTGTCGGTTTTAGTACTTACCAGCAAATGCTGATCTTTGATCGCGAACGAGCCCCTTGTTTTAAAGCGTTTCTCAATAACAATTGGGCAGGACTCGCATTATTTGTTGGGCTGGGCGCCGATTATTTAGTTTAGTGAACATCATTTTGGCTGTGGAAGATCCTGATGGATCATCCACTGATTCTGTGGCGCTAATATTTGTTCTAAATCAATCTGGTGGATGTTATCTTGGGAGATGACCTTGATAACTGGGCTCACTCTGTGGGGATAAGGCGCACCTTCGAGTGCGCGTATTGCGAGATCGATGGCAATCCGAGCCTGCAATACTGGTGAGTCGCTGACCGTCGCGAGTAACTGTTTTTTCTGCACTAATTCTATGGTCTGTGCATTCGAGTAGAATGCGATGACTTTTCCCGTTTTATTCCTACGCCCGTCTAAATAGCGCGCCGCGAAAGTGGCGGCAACTGCATTGGCGATTACATAATCTACACTTTGTTTAGTAAGCACTTTTCGCACTAAATCAGCTTGAATAAATAACTCCGTAGTGCCAAACCCTCCTTCAATTGTGTCGAACTCTTGTTTAGCTGCCGCCCGCCTAAATCCTTGTTCCGCCGCCATAACCCAAGAGGCATCCTTAGGCCCAGGAAACCAAGCAACTTTAAGTTTCACTGGCGCTTTATCGACAGGGTCTCGTTGCTGCGATGCAATATACTCAATCGCCGCCGCAGACATATCTTCAAAGCTGACTAAGGAGCGACTCGTGAGTTTGTCGGTCGCGATACCATTCACTAAATCAATAACAGGAATGCCCGCAGCAGAGAGTTGTTCGATATCCGCAATCAGTCCATCGGCCGTATTCGCAGCAATAATATAGGCTTGAGCTTTGAGGGCTTGGCAATCATAGAGTTGTTGTTTTTGTTGCTCAATATTGTCATATCCTCCAGCATCATAAATGCCGAGAGTTACAGCTTGACGTTCGGCTTCCTGCGATAACCCAAAGGCGACGCCCCACCAATATTGGTCTTTACCATGGGGAAGTAAGGCGCAGATCCGCCATGCTTTTTTGGCATGAGTGAGTGGTGTGTATGCCGTTTTTTTGCCATCAGCAATCACATCGGCGGGATACCAAGTTGCCTGCACTGCAAAGGCGAAAATATAGAGGATTAAGGTGAGGCAAATCCTGAGGGAGTAAGCGAAGAATGCAGTAAAGTGCATAGGATCATCATGTTAAGTTAACAATAGATTAAGCATAGATGAATGATCCATAGTTGCTAAGTCGATGCTAAATAAAGCTGATTTATTCTTAATAACCAGTGTCATGAAGTGTTATGGCACTTTTATGATGGGCTGCAGAGTGGTTGAAATTGTAGGGTCGTCTTACATTAGCAGGCTTTACGCTTTGACTTGTTCACTGAATGCTTAAGTTTACATTTCACGCTAAAGGCTTAATTGCCACAGCTGGTTTTTGCCATAGTGCTTAGTCTATAGTCATTGGCTTATAGTGGTTTTTTATGATCAATTTCATGCTTAGGTAACAAGGAATCGTTATGTTTATTCCGTCAGGATTTGCACGGGTTAGCCCGTATATGATGATCGCTGATGCCGATAGTTTAGTGGTTTTTTTACAGCAAGCCTTTGATGCTAAAGCGCTACATATTTCCCGTCGGGCTGATGGCAAAATAGCTAATGCACAGATGCAAATCGGCGACTGTTTATTTATGTTGAGTGAGGCGAGTGAAGCTTTTCCGCCTATGCCCGCATCTTATTATTTATATGTGGAAAATGCCGATAAAATGGTGGCTCAGGCACTCGCCGCTGCGGGTGAATTAGTGATGGAAGTGGCGAATATGCCCTATGGCGATCGCCAAGGTGGAGTGCGGGATCCCGTGGGCAATCTGTGGTGGATCTCCCAGCGTTTAGCCGCGGGGCCATATCAGGATTGAGCATCAAGTGATAACAAGTCAAAGGAGGTGATGTATGCCGTGTCAGTTAACCCGATTATTTGGAATCGAATTACCGATTATTCAAGCGCCAATGGCGGGTGTTCAGGGCAGTGCCTTAGCGATAGCTGTGTCGCAAGCGGGGGCGTTGGGATCTTTGCCCTGCGCCATGTTATCCCTCGAAGCCTTAGATACCGCCTTGACACATATTCGCACCCAGACGACTAAGCCCATCAATGTAAACTTCTTTTGTCATCATGAACCTGAACCGCAAGCAGCGAAACAAGCCGCATGGCTTAATCAACTAGCGCCTTATTTTTCTGAGTTGGGTGTCAATTCTGATAGCCAAACCGTGGGGGCACAACGCGCGCCATATACCAGCACCCAGGCTGCAGTGTTAGCTAAATTTAAACCTGAGGTGGTGAGTTTTCATTTTGGCTTACCGAATGAAGATTTGTTGCTGGAGATAAAGTCTTGGGGTTCAAAAATCATTTCGACAGCGACAACTGTAGAAGAAGCCCTATGGCTTGAAGCGCGTGGTGCGGATGCCATTATTGCGCAGGGTTTAGAGGCCGGAGGTCACAGGGGGCATTTTTTATCCGATGATTTAACCGAGCAATTAGGCACTTTTAGTCTATTGCCGCAAATCATTGCCGCCGTTGATATTCCTGTTATTGCAGCGGGTGGCATAGTCGATGCAAAGACAGTGCGCGCTGCTATGGCGATGGGCGCTTCGGCGGTGCAAGTGGGGACGGCATACTTACTCTGTCCCGAATGCACCACCAGTGATATTCACCGTGCCGCCCTGCAAAGTGAGGCAGCGCAGCATACGGCTCTGACTAACTTATTCACTGGTCGACCCGCACGTGGAATTATGAATCGTTTTATGGCAGAGCTTGGCCCCATCAATAGTGCTGCCCCGGATTTTCCGCTCGCCTCAAGCGCCGTCGCAGTATTGCGAAGCGCCGCTGAACAACAAGGATTTGGTGATTTTAGCCCACTTTGGTGTGGCCAAAATGCAACAGGCTGTCAGGCGATTCCCGCCGCAGAACTGACAAGGCAATTGGCGTTAGGTTTGATGGTTTAATGATCCGCTTGGGTGTTTTTAAGCCAGCCTTGTATTCATGGTTTTATCCATCATGTTATTGATAAGCCAAGCTACTTTTGGGTTTTTCACTATCGTATAGGCTTGGCTAGACCAACTGACAAGGATGCTAAATGCTAAAAATTCGACTAAGACGCCCAGCTAAATATCGAATTTATTTTCTCATTTTGATGATTATTGTGTATTGGCTTGGGTTTAATTTACTGCCAGAACAGTTAACGCAAACAAGTGAGCAGTTGTCCTTGGCACTCGTCAGTGCGCTATATTTTATGTTGTTACCTCTGCTCTATTGGTATTGGATTATCAAAATTGGTGCGCAAAAAAGCTGGAAAATATTAGTCATTCTAAGTTTGAGCAGCCTCATGGCTCGCCTCAGCTACCCTCCTCAAATTGCAGAGTATTTCGAGTTTATCGCTTGGCTGCGTTTCCCTATTATTGCGATATTGCTGCTCATCGAATTGTACTTGATGGTGAGTATTATTAAGGGATTGTGGCAGGCGAGGAAGGCTTCAGGCGATCCAAGATTAGCGATCATTGCTCAGTATGCTGAAACAGTGGAGCAAGAGAAGGGTGATGAGGCGAATGAACTTAGATCATTTAACATTAAGGGTGCATCAAACACTGATTTTTCAAAGAATCAAATGCTTGACGATAAAAAGCTGACCTTAGGTTTAATACTCGCCACTGAACCCGCGAGCTGGTATTACGCTATTCCTTATTTTTCCCGTCGCCACCCTTTATCCATCACGCCGCTTAAGTTGCTCAGTGCCCAGCCTTGGCATGCATTAGTCATCATAATGTGTTTAATCGCTGCTGCCACAGTGAGTTACACACTAGTCGATAATGTGAGTCATATTGCTGCCGTATTCGTTTCTGGTTTGATCTTGTATTCAGTGGTATTAATTGCTGCCAATTACCGTATCAGTCGTTATTACTCCCTGTATCAAAGGGAAGGTAAGCTCATTATCAATAATGGTATCTGGGGTTTTATGTCGATCGATTTAACCCAGATAAGTGAACTGAAATTGGGAACATTTTTGACTCATTTACAGCCACTGCAAATGGGGTGGGGGAAATCGGTAGGTGATTCAACTGCAATCAATGCACCAGAAATCTTGACGATAGGACGGGGTGATACCGCGAATGTGCAGCTGATTTTTAAGCTGCCCCAAACTTATTATGGTGGCATGGGACAATTGCCTGAGTCGTTGACAGTGATCAACTTAGTCGTGGATGAACCTCAAGTGTTAGCTGATGCATTGGGCATACTCCAAAATTACAAAAAAGTTTCTTAGAATAGATTTATAACCATGAAATTACATGCTAATTAGATGATTTATCGACCAATCTGAGTTAGTCTGCTTAGCGTTTATAAGAGTGTATTTGCGCGCTCAATGTGGCGTATAGCCGATTGTTTAATCATCTAAGTTTTTGGGAGCCGTACCACTATGACGCCGATTTTCAGTAATGCCGCTATTGGCCGTAGTTTGTTGGTTTTGCTCTTGTGTGCTGGCGTATTCTTTTTTATCGATTTTTTAGTGCCCGCCTTAGCTGCATTGATTGTGTGTTTTTCAAGTTGGCCTCTCTATCAAAAACTATTGGCAAAATGCGGTGGTCGCTCGGCGTTGGCGGCAACCATTGCCCTGTGTTGTATTGTGCTCGGGCTGATTATTCCGCTGGTGTTTGTATTTTCCTATGCGTTACAAGAGATTAGAACTTGGGTTGATTGGTTGGTGTTTACTAACCAACATGGTTCGCCCGTGCCCTTGTGGATCAAAGACTTGCCTTGGATGGGCGAATGGTTAACCCTGCAATGGCAGCAGTTTATTGGTGAACCCCATGAATTAGGCCAAATTATCAGTGCCATTAGTGGCCAGAATTTGAGTGGCATTTCCCGTTGGGTGCTGCAATTGGGTTGGAATACTTTAGGGTTGTTGTTGACCTTACTTTTTATGCTGATCACTTTGTTTTTCCTCTATAAAGATGGTCCGCAAGTGGCTAAACAGTTGGATATCGTGGGTGAGCGAGTGCTGCCTGCTCGCTGGCATAGTTTTTCCCGTGTGGTGCCTGCAACAGTCAGTTCTACCGTGATAGGTATGACGCTTATCGCAATTGGTGAGGGCATAGTGCTGGGGATTGCCTATTGGATTGCGGGAGTACCTTCGGCCGTGGCTTTTGGGGTGTTAACCGCCTTTATGGCCTTGGTTCCCGGGGGGGCGCCAACCATGTTTACCTTGATTTCACTCTATCTTGTCGGCACAGGCGATATGACGGCGGGTGTCGGTTTGTTTCTTTGGGGCAGCATAGAGCTGTTTATTGTCGATAAAACCTTAAGGCCTAATCTTGTCGGTGGGCCGATTAAATTGCCTTTCTTACCGACTTTTTTCGGTCTGATCGGCGGCGTAAAAACCATGGGTTTTGTCGGTTTGTTTGTTGGTCCTGTATTGATGGCCCTGCTGGTGGCCATTTGGCGTGAGTGGTTAAGGGAAGAGCCCGAAACGATACCATTGGATAAACAGGCGGATAGATAGTCGCTAAAGCATCATTTCTCTAAGGTATTTTTGCGCTCATCGGTGTAAAACCACCAAGGTTTAGGATCTTCACCTGCCATAAAACGGGTGATGGAGATAAACACATCGAGCATACAGGGGTCGTGTCTTTTGCCCGTTTTGTCGCACAGCGTTTGATACAGCTCGTAGGGGTTTCTATCTAACAACTGCTCAGGCTTATCTATGCCAAGCAAACGTAAATCCGCCGCACAGGCTTTGCCAATATTGGGTAAATCAGTCAATTGCTTAACCTCGGCACGCACGACTTTTGCTGGATTCATTTTTATCTCTTGGGGTGTAGTCATACTTGATAGATTAGCCTATTGGCCCACAGTTAACCGCGTTAGCCTGTTAAGATATTTCGCCTTCCTTGGCAAAATCTGTATTGCACTTCTAACGCTTTATTAAGGTTACAGTTTTTCTATATCAACATTTAAGCTATTAAGATGTTCAAGCAAAGCTGGATTGACATTATTATCCACTTTTCCGCCTAAGTACTTACCAAAGAAACGTTCAGTCGCAATTATCGAGGCGAGCTTGTTGGCACGTTTGATAAATCCATGACCTTCATCTTTGGCGAGTAAGTATTCAACGGGTAACGATTTTTGGTACATTTTTTTCGCAATATTATCTGATTCAACTTGAGTCACTCGCGGATCATTCGCTCCTTGGATAAGCATCAGCGGTGCTTTTATGTTATCGACAAAATTAATTGGGGAGCGGTTCTCCATATCTTGTTTTTGTTCAGGAATTAACGGGTCTCCCACCGATTCAAACCATTGACCTAAATAGGGGCGCCAGTAATCGGGGAAAGACGCCATTAGCGTGACTAAGCTTGACGGCCCCACATAGGCGATCACAGCTTGGTAAAGATCTGGCGTAAAAGTCGCGCCGGATAAAGCCGCATAACCACCGTAAGATGCGCCAAAGATCCCCAAGCGATTTTTATCCGCAATCCCTTGTTCAACCAAGTAATTTGCACCATCAGTCAGGTCATCTTGCATACTGCCAGTGCCCCAATTGTTATTGCCTAAGTTGAGGAAGTGTTTGCCAAATCCTGTCGATGCGCGAAAGTTTGGCTGTAACACGGCATAACCACGGTTGGCATAGAACTGAGCAATCGCATGGAAGTAACCCGAGTCTAGCGCCCAGTAGTCCCGAGCCCAAGGGCCGCCATGGGGCAGAATGATGGTGGGTAAATTGCGCTGGTTTCCCTTTGGTAATGTCAAATAAGCCTGAATTTTTACACCATCCCTTGCGGTATAGACTAGGGATTGTCTTGGTGATAGCAGTTCTGGTTGTATGCTTGGAGGAATATCCGCGAGTAAGTGGATATCACCATTAATGGCATTGTATTGGTAATCTAAGCTCGATGCCCTATCGCTCGCGACGTTGATCTGCCAGAGATTATTTTTCTCGTTACGTTCGGTAATGGTTATTTCAACATCTTGATTAAAATGCTTATTGATCACATCCCAGTGCTTAGCAAACTCAGTATCAAGTGGATAGGTTCTTAAGCGCCCGCCGTAATAGGAAATGGCTAAAGGTTCACCAGCATCGTTAAACAATACCTGATAAACATCCGCTTCATCGTTAGGATCTTTATGTAAGGTTTCATATTTTCCCGTCATAAGATCAACTTTGAGCAGTTGTTGTTTATCCCGCTCCCCAATGTTGGCACTGATATAGGCGAGTTTTTTCGCATCGTTTACTTTTAAGATATCAATGCTTTCACCCTTAGCAGTGTGGATTATTTTACGCCAAGTGCCATCAATGAGTGTGTAGAGGCTATAGCTGTTATCTAGATTAGTGCTACTGCCAATAACGGGATGCCCTTGCTTATTAAACTTCATTTGCACCAAGTTTAAGTTGTTTTCAAAAATAGGCGTTAGCTTGCCATCATGGGTGTTGAGCCAATAGATATCCATCCGACTCGATTCATCGTGGTTCGCCATCACAACCAGCTGCTCAGGGTTATCCTTGGGCTGTTCCATGACGCTGTATTTCACCTTGTCATTGTGCGTGAGTTGCTGCTCTTTTGGCGCTATTTTGCCTTGGGGAGTTTCAAAGCTGAGTTTAAAAATTTGGGTGTTTTCATTTCCCCCTTTATCTTTCATAAAAAAGAGTTCGTTACTGTTTGATGACCATTCAAATTCTTTAATAGGTTCAATGGACTGCGTTAAGAGTGTCGCGCTTGCAAGATCGCTTTTATCCGCCATTACATAAATATTGCTCGCACCTTGGTATTCCTTTGTGAAGGCTAACCATTTACCGTCGGCGGACATTTTTAAATGGTGAATATTTTGCTCATTGAAAAAATCTTCGATGGGAATGAGCGGCACTTGGGCTTGCTGGCTGTTAAGCCTATCCGTATTGGCTTTTTGCTCAGTGGTTGAGGTTGAACAGCTTGCGAGTAGCATAGCGGCAATAGCAGCACTGCATAACTGGCTTGTGAAGGAGGATAATCGCATTGTTGTAACCTTGAGTTGTTAGAAGTGACATCATGTTAATACGAAAATTAATTATCGTAAAACAATAAAATTATATTTCTTTGCAATATATTTTACCGAACGAGTATACTAGCCAAGGTTAAAGAGCACTGGGATTGGATTAAATTTAGGATTGAGTGATGAATAAAAACATAGAAAAGTTAATAAAAATCAGTGCATTTTTCCGGTGGATGATTTTGTTGGCCGCTACGATTGTGGTGGTGTATCTGGGTTATAGCTACTTAGTCCATGATGAGATACGTTTTGGATCGAATAATGGATTGTTCCAAGCGCTATGGGTATCGCCTGATGCGAGTCAAACCTTGTTGCTGTTAATGTTAAGTCCATTGTTTATCACGTTTTTACTGGGTGTTTATTGGCTGCAAAAATTATTAGCCTACTATCAAGACGGCTTGTTTTTTAGCGACGAAAGTATGCATTGTTATCTGTGGTTGGTTTGGCTTAAGGTTGCCGCCTTAGTGATAGAGATACTGCAAACCTTAGGCGTAGGTTACTATCACAAGTCGCTTTTTGAGGATACCCGTATCGACTTGGCGCTCGATTTTGGCAATATCACCACGATTTTATTGATGTTGCTGATTGTTTATTTGCTTAAAGCTGCCCGAGATTTTGAGGCAGAAAACAAAGAGTTTGTGTAATTTTGGACATTATCGTTAATTTAGACGTCATGATGGCGATACGGAAGGTGAGTTCTAAGGAGCTTGCCAAAGCGGTTGGCATTACCGAAGCGAATTTATCCCTGCTAAAACGTGGCAAGGTGAAAGGCGTGCGTTTTGAAACTCTGGCGAGTATTTGTGAGTACCTGTCGTGCCAGCCTGGGGATATTTTAGAATATCGTAAGAGTGATACATCGGACTGAGTTCTGCCGTTTTAGCCTTGTTCAACGCATCCTAGGACGCACTTAGTTAAGTGCTATCCTAGGCTTGCCGTGGTTAGGCTTTAACCAGTGTTGTCAGATCCGCTGGGCGATAGTAAACCGATTTTAGTACCTTGCCTTGGCGAACCACTTTACCTGCCATTTCCACATCTTTAGCGCATTTGGCTATGATGAAATCACCTTGCTGACTACCGACAATTTCAACACCTTGTTTGGCATAGAAGGCAATGGTCTCGGCCAGTTCTTGCTCGTTACGGCACACTTTACTCATATTGCTCGAGTGGACTTCATCCCAGCAGCTAATAAAGTCGATTTCACGGTTTTGAGCTACGCAAAGCAACAAGTCAATCAGGTAACTGATTTCGAGCCTATCCGTCATTGCTTGCGCGCCTAAGTGCACTAAACGGCCCATTAACACGTATACAGAATCGACTATGGCATCAGCCTGTTCGATACGGCTATCGGCTTCTGCAAGTTCAGTTAACTCCTCAATAATTAGTGAAGTATGTAAGGTATCGGCCTTGTCATCTAAAGAATCAACATCATTAACGGGCAAGTCGAAGGTGCTACGAAACTCACTGATATCACGATATAAGTGGTCATAAATAGGTTGAGTTAAGCGGGTGAGTTTCATCTGATTTGCCTTGAAATAAAGAGTTTGGCGGCAATTTTAAAGAAATGCGTCGCAGAATACAAAGATGGGGTAGAGATAAAAATACCCGCAGCCAAATAGGCGGCAGCGGGTTTCGGTAAATTTTGGCGGATGACCGAATGGAGAAATATATTGTGAGTCTGTGTTACTTGGTGATTATTGGCCGTATTTTGCAATCAGTTGATCAAGATAAGGGCCAACGTCTTTATCAGCCCAATCGAGATATCCCCGCACAAAACCGACAAGATTACCTTTAGCATCAAAAATATAACTGGCGGGTACGACATTCGCGGGAATGATTTGTTCTATGTTTTGCTCCGGGTCAAGCCAAGTGGCATAGCCGCTAAAGCCATGTTGGTTAAGAAAAGGGCGTACATCTTTAGATTCTTCATCGATAGAGATTGGAATGATGGCGATATTCTTCCCTTGATACTGCTGCTTAAGCTTGTGGAGTTCTGGAATTTCCCTTAAACAGGGGGCGCACCAGGTTGCCCAAAGATTAACTAAAACCAATTTTCCTTGGTGCTGTTTTAGGGTTTGGGTTTGTCCTGATTCATCAATAAAGGGAACTTCTGGTACGCCGCGTGCGTGCTGCATTTCTATAAAACCAGTCATCACTAGTGGCTTAGGGAGGGGCTCTCCCGTACTGTAGAGTTTATTGTCTAGTGAGTGGGCTGAGCTGCTATTAGAAAACAGACCTAAACACGCGAGTAGAACAAAGGGAAAATAGTGTAATTTCATCTGGTTATCCTTTACTTTCAAATAGTCGTTTGTGTTTTTCTACGGGTTACCAATGCGAGACACAACCCAACACCAAGCACTAATAACAGCAGTGGCCCAAACCAAAGTGCGAAGGTGGAGGCTTTAAATTCAGGTTGATAACGGATTTTTTGACCATAGCGTTGCACCATAAAATCGATAATCTCATCTTGGCTTTGCCCCTGTTCCAGCATCGAGAATATTTGTGCTTTGAGCTCGTGGGCGATTGGCGCCTGTGATTCAAATAGGCTTTGATTCGTCGCCATAGGGCAACGCAGCACTTTACTGATATCTATTGCCTGTTGTTGGTAGGAAAGGCTTGATATGGGCTGAGCTTGCGCGACGGATAAGCATGGGATATCTATCCCACATAAGGTGATAGGGAGCAGTAAGACTAAAAAGCGCAATATTGGATTCATTAGGCAAGTGTCTCCTGTGGTTCGTGATGGGATAGGTTACCTAAGGTTGTTAAATCAGCTTGGTAGCTAAAATGGCGAGTAGGCCAAGCGGCAATCGCCCCACCTAGCATCATTAATAGCGCACCAAGCCAGATCCAACTCGCAAGGGGTTTATAGCTGATGCGGATAAGGTATTCGCTGTCACTTAATTGCAGCCCCATAGACACATAAATATCCCGCCAGAATCCATGATCGATACCCGCGTGGGACATTTCCATCCCATTGCTTTTAAAGGTTTGGCGTTGCGGCCTAACGTAACCGAGGATCACTTCATCATTCGCACCATCGCGGATACTGATATTGGCCTGAATGGCGGTAAAGCTACTCGTTTCAACATTCTCAGTGCTTTCATAAACTAAGACATAACTCGCTAAAGGCTTACCTTGACCAGGCCCCATTCGCAGTAGGGCTTCCTGTTCAAAAAAGGAGACGGATGTTGCTCCAATAATAGTGATAGCCACCCCCAAGTGGGCGAATAGCATGGCTATAAACCCTTGTTTTGATGATTTAACGGGAGGATTTAAGCCGTGCTCGCTGCGGTTTTGGGTTAATTGACGGGCATATATTCGTCTACCCAATCCTGAGGCTGCCAATATCGTGAGCAATAAACACACTAGCAACCAAAGTGCTGCGGCTGTGCCAAGGAGTAAAAATAAGCTACTGCCCGAGGCGGCCTGTAAGCTTACCCTGCCAGCGACGGCTAATATCACTAGGCTAGTAATGAGCAGGGAAGTAATACGAGTCTTTGAGGCATTTTGCCATTGCGCTATTTGCCATTGCGCTATTTGCCATTGCACTAAGGGCGCAATGCCCATTAACAGGACAAGCAAGAAAGTGAGGGGGACAAATATAGCGTTGAAATAAGGGGCCCCCACTGAAAGTGTACCTAAATCGAGCAGCTCATAGATCAAAGGGTAAAATGTACCGAGTAATACGGAAAACCCTGCTACGACTAAGATAACGATCCCGAGCAGTAACAGCGTTTCTTTACTGAAAAGCGCGAAAGTCACATCCTGTTTTAAATGATGGGCTTTGAGTGCAAAAATGAGTAACGCAGCCCCAACAAAAATCACTAATAAGCAGAGGATTGACATGCCACGGGTCGGATCGGCGGCAAAGGCATGTACCGATTGCACTATGCCGGAGCGCACCAAAAAGCTGCCGAGTAAACTGAGTGAAAATGCCAATAAGCACAGCAGTAAAGTCGTGAGTTTAAAGCCATGAGTACGTTGAGTGAGAATGAGGGAATGCACTAATGCCGTTGCCACAAGCCAAGGAATAAAGGAGGCATTTTCTACCGGATCCCAAAACCACCAACCACCCCAACCCAGTTCGTTATAGGCCCACCAAGATCCAAAGGCATTGCCGCCCGTTAGAAACACCCACGCTAATAATACCCAAGGTCGTAAATAGTTAATTTGACGAGTATTAAAGCCACCACCGAGCAGTGATGCTAACGCTGCGGCAAAGCAAACTGTGAGGCCAACATAACCAAGAAAGAGCATAGGCGGATGCAGTATTAAGCCAATGTCCTGCAATATGGGGTTAAGATCTCGCCCTTCAATCGGAATGTTAGGTAATAAGCGGGCAAAGGGATTAGAGGTAAAGAGTAAAAATAAGTTAAAACCAAGGATCACTAATGCCAAAATGGCCAACAGCCTCGCAAAATACTGGGCGTCTTGGTATTTATCGCTGGCCTTATCTTGAGTGCAATCCGCCATCTTTATGCGATAACTGATGATCGCCCCCCAAAGGGCAATCGCAAATATCCAAAACAGCATTGACCCTTCGTGGCTGCCCCAAACGGCGGCTACTTTATAACCCAAGGCTAATTGGCTATTCGAGTGGTTTGCGACATAAGCAACAGAAAAATCATCAGTAATAAAGCAATAAATTAAGCAAAGAAGTGAAACGAAAACTGAGGTAAATATGGCTCTAAAGAGTGTCGGGCTTAATCCCACCAGATAGGCATTATTCTGCTTAACACCGATTAAGGTCAGTGTTGCAGAAAATAATGCCAATACGCTACTGATGATCAGTAATATATGTCCAATTTCTGGAAGCATAGTTGTCATTTATTATGCCTTAGAATAATGTGGTCGCGGTAATATAGTGTTTACAGTTGGCTATTTTACCCGTGTGATTTTCACATGCTGATTTTTATTAAGTTCGCTCAGAAACTTGAGTTATTTTCTTGTGATTTTAAATTTACATATAAGACCTTATTGGGAAAAGTCAGTTTAATCACAAGGTTTAATCACTGTTGATTTTAAGATTAGTCGAGTTTCGAATTTAATAATGTGATCTTATCCGTTATTAAATCATTCCTTTTTACGCTTGATGTTTTTTGAAAAATCAAACGCATTTTTAGTTTTTTTTATAACTGAAATGTGCTTTTTAACTTCTAAAAAATAAATGACATTAATTTTGTAAGTTATTGTATTTAATTTGTTTTAATTGATTTTATTCATCTTGATTTATCAGCGGGAATTTAGTGTGCTCTAGCTCTGATTTTTAATGGTTTTTTGCCTCCACCATGCTGTAACTGGTCAATTGTTTATGTCGTTCAGTGAGCAGTTAGGTTCAGTAGAAAATAAAAAACTAATGATAATTAGGAGTGAATGATGAAACGATGGAAATCCAAAATAGCACTCAGCGTGCTGTTTTGTTTAGGTACTATCGTCAGTGTGGCCGGAATAGCATCCGATGCTAAACCGGGCGAGGTAAAGCCTGGCTATGGTAATAAACAACAGAGTGCGGAAGCTCAGGGAATTATGGCTAATCCCGATCTAACACTAGAATCCCGTGGTGTAAGAACACTGCAGGATTATATTGTTCAGGAAAAAGAGTTGTTTGATTTTCTTTTTGAAAATCATCCGGTATTTAAATATGCCGAGCAAGGTCGTTTAAAAGGAACCTATAAGGTCAGTGACCGTGGTGAAGAATACTTACACGGTGGTGATAGCCAAAAATATAGCCAACATCAAGAGGGCAATCGCCCTATGGCATTGCAATATCGCCTCGGTGCCAAGTCGATTTTGGACTTCCCAAATAAGTTTGTTGGACCTGAAAAATGTGGTGAGTGCCACGGTCCACAATATGAAAAGTGGAAACGTTCACGCCATTCAAAAACCTTACGTTTCCCGGGGAGTCATCCCGAAGTCGATAACGATTTAAACAAAACCATGTATGGCACTAAGGATACTTCTATCCTGCCAGACGGCATTACCCCTGATGCAATTTATGCGACGGTGGGAACACCAAGAACCAAATACGGCTTTATCGATAGCTACTTAGTACGCGGTACTTTCCATGTGAAAGACGGTTTACTCAAAGATGGTACTGGCACTATGGTCGCCGGTGGTAACCAATTCTCCCGTGGTTGGGCTGAATGGTTAACCCCTGAAATGGCGAAGAAAATTCAGAAAGTTATTCCTGAATTTCCAACTAAAATGGAAGATTTTGGCGCGAGTGGTTCACACCAGTGGGGTATGAGCTCCTATGGTGCTAAATACGAGAAGGAATTCTTATTCCAACCTGCGAGTTCCTATTGCGAAATGTGCCACACCTTTAAGTTTGATTTTAAAACTAAAGATGAGTTTTTTGCAGCCCTTGGTAATCCTAAAGAGCTCCAAAAACATACAGTGTCACTCGGTATTACCTGTGAAGAGTGTCATGGCGCAGGTGGTCATTTAGACGGCGGTATCGGTGGTGGTATGCCTTCTAACTGTGAGCGTTGTCACCAGCGTTTTAACTTCGTAGAAGAACTTGCGCAAACCCCACAGGGTAAAGAAAAACTGGAATATGCCTTTAACGTGAAGATGAAATCTTCGTGCCCATCTTGTGGTACAGAAGGTTCGCAAATGTTTGCCTCATCTCACTACGATAAGGGTATGCGTTGTTCTACCTGTCATGATCCACACGAAGTGACTGATGGTGATTGGAAATCCGGTATTACTAAACCAAAACTCATCAAAGAATGTACCGATTGCCATACGGCACAGGCTGAAATTGCGAGTAATACCAAGACCCACAGTAAACAAACCTGTCAAAGCTGTCATATGCCAAACATGGGTAGTTGTGAAAACTTCACCGCGATCCAGTTCCCTGATATGGCCGGTTTCGACAACGTTCGTAAGTCGCACATTTGGAAAATCGATGTCGATCCATTGCGTAAGACGCTTAACCCACCTGAAGGTAAGTCTCGCGACTCATCCACTAAGGGCTGGACTGTGGCGAAGGACGAAAATGGCCATAACTACCTCGATCTCATGTGGACCTGTGCTCGTACTTCCGCTTCTGATCACGATGTAGTGGATAACAAAGGTTGCCATAGCCAATTCCAATCTAAGTTGGGTGAGGGTCTGCACTTTAAAGATCAACAGCAAATCTACGGCAAAGTTCAGAAGTGGCAAAAACCAGTGAAAGAAACCTATGCCAAAGTAGAAAAAGCCCTTATTAGCATCGATAAGTCGCCCAATATGGCGAAGTTATCGGTAGAAGATAAGACACAAGTGCTGTTGTTGACCGATAAAGCTCAAGATGTCCTCAAGCTGATTAAAGCCGATGGTTCATGGGGTGTTCATGGTGCGCGTTACTCACAAAAACGCTTAGATGCCGCCTTGACCTATGTGACCCAAGCCCAAGCCATTATTGATGGTAATGCGCTGAGTGCGAAGAAAATATAGTTTAACTTGAGTCCTAGTTATCCCCGACACCTTTGGGTGTCGGGGAATATGAGAGCCTAATTATGCATAACATGCTTCGTCAAAGTGTAAGCCGAATATTGATGGTGTTGGCCTTAGGCGTGACTGCGATGCCAGTCATCGCCGGTGGTGGCTCAGAAATGTCTGAAGTGCCCTATAACGAAATCCAATTAAATCCCATTTCGATGATGGAAGCGGAAACCTTAGTCGGCAAGCAAGGCGTTTATTTTTTCGACGTAAATACACTGGAGATATGGGCAGAAGGTTTTATCCCCGGAGCAGTTTTTTTCAATGTTCAGAATTGGAGAGAGTTACTTCCAAAGAATAAAGATGCAGTCATGGTGTTTTACTGCGCTAACCGCCTTTGCACCAGCAGCAATATGGCGGCGAGAGAAACCATGAAGCTAGGTTACACAGGTGTGCGTCATATGGCCGATGGTATTTATGGCTGGCGTATGTCAGGTCGAGTAACAGAAAAACCTTAGTAACACACAGGACCGATATTTTATCGGTTTGGTTTGCAGGGCCAAAAGGCGAAACCCACAGGGTTAACATTGTAGAGAACATAAAATGAAAACACGTATGCCAACTTCTTTTATCCCCAAAAGCATCACAGTGGCGACCTGCGCCGCATTATTTGTTTCGGTAGCCAGTTTTGCCGGCACAAGTCTGAAAACCGATGCAGATAAAACCTCTTACAGCATTGGCGCTTCTATTGGTAATTACATTTCTGGCCAGGTTTATAACCAAGTTGAATTGGGCTCAGAGGTGAATGTCGACTTAGTCGTGCAAGGTTTTGTGGATGCGCTCAAAGATAAACAGCAATTAACCGACGAAGAAGTGCTGACCTACCTGAACCAAAGAGCAGAACAACTCAATGCCGCAAGAACTGTCGTTGCTGAAAAACAAATGGCAGAAACTAAAAAGGCAAGTGCGGCATATCTTGCTGAAAATCAAAAAAAGTCTGGCGTTAAAGTCACCGCCTCTGGTCTTCAATACGAAGTATTAACCCAAGGTAAAGGTCATAAACCCAATCCAGAAGATGTGGTCACAGTGGAATATGTTGGCACTCTTATCGATGGGACTGAGTTTGAAAATACGGTTGGACGTAAAGAGCCCACTCGGTTTGCATTAATGTCGGTGATCCCCGCTTGGGAAGAGGGATTAAAGTTGATGCCTGTGGGGTCTAAATACCGTTTTGTGGTACCTGCAAGCCTTGCCTATGGCACTGAAGCCGTAGGTATTATCCCTCCTGAGTCAGCACTTATCTTTGAAATTGAACTGAAAAATATTGAGAAACCCAGCGAAATGAAAGAGATGAAAAATAAAAAGATGATGCCTGCACACGGTTAATCAGCCTCCTAAAACGAGTTGTTTGGAGAGTGAAATGGAGACTGGAATGGTGAGCTTAGGACTAGGCATTGGCATCAGTTTACTGTTGTTTGTTGCTTACATTTATTGGCAGCACATGCGTCTAAACCTAGTAATGGGAATCGCACAGTTGCCAAACATGTCGAGCAAGGTGCCCTTTGCGATGGGAATCGTCCTAGTGCTGCTTACCCTTGCTATCTACAGTCAAACAGGCCGTTTTAGGGATTGGGATCAAGGTCGGATTGATGAAAATATTGATTATTTAGTGGCGGCCGAGATCACCAAAGCCAGTCGTTGGGCTCAGAGTGAGCCGCAAAACACCTTGGCACTTATGTCATTAGCTCAGGCTTACAATGCGGGAGGTTTGTACTCAGATGCGGTGCTGACCTTAGATAAATTACTCGAAATAGGGGGAGAAGATGCCGAAGTGTTAGGGGCAAAAGCTAACGCGCTTTATTACCGTGAGCTTCGGCAAATGACACCTGAAACCCAAGAGGTGATTGCCAAAGCATTAGCACTCTCTCCCTTTGAGCCTCAAACCCATATGTTACTCGCGGCAGATGCTTACTTGCATGCTCGTAACCAAGAGGCCATTGACCATTGGCAGCTCCTGCTCAAACACAATGGGGACAGTATCAACCGTGAAGCAATCGATAATGCGATTGCAAAAGCACAAAGCAAAATGAATGAAAGATGAAACCCGTTTCTATCAACCCTCGCCGTAAAGATCTGTCCCTGCAAGGAATCTGGCGAGGCGTTGATATTTTAATAAAAGGATAAATAGGATGAAGAAATACTATGTATTGTTGCTGTTAGTGCCCTTGCTATTTGGCTGTAATAAAAGCGAGGCCACAGACCATGTTCATAAAGCAGAGATGATCCACGAGCATGACCGTTGTCATTTATGCGGCATGGTGATCACTAAATATCCCGGACCTAAAGGGCAAGTGCACCTCAAGGCTGAGAAAACGGTACCTAAGTTTTGTTCTAGCCGCGATATGTTTAACTTTGCATTACAGCCTGAAAATAAAAGACAAATTGATTACATGATGGTGCATGACGCGGGCACGACCGATTGGGATCAGCCAGACGATGGCGCCTTTATTGATGCTCAAAATGCCTTCTATGTTTACGGTACGACCAAGAAAGCCGTGATGGGACCTGCCGTTGCCCCTTTTAGCACTAAAGCTGCCGCCGAAGCCTTTGCTAAGGAATACGGTGGCCGAGTACTGAGATTTGATGACATCACCTTAGAACTGCTCGCGGGTGATAAATAAGGTTGTGATGATGAAGCTGCGTCTCGTCCTTATCTGGCTGCTGTGCTTTGCCTCTTTTGCTAGTTGGGCTGCACTCATTCGGGTAACAGATACAGATTCACTCACCCTTGCCCTTAACAAAGCCCAAGCAGGTGACACCTTAGTGCTAGCCACTGGGGTGTATGAAGGCTCCTTTAAGGTGACGCAATCCATTTCGCTAAAGGGGGAAATAGGCGCGACATTAGATGCACTGCGCCAAGGGAGTGCATTGGTCATTGAGGCACCTCAGGTGAGTATTGAGGGGCTCAATATCCGCCACTGGGGACGGGATCTGTATTACCGTGATGCCGCCATTTTACTCAAAAAAGGGGCGGATAATGTGCTGATTAAGGGAAACCGCTTGGTGGGTGATGGTTTTGGTATTTATGGCGAACAGCTAAACTCGCCCACCATCACGGACAATAGTATTAGTGGCAACGGTGCCATTCATGTGCTTGATCGGGGTGATGGCATTTATCTTAAGCATGTTAATTCGCCACAAATTGACCGAAATCAGCTGATTTTTGTCCGTGATGGTGTGTATTTAGAGTCCGTGACCCACAGCCGCATTTATGAAAATCAATTCACTAAGCTGCAATATGGCATTCACTATATGTATACCCAAGCCGACGAAGCGTGGCAAAACCAAGCGATTGCCGTCGATGGCGGTTATGCCCTAATGAATTCAACCCATATTTACCTGCACCACAACCGTGTGACTCAGGCGCGGGACTTTGGCATTTTACTCAACATTACTGAGGCATCCCATGTGCAAGCCAATGTTGCGAGTCAAATCCATAACCCTAAGGGCACTGTGGAGCTTGGCAATGAGGGGAAAGGTATTTTTATTTACGCCGCTCAACATAACCGTATTCAAGATAACGAGTTTAGCCACAGCGATACCGGGATCAGTATGGCCATGGGCGGAGAGGAAAATCGCCTTTGGCATAATCGTATTATGGCCAATCAAACCCAAGTCAAATATGTCGGAGAAACTCAACTTGAATGGAGTTATCAGGGGCAGGGGAATTACTGGTCGGAATATCAAGGTTGGGATCTGAATGGCGATGGATTAGGGGATATTGTCCATAGGCCGAATGACAGTTTAGATAAACTGTTTTGGCTTTATCCTGAAGCCAAACTGTTGATGGAAAGCCCCGTTGTTTTACTACTACGTTGGGTGGAACGCCAATTTCAGCCCCAAGTGACGAGCGGTATAAGTGATAGTTTTCCACTAATGCAAAGTGGCGCGCACGTACTGATTGATGGAGGTTCGCGATGAATCATCAAACTTTGACCTGCTCAGTAAGTAAGCCTATAGCGAGTGCAGATGTGGTTGTTAAAGCGACAAATATCAGTAAATGCTATGGCAAGTTTAAGGCACTGGATGATGTGAGTTTTGAGGTATTAGCGGGTCAAGTGATCGCACTCCTTGGGCATAATGGTGCGGGTAAATCTACGTTACTCAAGCTTATTTTGGGATTACTTACCCCCACAAGTGGTCTGCTCCAAGTTCAAGGTCATAGTGTCGGAAGTATGAATGCCAGACAGAGTTTGTCCTTAGGCTATTTACCTGAAAATGTGAGTTTTTATGACAATATGACCGCCAATGAGCTGCTGCGATATTTTGCTAAGCTTAAGGGCATTGCCTTGCCTAAAGTGCATGAATTACTTTATGAATTTGGTTTAGAGGCTGCTAAAGATAAGCGTTTGAGTACTTTTTCTAAGGGGATGCGGCAACGTCTTGGGCTCGCGCAGGCGATATTGGCTGAGCCTAAGGTACTGTTACTCGATGAACCGACAGTTGGCTTAGATCCCTTGGCATCGGCTTTCCTGTATCAAAAAATCGCTCAGCTCAGGGCGCAGGGCTGCGCCATTATTATCAGTACCCATGAGTTGGGATTAGTACAAGATCAGATGGATCGCGCTTTGATCTTAGGTAGAGGACGAATGTTAGCTTCGGGAAGCTTAACCTCCCTGAGGGCAGCGACTCAGTTGCCAAATCATATCTTGTTGCATTTTCTATCTAATACTCAAAGGCAAGCATTGCTAGCAGATCCCATTTTAGCGGCATGTGTTAAGGCAAATGCGGGGCAGGGACTCATACTAGCCGTGCCACAGGAACAAAAGTCAGCCGTGTTAAATCACTTATTACAAAAAGTGCCCGCGGGGGATTTTTCTATTGAACCTCCTAGTTTGCAGAGTGTGTTTCATCATTACATGGAAAGTCTTTGCCCCCTTCAGTCGCCAACAATGCCCACAAAGACTATTAATATAACAGATATAAATCAGGCGATTAATTTGGAATCAGTCCTATGAACCGTTCCGAGGTTTTGCACCATAGTTTAAGTGCTCTGAGCATAGTGAGCACCATAGCCGCCAAAGAGTTTAAGGATAATTTACGTAATCGTTGGTTATGGATGATGGCGGGAATCTTGTTGCTGCTATCTCTGTGTGTGAGTTTTATGGGCAGCGCTGTGTCCGGCAACTTAGTGGTATTTGAGCCTGCCCAGATCCTCTCTGGGTTAGTCACTTTATCGGTATTTATGCTCCCTTTAGGTGCGATTTTATTGAGTTATGACAGCTTTGTTGGTGAAAAAGAATCCGGCACTCTGCTGTTACTGCTGACCTATCCATTAGCACGTTGGCATCTGGTGTGCGGCAAGTTTTTAGGCCATGCCTGCGTGATGACCATTGCCTGCATTTTGGGCTTTGGTTTAACAGGATTAATACTGATATCACTGGGCGATACTCAGGCCCAGTTATCCATAGCGATCGGGTTTAGCCATTTGATTATGAGCAGTATTTTGCTGTCATTAGTGTTCGTGCTCTTGGGTTATTGGATTAGTTTGTGTGTGCGAGAAAAAGCTAAGGCACTGGGGATATTACTCATTTTATGGTTTGTGCTTGTGCTGGTTTATGATCTGATTTTACTCAGTGCTGTGGTTGGAATGAGTGAGATGTTTAATCGTACTGTATTCAATCTACTGATTTTGTTGAACCCCACTGATCTGTTCCGTGCTTTAAATTTACTCGCGACTCCCTCGGATACACTCGCGGCTAAAAGTAGTCTCACTCTGCTTGCTCAAACTGGGCTGGGCTTACCCTTAATGTATGGTTTGCTGGGTGGCTGGATTGGTGCATTACTTTTGTGTTGTTCTTGGATCTTTAAATACCAAGAAATCTAGTTTAGCGACCTCTGTATTAGTCTAACTTTGTACTTATTAAACAATGACTAAACTGAGTATAGAGTCACACTCTTATATGTTGTTAAAAGGTAAAATTAACCATCTTGACTTGGTGATTGCATATCATCGTTTTCTTGGAAAGAAACAATGTCACATGATGATTGCATGTTGTTAGTGTAATCAAACTTTATCAGTATTGGCTGATCTTTCAGGCGTTTAACATGCATAAAATCACATCTTATTTAATGTTAGATGAACAGGCTAAGGAATTAGTCGATCATGTGAATGGGACAACCATCAGCCTGACTTTTTCCGAAACGGCCTTATTAGTGCTGCTGTTATCATCCACGAATGCCATTTTTACTAAGGAAGAATTGCTGCAGGTCGGCTGGCCTGAAAGGGTGGTTGCTCCTACCTCTTTAACACAATGCATCAGTACCTTACGTAAAAAGCTCGAACCCTATACCGAAGTGCAGCTTAAAACCGTGGCACGCCGCGGTTATCAATTGCATATCTCTGAACAATCCCATGTAAAGATGCTGGCGATCAATGATGCGAATGCAATTCGTGATGCCTTAGTGGGGGTGTCGGTTTGGACTAAAGTTGCTGGTATTGCCCTCTTGTGCGCTATCTTGGCAATCGTTTGGTATGTGAGCGACCATCATGCGGTGGTTAAACAGGTGGCTAAATGGCATGCCGATAAATATATCAGCCTCAATATTGGTGGCACGCTGGGGACGGCACGAACCTTCTATATTGGTGATGAGGATCGTTTACATCCTTCATGGTGGCAAAAACATTTAGCGCCAGAGGGAAATCACATCAATAACCTTAATTACTTCAGTGCGTTTACCTCAACAGATGGCAAAAATTATTCGATGGCGATTTGCCCTGAGCTGGACGCCGATGCCTGCAGTGGTCACGGCATCATCAATGTC
Source organism: Shewanella sp. NKUCC01_JLK (assembly GCF_019345615.1). Lineage (NCBI taxonomy): Bacteria > Pseudomonadati > Pseudomonadota > Gammaproteobacteria > Alteromonadales > Shewanellaceae > Shewanella > Shewanella sp. NKUCC01_JLK. Next base: position 96,463 of record NZ_JAHKRD010000013.1, on the reverse strand, counting down.
ACGGCGATAGATGCAAAACCCGCAGGATTAAATATGGCGGAGTTCATTCCGCTGAGCCAAATAATGGAGCAGCGCATTCGCTATAACCGTATTGTCCTCCCTGCGGATGATAAAGGAATGGGTGAGCTACTTGAGCATAATTACCATGCGGATATTTATTTTCCCGTCGCGGGCGAACTCTTAGTTCGTAACGATCTCAGTATGTCTCTGGTCTATGAAGGGCAAAATAAGGGTAAGTTTTATTCAACCTCCTGTATTACAGATCAAGATTGTTTAACGACGCCGATTAAATACACTATCCGCGGTGAGTTTGAGCAGTACCAGACCACAATTGATGACCTTAAAGTCGATGTTTTTCACGTTAAAGTGTTACAAAAAGAACTGACAAAACCGGATGAAGTCAGCCATTCTGCTATGCAGTTCTACCGTGAAATTCGTAAGCATGATATCCGTGATGAAGATTTATTTTATTATCGTGTTTATCAAAATGAGCACACGGCAGTATGGATCATTCCTCAGATGGGACAAGTACTTGCGTGGACTCAGTACACTCAGATCAAATTATAGAGCAGTCATTAGCCAGACTTGATTAAGCCGACATAGTGTCGGCTTTTTTGTGCCTGCAGTTGAGCGCGGTCGTGATGATACTAAGCTGCGTGTTTAAGCGTCTGGCTCAAATTGTTTGCATTAACTTTCTATCATAAAAATTGGCTTTGTTTTACTTCTTCATTCAGTGCCAGTTACACTGCCAAACCTAATCATCACAAGATAAATACAATAATAAAAAAGAGAGGAGTCATTCATGTCGGACCGTCTTATTCCCGTGCTATTACTATCAACTTCAGTACTGGCTGGGCTCACTGCTTGCAGTGATAACACCACAGAAAACACCGTAAAAACCAGCGAAAACGCGCTAAAAAGTCAAGACGTTGCGGCTCAAATGCCGATTGGCATTAATGTCGCGGCTATGACGCCAACGGTAAAACCAGGGGATGATTTTTATACCTACGCCAATGGCGAATGGATGAAAACGACGATGATCCCAGCCGATCGCTCCAGCACTGGCGCTTTCCTCGTTGCCTTTGAAGCAACCGAAAAGCATAAAACCAGTTTGATTGCCGATCTGGTGAAAGCGCAACATACGGCGGGAAGCGACGAAGCGCGTATCGCCGATTTCTACAAGGCTTACACAGATACCGCCGCTATTGATGCCGCAGGAATGAAGCCTGCCGAGGCGGATATTGCCCGTTATGAGGCCATTGCGAGCAAGCAGGATTTATCTGCGGCGTTAGGCGGAAATCTGCGCGCCGATGTCGACCCTCTCAACGCGACTGACTTTTATACCGAAAACCTATTTGGGATCTTCGTCACCCAAGGTTTAGCCACGCCGGGCGAAGTCTTACCTTACTTTTTACAGGGCGGTTTAGGCTTACCTGAGCGTGAATATTACCTGTCTGCCGATCCTAAAATGGTCGACATTCGCACCGCTTACCGCGCTTACATTGAAACCTTGCTCAAAGATGCGGGTGTGAGCGATGCCGCTGTCCGTGCCGATCGTATTTTCGCCCTTGAAAACAAGATTGCCGCAGCCCACGCCAGCCGTGAAGCAAGCGAAGATTTTACTCAGTCTTCGGGTGTATGGAGCCGTGCTGACTTTGATGCCAAAGCACCGGGCATCGATTGGACTGCCTTTCTAGCGGCGGCGCAACTGGGCAATCAGCCTAAATTTGCGGCCTACCATGCAACGGCGATTACGGGACTTTCTGCGCTTGTGGCCTCAGAGCCTTTAGAAGCATGGAAAGATTGGCTCGTGTTCCACCATATCAACAGCCATGCTGATGTGTTGCCATCGGCTATCGACAACGCTTCGTTTGCTTTTAATGGCACTAAGCTTTCTGGCACGCCAGAGCAGCGCAGCCGCGATAAACGTGCCTTAGCAGCACTCGACCAATATTTAGGTGATGCCGTAGGCCATGCCTATGCCGAGCAATATTTCCCTGCTTCGGCCAAAGCAGAAGTCAGCACTATGGTGGATAACATAGTGACCGCCTTCGGTCAGCGAGTGGAAAAACTCGATTGGATGGACCCTTCAACCAAGAAAGAAGCCCTAGCAAAAGTGGCAACGATGGCGGTGGGCGTGGGTTATCCCGACAAATGGCGCAATTACGACAGCTATGCAGTGACTGCGACCAATGCCTACGCCAATGCCATCAATGGCGAAAAAGTGGAGTACAGCCATCAGTTAGCCAAGATTGGCAAACCAATGGATAAAGGCGAGTGGTGGATGACGCCGCAAGTGGTGAATGCGGTGAATTTGCCCGTGCAGAATGCGCTTAACTTCCCAGCGGGTATTTTGCAACCGCCATTCTTCGATGCTAAGGCCGATGCCGCTTACAACTATGGCGCGATTGGCGCTGTGATTGGCCATGAAATCAGCCATAGTTTTGATAACAATGGTGCGGCCTTTGACTCGACTGGTGCTATGCGTAACTGGTGGACGCCCGCTGACTTTGCTCAATTTGATAAGCAAGGCGATGCGTTAGCGCAGCAGTTTGATGCCTATGCGCCTTTCCCTGATTTACACGTGAATGGTAAGTTGACCTTAGGTGAAAACATTGCCGACGTAGCAGGTTTAGCCGCCGCTTATGATGCTTACCACGCCTCGCTTAAAGGCAAAGATGCGCCAGTGATTGGAGGCTTTACGGGTGATCAACGCTTCTTTATCGGCTTTGCGCAAACCTGGGCCACTAAGATGCGTGACGAAGCCCTGCGTGCTCGGGTGGCAACCGATGGACATGCCCCCGGCATGTATCGCGCGCTGACCGTGCGTAACTTAGATGCTTGGTATACTGCATTCGATGTTAAGCCTAGCGACAAGCTGTATTTAGCCCCTGAAGATCGCGTTAAGATCTGGTAAGTTTACTGGGTTGATTTGAAAGGAAGGGGAACACTAACGTTCCCCTTTTTATTAACGATTTTGCAGTCGGTTGTAATCCAGCCACCCACTTTCTATCGGGTGATTGTCGAAAAAGATCTGATTGAGTTTGTCACTAAAGGCCCAAAACTTCGGATCAGTACGGCGTACACCCACCATATCTAACAGTGCTTCATAGTCTTTTTCAGTTTGCATTTTCTCTATTGTCGCCACGACGTTAGGCAAGTCTTGTTCTTTCACTCGCCAAAATGCCTCAGGATAACTACCCAATAAGCCATGCACTAAAGTGACATCATCTTTAGCGGGTTCGCGGTTACTCGCCTCATTAAACAGGCTCGAAATATTCCGATGGGCGCTATTGCGAACTAAGGTAAATATCTCAGCTTTACCCGCTTTTTCAGGTTCGACCATGATCATGGTTAGTTCAGGTAACAGGGTCGCTTGTGTGCCTTTTAATCGATCTAATGTGTGTAAAAGTGCTTTGCTATGTATTTGCAAGCTGCTGTTTTCTATGTAATATCGATTGGGTTGAACCTTAGCAACCTTCTGTCCGAGTTTTTGATACAGCTCGCCCTTTAGATCGTCGCTAAAGTAGAGTACGCCCGTAGGCTGATGAAAGGTGTTGATATCCCCTGCGATAAAGGCCGTGAGCTGAGTACCTGCCCCTTGATACCAATCACTCAACTGCTTGCGTCTTTCCTCCTGCGGCAATAGGGTCAGGAAATTCGATTCCCCCTCCATCCGTAAAAAATCCATGTATAAGCGAGTTAATAGCTGGTGGCCGTAGTTACCATAAACATCGAAACCCGCGACCAATAAATAGTGGATACGCTCCAGCAAGGCATAATCGATAATCCAAGCCGTTTTGGGCGGTTCGCCGACTAAGCCTTTGACCACTGTGGCATTGTCGAAGTGGCGTAGCACTGTCAGGCTGGCATTATCATTGGTGTCGTCGCCATCCCAGAGTCCGTCGATAGTGAGGTGCTGGCCGTTTTTGAATTTCTCGTTCAAGAACTGATTACGCGCCCGCATATATTTGCCTTGTTTGGCGGCATATTTCACCCAAGTTACGGCGAGTGCAGTGCTTTCTTCCTCCGCTGGCATACGTAGGTTTTCAAGTTGGGAATGGTAAAAGGCGCTAAAGTCAGTGTCGTCCATATAATCTGGAGTCACAAAGTACACCCAGAATCTATCGTTAATGACATTGAGCGCCACCTGACCACGGCACACTGGGCCTTTGATAAAGCCCATAATGGTATCTTGGGCGCGGGTCAGCATAAATCGATAGCGCGCACTGGCAGGAATTTGAATAAAAGCTTCAAAGGGATTGGCCGCAACGCTCGGCTTGTAGCTCGGCAGTTGAGTGACTGAGTAATCCGCATCGATAAACCATTGTTGCCAGTTATCCAGCAAGCCGGTATTCAAAGCGTAGGGGATATGGGTTTTATCGACTATGGTTGCCCGATAAGGCCGAAAGCGGTAATAGACTCGCTCCACCTTAGGATCATCGAAGGGACGACGGGAGGCGATAATATCCAGCGCTTGCCCCGGCGGCGTCCGAGAACGCACTAACTCGAAGAATAAAGGCTGGGTGTTCGGCTGATTCAAAGACTCAAAATATAAATGGAAGGCAAACAAATGCTCGTAGATGTAGCGTGCACTTAATTGGCTTTTTAAACTGTCGCCGTTTAAAAACTTCTCCCAGAGGGTTATTTCTGCAATAAATTCAGGTGTAAGCGCTTGTGCAAACGGCAGTGGCGCACCTTGCTCGAGCCAGTGCATCAACACTTGATGTTCATTCGCATTCAGTGCTGGCAAGCCATAAGGCATACCTGCAAGGGGCTGGCTTTGCTCGTATTTGTCCATTTCCTCTAGGCTGGCGCATTGCTGAACTCTGTCTAGGCTGAAATCAAAACGCTTATCTAAAATCTTGTCTTCGGGCAGGGGATGCATTTGCTTAAGCGTGAGCATTCTGGCTAATACCGAGGCTTGGGTATTGGCTTCTGGGGTTTGATCGCGCTCGTTTAGCATGGGGTAAAACCCGCGTTGACGCCAAGCTTCTGGGGTAAAGGCATCGACAAGTAAGCGATTAGGTGTGGCAGCGACTAAGCGTGTGCCTTGGTAAACCTTTTCCTTACTTGCCCCACGCTCTATACCTTCGCTTGAGGTCATTTTTAACTGACAGGGGGCATCGTAACAGGCATGACATACCACGCAGCGGCTATTGAGAATAGGCTCAACTTGTGTGTGCACAAACTCGGCTTGTTGAATAAATTGGTCGTTCAGCTGTGCATTTTCGACACGTTTTTGCGGTGAGCTAGTGCCAAACAGAGCATTAAAATCGATTTGCGCTACGCTGGCACAACCCGTCGCTAACAGCACTGTGACCAACAACAACCTCTTCCATCCCCCTTTTATCGCGCCCATTCACCGCTCCTTCATTTGCCGCATGCTATTTAGCAGAGTTAGGCTTTTTAGCCCACTGATAAGTATTACTTTAGCAGAAGAGTGTGTTGGATTTGAAATTTGCAGCCAGATGTTGTTCAAGGAGCTGACTTAAGTTGCCCTACAGACTTTTGGTCGCTGCTCGAAACTTGGGTAAGATAGCGGCTATAAAAGCGTACCTGTGATGGCTGTATTAATTGCACCAGTATTGTTGTGGCAATAACAAAAGGATGAAGTATGACTGCTGATAACCGCTATTTTTACGAACCGAGCAAAGGCCATGGCCTTGCACACGATCCTTTAAATGCGATTGTGGGGCCTCGACCGATCGGCTGGATTTCATCGCGGAATGCCGAGGGGCAACGCAATCTCGCACCTTACAGCTTTTTCAATTGTTTCAACTACAAACCACCCATCATCGGCTTTGCCAGCACAGGTTGGAAAGACAGTGTCGCCAATATCGTCGAAACAGGGGAGTTTGTGTGGAACCTCACCACTCGCGGCTTAGCCGAGCAGATGAATCAAACCTCCGCCATGCTGCCACGCGGTCAAGATGAGTTTAGTTTTGCAGGACTCACGGCTAAAGCTGGCACCATTGTTAAGGCCGATTTAGTGGCTGAAAGCCCAGTAAACTTCGAATGCAAATTGTCCCAATGTATTCAACTCACCGCCGCCAATGGCGACAAGATTGATACTTGGTTAGTGTTAGGTGAAGTGGTGGCCGTGCATATTGCTAAGCATTTACTCAATGCCGAGGGGATTTATCAAACTGCCCTTGCCGAGCCCGTATTACGTGCCGGCGGCCCATCGGCTTATTATGGGATCTGTGAAGATCTGCGTTTCGATCTACATAGACCACAAGTGTAGGGGGTTGCTCAGGTGCCGCAGGGCTTTGATTTTTTAAACTTCGTTTGAGTTTTGGGCATTAGTTTAACTGTTAACTTTTTAAATCTAAGTCAAAGTCGTGGGGCTTCACCCCACACCCGACCAAGGAGGACTGCTCGTCCTATCCTCCTTGGATTCTCCAAGACGCCCCTAACGGAGTTGAAAGCCCCTTGTGCTCATTGACAAATTTGCTATCGCTTCCGAAGGATGCATCCCTGCACCTGCGAAAGCTAGCTCGCCATCCATGTCGAGACTCACGCAATTTGTCTATTCGCCCTGCGGCAACTCCGAGGGTATGGTGTATCCCTTAAGTTTTAATGTTGTTAGTTAGCCCTGAAAGCCAAATAATTGTAAGTGTCTCAATTCTCCGCTGGGCTGAGACGCCGGATATATGTTGCAAAACCACCAATCATTAATAATCGATACTCTGTTGTAAAAGGTGATATATCAATTTAGCGTGAATGTAGTTTGAAAAGGAAAGTAGATTGGCCTTCTAAACCCGAAGTGACCATATATTCCTCATATTTTATTGATTTTCATGACTTTTTATTGTTGCGATCAAAGTTTTATTATTCATTACAGTCTTAAGGTGTTCGACCCACGTTTTTGTATAAAGATAATGATCAAAACCCTCTACGTAGCCTGCATATTCACCTTTAAAAGAGACCTCAATGCTCTGCGGTCTAGCCGTGAAGTATTTCCAACACTTTGTGTGCATTGCCATATTGAACTCAGAGAAATGGTCATTTAAAAGAGCGACCACCTTGCCTGGTTTTAACTTATATGGAGACTCAACTCCCTTAATAAAAGCTATACCACGTTCATAATTCATGAGCTGCTCAGCACTCAGTTTTTCTACATTAACAAACTCAATAGTCAAATCAGAGCTTTTTGCATGATTGCCTACTTTGGGGACCAAAAATGCTCTTAATCGGAAGTGTTGACTTTGAAACACATCTTCATCGAGGTCTTTTCTAAAAGTTTCCATGTATTCCCGAACAACACGGTAGTTTTCTCTTTGTAGCTGCTTCATTGCATCAATTTGAGCCTGCTCAGAAATTCTGGTTAACTGCATTGCAATGGCTAGATTTGCGCATAGCGTGTGCGTGTCTCCAAATTCCTTAATCAGAAGGTTCTCAAAATTAGAAAGAGCTGATTGGCATTCTCCTGCAACAGCAAGGTCCAAAGCAGGAAGACTTCGGTGTTCTATTCTGTTTCTTAGCCCAATCAAAAATTCAATATTAGCTACCTCAGCCGCTCCAGTATTTTGCCAGTAATACCGACAACATTTTGATAATTCCCAAGCTTTCGTATCCCCATCAATCATGACTGGATTACCAGAACCATCAAGATACCTATAATCCACCCCTTTTTTCTCGAAAATTGCGTGAAACAAGGAAGTGTAAGCAATCACAACATTCACTATAAACCCATAGGTTTTATAGTGAGTAAAAGGATTGTTATAGGTTGATACTGCTAGCAAGGCAAATTCCTTTGCTTTCTCAAGCAAAATACCTCGTGAAGATAGATCTGTAGTTTGTTGCAATTTTTGGCTGTGAACGGCCCTGAACTCTTCCAAACTCATGTAGGCAAAGCCCGAGCTGGAATAATCCATACCAATCTTCTCCACATACTGATGCCAACGCTTTGTTGGGTATGTTCTGCACGTTTCAACTGTCCAGTCTGTAGCTTCAGCAAGCTCTTTTATCGTGAAAGTTTCACCTGATCGTTCCTTACTAACAAGAAAGCTGAAAGCTCTGTCTACTTTTTGATATTTGCTGGTATGTGCTTTTGGCTGTACAAGTTGTTGCTCAGGCAGGTTAGAGATAAGCTCCAGAATTACTTCCAACGTAGCACTCGCCATTTGGTATTTTTGATAAAACGCTTTCTTAGTTCCGCACTCATCCAAAGCCGATTGAAGTTCAATTCGGGCTTTATTTTTACCTGCTAATTGCACCCAGTGTTCGATAGCGACATTTCTAGCCTTTCCAGAAAACTGACCTCCAGGCTTATAGTTACTGTTAATTTTTAAAATAGCTTCGGAGAATGACCAATCCTTATTTATTTGCATTATCTGATTCCTTTCTTAGTAGCTAGAGATTATTAACTAATCTGAACTAATGGCCCTCCTCGTGATCGATTTTTTTGACCACGAGAGCCCCATTACACTGGAGATCTTATGCATAAGTTAGTGGAAGCATTTTTCGATGTCGATGATTTTTTTGCTGTTTTCACACTCGAATAGTGATTTATAATGGGCGGCTAGATTTTCTATCTAAGGAGAGGTAAGTGCCCTTTGATTTATCGGAAGAACAACTAGTCCTAACTGAACTAGAGTTGGGTGCAACATTGCCACACGAATATCGTGAAGCAATGAAATTGGATAATGGTGGCGAGGCTGCTACGGCAGATGATGATTGGGAGTTGTACCCGATTAAAGATACTTCCGATAGAAAACGAATTTCCCGCACTTGTCATCACATCCTTTATGAAACTAGTTCCTGCAAAGGGTTCGGTCATTTCCCTGAGAATGCCATCACAATTGCGGGCAATGGGTTAGGTGACCAAATGGTTTTTATAAAAGAGTCAGGCAGGTTTTTGGACACGGTTTATTTGTGGCTTCATGAAACTGGCGAGCTTCAACAATTAGCCGCTTCTTTTAATGGAATTAAAAAGCTATAAATAGTGATAACAGTATGATTAAAATTAAATTTTTAACTCGTTAGCTACAGATAATACCTATCACCTGCGAAGTTGCTGAAGGGGTTGAAGAAAATCGCGTGAGCGATTTTCGAATAAGCACGAAGCCAGTCACTAATGCATGTAACTTCGCTAGGGTGAATGCTGCGCAGCAGCGTTATGAACGAGAGTCATGGATGACGAACTGGCAGTTAGATATGGAAGTTGTTCGTCTTGGAGAATCCAAGGGCGAAGGCCTACGGCCGCTTTGAGCGCGAGATATGGATATCGAGCTGGCTATTTAACATGGACGTTTTTGATAGGACGAGCAGTCCTCATTGGTCGGGTATGGGGTGAGTGACAATTGTCTAACGGTGAGCTGAGCGGCAACAGCGATCTTATCCACACGCCTCAGTGCTTCGACTCTAAATTCAGCGATTTTCTATGTCGCCATGATTCACCTTGCTAAGTGATTTAACTCACTTAGCAAGGTGTCTAAAGGTGTTGCTAGGTCTCAAATCGTCTACTGGTCAAATCCGTTGCGATTCTGACTGCTGAGATTATGCTAACTCAGGCACTGCAGAACCACTTCGTTCAACCCTACAAGCTCCAAAGTGAATAACCTGATATTCTGCTCCAGATTTTTTGATCGCTTCAAAAATATCAGAGAGATGTCGTTTATGCTTTTTATCCGTGACCAATGCAATATCAACATCTGGACTATATTTTCCATTTTGATGTTGCTGTATTAAGGCATGAGTATTTTCATGATGGTATAAGGCATAATCTTTCACTCTCCCGCCCTCAGTGACGCCATCTTTCTTATAAGTCGCCAAGTTCAGCATGTCATCTCTAATACTCTCAACCGACTTATTTCGACTATTCGCTAAGAGAACTAAATCGCTTTCACTGAGCCCTAGATGGGGCTCTAATCCTTTAAGCGCATCATTTGGTCGTTTATTCACTTCTGAAAGTACACTCGGCCCTTTAGTGAAGTTTTTATCCTCAGTATAGAAATCTATACGTAATCCAGTGGGTACATGTGTCCATCCATCACCGACCTGGCGGCGAAAGGCGGTTGACTTATTCTCAAGCTCTTTCCATCCGCCGTGAGTCAAAATAACTAATTGTTTAGCATGACCTGTTTGGCTTATCGCTATGCCATTATGATTGAAGACCCTTGGTGATATTTGTGCTGCTACATTTGGGATATTCCGAACACTTTTTACATTTTTGGAAAAATCATTTTCGCTTTTCCCTACAGTGCCAAATATTGATTGAGTGGAAGCTATGGGAATAATGGGTGATAAAATTGATTTTGGCATACAGACCTAAAAAGTTGAACTATAAGAGTTGGCATTCTTATCTTATATATCATTAATATCACTAGAAAATTTCCGAAGTATTCTGTAAAAATATTCCGTTAGTTCTTTTTACACTGAAAGAGATAAAAGAATAGAGACACCTAATCTTAATGGCGCGTAGTCAACTTCTGGCTATGTGATTCTCCGTGATGAGGATGCCGGGTTTATGAAAGCACCGGGATTACATTGGCAAGATGATCTTAGTCTTATAGTCACTAGACCGATAAGAGCGGACTGATAAGTGGTGAGCTGGCATTTAGCTTCTTCTGTCACGAGTGTTCTTCTCCTGAGGTTGAAGTCGTGATGATTGAAAGCCAGATTAATCTAAACTATAGGGTATGTGGGCTGTGAAGAGATTCACAGCTGATGTAGTTTACATCTTTACTATCTGTTAGTAATTTGATGACCCGCCCATTGTTAAACTTTCAGCAATCATGGCAGTAAAAAAGACTTTCAGGTTTCTGAGGAGTTTAAGGAGATTAAGCACTGGCATGTAAGTGACCGTTGGCGGCATGGATGCCGCCGTCGAGCCTATAGGGATATATTTACGGCGAGTCACTGGAATGACAGTGCTTAATAATTACATTATTCGCTGACTTGAAAATTTCTAGATCTTTAGAACACACCAATAAGTGAAATACGGCGTAATGTAAAAACAAAACCCCAGTAAAAACTGGGGTTTATTATTTAAGCCTTAGCTGGCAAAGGTTAGCCAGCTAAGCTAACCAATTATCGCGTTATTTGATAAACGCGAACGCATCTCCGTAGAGATGCGCTTCTTCTACACCAATCTCGCGGAAGATTTCCCGTGCAGCACCCACCATGTCGAAACGGCCGGCGATATAGATGTCGTAGCCATTTAAGCTGACAAAATCTTGTTTGATTTGCGCTAACAGATTGGCGGTTTTGCCTTGCCAATTTGCGGGAGCTTCTTCGATGACTGGCACAAAGTGTAACCAAGGGTGAGCGTCGTGCCATTGGCGAGCGATGGTTTCAAAATACATGGCATCTTGGGTGCGACAACCCCAATACAGCATAGTTTCAACTTGTTGGCCGAGGGCGATTTGGTGCTCGATGATACTTTTAATGTAAGAGAAACCTGTGCCGCCGGCGATTAACAGACGAGGGCGAATGCTTTCGTGACGCAGGTGGGCTTCGCCGCCTGGGGCTTCGATGTCGATAGTGCTGCCATCAATGGCGCAGGCTTTCAGGCGCTCGACCACTTGCATTGGGTAGCTTTCACTTACAGCGGCGCCAATGTGTAATTCGATCAGCTCGGCGTTTGGCGCTGATGCGATAGAGAAGGGGCGTTTATCTTTTTCACCCATGACAACACATAAGTATTGCCCCGCTTGGAAATCGAAGGCGGTTTCAGGCCTTAACAATACTTGATATACGGCATCGTTAAATGGGTTAACTTTCTCTATCTTACAACGTATGGTTTTCATCAAACTTCCTTTGCACCTTTCTTCAACAGTATGTGTCTAGGTGTCGCTTTAGAGGCCTGTTATTGGCCTATTCTCTTGGCTTAAGCCGATACTTGAGTAATGGCTTAAGCTGAATTATAGGGTTGGGCTGTCGTCTATGCCTAACTCATCCCAGATTGAGTCGATCTTTTGTTTTACTTTTGGATCCATCACGATTGGCGTGCCCCATTCGCGGTTGGTTTCACCTTCCCACTTATTGGTGGCATCGAGTCCCATTTTTGAGCCTAAGCCCGCAACGGGTGAAGCAAAATCGAGGTAGTCGATCGGGGTGTTTTCGATCATCACAGTATCGCGTTTAGGGTCCATGCGGGTGGTGATCGCCCAGATCACATCCTGCCAGTCACGACAGTTCACATCTTCATCCACTATGACAATAAACTTAGTGTACATAAATTGGCGCAGGAAAGACCAAGCGCCCATCATCACTCGTTTGGCATGTCCCGGATATTGTTTGCGAATGGAGATCACTGCCATGCGGTACGAACAACCCTCAGGCGGCAGATAAAAATCAACGATCTCAGGATATTGCTTACGCAAAATCGGCACAAACACTTCGTTTAATGCGACCCCCAGCATGGCGGGCTCATCCGGTGGACGGCCAGTGTAAGTGCTGTGGTAGATGGCATCTTTACGCTGAGTGATGTGAGTAACGGTAAATACTGGAAACTTATCGGTTTCGTTGTAGTAACCCGTGTGATCGCCGTAGGGGCCTTCTTCCGCCAGTTCCTCAGGATCGATATAGCCTTCGAGGATGATTTCACTGGTGGCGGGCACTTCTAAGTCACAGCTTAATGCCTTACAGACTTCGGTACGTTCACCGCGCAGTAAACCGGCAAAAGCGTATTCGCTCATGGAATCGGGGACTGGGGTGACGGCACCTAAAATGGTCACAGGATCGGCGCCGAGTGCGACCACAACCGGATAACGCTCACCGGGGAATTGTTGTTTAAAATCAGCAAAATCTAACGCGCCGCCACGGTGGGATAACCAGCGCATAATCAGCTTGTTTTTACCCAGTAATTGTTGGCGATAAATGCCTAAATTCTGACGACTCTTGCGCGGGCCTTTGGTGATGGTTAAGCCCCAGGTCACTAGTGGCGCGACATCGCCAGGCCAGCAATGCTGAATAGGCAATTGGGTTAAGTCGACCTCATCGCCGGTTTTGATGATTTGTTGGCAAGGCGGATTACGCACTGTCTTTGGCGGCATATTCAAGGCTTGCTTGAACATAGGGATCTTAGCGATCGCGTCTTTAAAACCGCGTGGTGGCTCAGGTTCCTTTAAAAAGGCTAACAGTTCGCCCACTTCGCGCAGGGCTAATGGGTCGTCTTTGCCGAGTGCCATGGCCACACGTTTTGGCGTACCGAACAGGTTTACCAACACGGGCATGTGATGATTTTTGGGATTTTCAAATAATAGCGCAGGGCCTTGAGCGCGTAATACGCGATCGGCGATCTCTGTCATTTCTAAATGAGGATCAACTGGGTAGCTAATGCGTTTGAGTTCGCCATTGGCTTCTAAGTGATCAATAAAGCTGCGTAAATCCTTAAAACTCATGTGGAAATAGCCTCTGCAGTGAAAATCCATGTGGCGCGCACTATAGCATTTTTCTGTTTTAGGGTTAACCAATTCAGTGATCTTCAAGCTTAGGAAGCGTAAAATGGTTACCAGTAAGTCGCGATAGATCTCGCTTACGCCCTTTATTTCGAGGTTTATATGAATATTCCTGTATGGTTTGCTCAAGAAAAGTGTGTTCAAAGTCAATCACATGGCGCGCATAAGCGGTCGCTAAAGTGCTTGGTTTTATCGCTTGCCGTGGGGATCTCACTTTTGGGGGCGCTCAGTGTGCCGACTGTGGCGGTGGCCGGAAATAGAGGCTATTCGGATCAAGACGAACGCCACGGTCATCGTGATAGCTACAGTCGTGGCGATAGTCATTACAACAATCGTCATGACAATTATTACGACAACCGCCATGTGCGCAAAGATAATCGCCATTATCGTCCCTATTATCGACCTTATTACCCTTGGGGTTTAGGGCTCGCTACGGGGTGGGGATCGGGTTGGAATGTTGGTTACGGTGTGAACACCCATTGGAACAATGATTGGGGTTGGAATACGTCGCGTGACGCCTACGCTCGAAATTACTGGAACTCGCCCTATTCGGGCATAGGTTTGTCGATTCCTATGGCCTATGATGATGAACCTGTGGCCATTTCTGCACCTGTACGGGTAACAACCAGTATGCAGTATTCTGCGAGTGAAGGCCGTATGGTGTCGAGTATGCCTGTAAATATGGCCGGACAAACGACTGGGCAACTGGTGTCGCAAACTAGTAATGCCGCAGGCAAAACAGCTGCAACTCCGCGCCCACGCGCACCGCACAGTGTGTCTAGCTTGCCGAGCAATGCTAGGGTTGTGCAGCAGGATGGTCGTACACTTTACGAGTGGCAAGGCACGCTTTACGCCTACGACTGGAACAGTCAAACCTATCAAGAACAGTTAGTCAGATAGATTTACATTACGTAAATGACTGAGAAATTGGAGCCCCTTAGTGGGCTCCAATTTATTTATCATCTTTTATTATCTTTTTATTAGTTATTTATCATCTTTTATTATCTTTTTATTAGTTATTTATCAGCTAGTTGTCGTTTTATAGCATAGCGGAGAAAACGTTTGAAAACCGTTCAACATCAGGTTCAAAATCCATCTGTCCAAAATCAGCATAAGGGCGCCAGTACATTATGGGTGTTACTTGCCTTAGCACTCGGAACATTCGCTTTAGGCACCACAGAATTTGCTTCCATGACCTTAGTGCCTTATATCGCGAGTGATTTAGGGGTAGAGGTTGCCCATGTGAGTTATGCCATTAGTGCCTATGCGCTGGGGGTTGTGGTCGGTTCGCCAATTATCATGGTGCTGGCCGTTAGGGTCAGACGGCGAACACTCTTGATTGCCTTAGCCGGGTTAATGGCGGTGGCCAATGGCTTAAGTGCGTTAGCGCCATCATTGAATTGGTTAATCTTTTTTCGTTTTCTCAGCGGCTTGCCCCACGGCGCTTATTTCGGCGTGGCTATGTTGCTCGCCGCCTCTTTAGTGCCGCCAGAAATGAAGGCCCGCGCCGTATCGCGGGTGATTATTGGCCTTACGCTGGCGACGATTATCGGTGTGCCGTTTGCGACTTGGATGGGGCAAACTGTGGGCTGGCGCTCTGGCATTGGCATAGTGGCAATTCTGGCGACCATTACCGCGATAATGGTGTATTTTTTAGCACCTAATCAAGCCGTGCCCGCTGATGCGAGTCCCAAAAAAGAGCTACAAACCCTTAAAAATCGTGAAGTCTGGCTGACGCTCGGTATCGCGGCCATTGGCTTTGGTGGTATCTTCTGCGTGTATACCTATCTGGCTGAAACCTTAATCCAAGTGACACAAGTCGAGCCGTTTAAGATCCCAATCATGATGGCGGTATTTGGTATTGGCGCAACATTGGGCACCTTAGTTTGCGGCTGGGCGGCGGATAAGTCGGCCTTAGCGGCGGCGTTTTGGTCGTTAGTGTTAAGCACTGTGGTGTTGGCGATTTACCCGAGTTTGACCGGACATTACTGGGCGCTGATGCCCGTGGTATTTTTTGTCGGTTGTGGGTTAGGGCTCGCCACTATTGTGCAAGCCAGATTGATGGATGTGGCGCCCGATGGGCAAGCCATGACAGGCGCTTTAGTGCAATGCGCCTTTAATCTTGCCAATGCAATTGGCCCTTGGGTGGGCAGTTTAGTGATCCTGTCTGGACAAGGCATTGCCGCAACAGGTTATGCGGCGTCTTTGTTGTCATTGGGAGGACTGCTGATGTGGTGGCTGACCCACAGAGAAAGCCGTCGCGTCGTTACCCTAAACACAGCAAACTGCGCCGACTAGCGAGCGCTAAGGAAGAGACGCAGTGGTCATATTCTGCGTCTCGAATCCGCACATTTAGCCCCTTTGTATGGTGATATCGGCGATATAACCATGCTCTGTGGCAACCAAGGCTTGTTTGAGCATGCCCGCCGCTTCATCGGCGGACATAAAGCTTGAGGTATCTAAAGCCTTACCGCTACTGGGCCAAAAGCCTGTGTCCATGCCACCGGGATACACGGCAATCAACTTCATTGGGCTTTGTTTAAGCTCTAATCGCACCGATTCGATAAATCCCCGTACCGCCCATTTTGCCGCGCAGTAAGTGGATTCTCCCGCCTTGGCGGCCAGTGCTGCGGTGGACATGACCACAACCACAGTGACCGCTTGATCTTTATAGCGTTTAACTAATTCCCGCACTAACAGAATCGTCGAGGTGACATTGTTATTGAGCAGGCTTTGGATATCGCTGGCGGTTTGGGTTTCAATCGCTCCAAAGTAGCCGCTGCCCGCGCAGTGGATCACGGTTTTAGGGGCTTGCGTTAGGCCATCGAACAGGGCTTCGAGACTCGATTCACTGGCGAGATCGGCGGTGATAGCAGCGATCGTTTTGTTGGAGAAAGGCGTTAATGCATTGGCGACGGTTTGCAGGCGCTCGGCATGGCGACCTGTGAGTGTCAGTGCTTCATTCTCTTTGGCGTAGAGCGATGCGAGCGCCGCGCCTAAACCACTGCTGGCGCCGGTAATTAATATCATAGTGACCTCGGTTAATGCTGTCTTGGTTTGAAAACCGCATCTTAAATCTAAGTGCGCTTCAATTCATGGGAAGGCGAGCGGTTAGATTAAGGTAAATAGTGGCTGATCGAATGCCACTTCATCGCCGTCTTTGGCCCAAATAGTGCTGACCACGCCATCGCGCTCGGCTTGGATGGGATTCATCATTCTCATCGCTTCGATAATGCAGATCACTTCACCTTGGCTCACTCGTTGACCGACTTTAACCAGCGGCACCTCATCGAGTTCTGCCGCCGCGTAAAAAGTGCCGACCATAGGTGAGACTTGTACAAAACCTTCTGTACTTGGCAAAATGCCTGTTTGCTTTGCCTGTTCACTCAAAGGCGTGACGCGTGCTCTGGGTAGCGTTTGCTGTGATTGCACATTGGCTGGCATAGGGCTGTAACGGGTGATGCGAATTGATTCTTCACCTTCGGTGATCGCCAGTTCTGCTATGTCAGATTCTTGTACTAACTCAATGAGTTTTTTAATTTTACGAAGATCCATTGCCATTTATCTGCCCTTGCAAAGCACGCTATTGAATGGGATTACTGTGGCTGGTTGAGCCGTTTAATGGCCGCTGCCAGCGCAAACTCATAACCCTGTGAACCGAAACCGCAAATCACACCTATCGCCTTATCGGAAAAATAGGAATGGTGGCGAAAGGCTTCACGGGCGTGC
The DNA here is from genome assembly GCF_019345615.1 of Shewanella sp. NKUCC01_JLK. NCBI lineage: Bacteria > Pseudomonadati > Pseudomonadota > Gammaproteobacteria > Alteromonadales > Shewanellaceae > Shewanella > Shewanella sp. NKUCC01_JLK. Next base: position 79,325 of record NZ_JAHKRD010000013.1, on the reverse strand, counting down.
ACATTGGATAAATGTACTTCAAAGAACGGAATTGCCACGCCAAGCAAGGCATCACGCAGGGCGACGCTGGTGTGAGTAAAGGCGGCGGGATTGATAATAATCATCTGGGCATCGGTCGCATGAATCGCATTGATTAGCTCAAATTCGGCGTTGGACTGAATATGTTCGAGCTCAACTCCCGCCAACTTTGCCTGCTGATTTAACTCCGCCACTATGTCGGCTAAGGTTTGATGACCGTAAACGCTGGGCTCGCGGCGGCCTAAGAGGTTGAGATTGGGGCCATTGACGAGCAAAATTTTGTGACTCATTGCGCTTTCCTTTACGGCATGCCTTGGGATTAATGTTGGGATTAAAGTTGGAATAAATTTATTTCAGTTTTCGACATAGGCCACTAACTTAACCTGTTCAAATCGATTTTGCATTATCCGTTAGTCGATTGTGTGCGAGCTGAGCATGTACGAGCCAATTATACCTTTGACATTTTGTGCCATTGTTGGCTGGGTTCAATTGCGGTTATTTCTCTGGTACCGGGTTAGTAATTGTCTAAGTTGGCTGTCAGTTGAGTTAATTGCCACCTAAGTTAACTGTCACCTAAGTTAATAGTCACTCTTCTGTTGACGCATGGCCTTAGTGGCACCTTTTTGTTTCTTGGTTTCTAATCGCCGAGTTTGGCTGCCTTTAGTGGCGCGGGTGGGGATGCGTTTTTTCTGCACTTCACCGACACTGGCAACCAAGGCGATAAATTGCTCCAAAGCCGTTTGGCGGTTGGCATCTTGGCTGCGACTCGCTTGGCATTTGATAATGATTTTGCCGCTTTTAGTGATGCGGTGATCCGCCTTGTTGAGCAAGCGTTCTTGGTAAAACTCGGGTAATGATGAGCTTTTAATATCGAAAATCAGCTGCGCAGCGGTGGACACTTTATTTAAGTGCTGGCCGCCTGCACCACTCGAACGGATAAATTGCCACTCGATTTCATTTTCCTGAAGTTCCACACGGTTTGAGATTTTTATCATGGCAAACTTAGGCATTTTTCAGCATGGATTGAGAAGCCATCAATAATGACTTATGGCTTTCCAATAGATTTGTTATCATCGGGCGCATTCTTTGCCGCTGCATTGGCTAAAGCCATTGCCTGCAAAAGTGTTCTCGATTCGGAGTGCCTCTATGTTATGCCAAATCCCCGATATTGCTAAGGGTGTTATCAGTCTTTTTGCCAGTGGCCGACTATCCTCCACCGATTATCGGACCCGTTTACAGCCTGCGATTAAGAGTTATCGTAAGGATTGGGGCCAAGTTTGCCTGTATATTGAGGCGGATGTGTTACTCGAAGGCTGGGAATTTGAGTCGTTGACCGGTAGTGGTGAAGTCCAATTACCGAATTTTGAAGCCTTAGTATTTGTGGGCGGCCCTGATTGGGTAGGAAATGCGGTGCGCTTACTCGGGCCTTTTATGCAGGGCGAAGTGGCTTGGTTTCCACTCGAACAGAAAGCCAAAGCGATTGCTTGGATCACTAAGCGTTCGAATATTTAATGGTCTAATTTAGGCCATATTTACAAGGAATTAAGTATGTCATTATTGAAATTGCGCTCTTTTTCTTCGCTGACCGTTTCTAAGGTCAGTGCGATTGCGTTAGTGTTGGCATTTACCGCTGGACTGAGTGCCTGCGCGCCAGAAGTGGGCAGTGATGCTTGGTGTAAACAGATGAAAAATAAGCCGTCTGGCGATTGGACTGCTAACGAAGCCGCTGATTATGCTAAGCACTGTGTATTTAAATAAGCACTGTGTATTTAAATAAGTGTTGCGTGTTTAAATAAGCACTGAGTGTTTAAGTCAGCGTTAGCCTTTAGAGATCACAGCTTGAAAGACTTTGCTTGCGAGCTGTGAACTTATGTTTATCATACGGGTCACATACGGGTCAGATGTTCCGTTATCCGTTATCCGTTATCCGTTATCCGTTATCCGTTATTTGCTATAGGTGATATTTGAATTCTACCGCTAAGCCATTTTTTACTCGAATGGTGACCCTACTGATAGCCATTATCGTGCTGCAATTTGCTGGCGCGAATTTGGGTGCGCATCAGTTACATGCGGGCAATGGCGCGGAAGAAGCTGAGAATCATCCCCATCTGCAATTTAGTGCTCAAGTGACCACTTTGGCCCAATGTGTCGATTGCGTTTGTCCAAGCGAGCAAGCCTTAGGCTTTGCGGACTCCACGGGTGTCACCAGTAATCACACGGGAGAAAACCAAAGCAGCGGATTTCATTCCCACTTAGTGAAAACCACTGAAATACAAGATTTTGACCTATGCCTCGACTGCCAATGCCATGGCGGTCATGTGGCGTTGTTATCTCAGGCAGTGAGTCAGCCTGTACAGGCGTTAGAAAGCGTCTATCTGCCTACCGATGTATCCTATTTTCCGCCTGAAAATTTACCTAAATACCGCCCTCCTATCGCTTAATTCTCTAATATTCGGCTTATTTCTCGGCCTATGACGATTGATTCATCTGATTGGATCTCATTCTATTTTGCCGCGTGATAAGCCCGTTATGTTCATCCCCCAAAAGATACGCTTGAACTGATGCTCGCAGCGTTAACTGTTGGAGCCGTCATTGGCTTTTTAGCCGCGCACTGTATTGCTTGGCGGGATGATTCGATCGGCGCTTATTTGCCATGCCCAGAACGATATGATTGCTTTGCATTGAGCTATTTAAATGAAGCTCACATCTAGCCGTTTCGCTTTGGGCGCAAAAGTCAGCCGATCCACATTCGATATTGTTAGGATTTGCGATGAAAAAAACGATTCTCGCCCGTACTTTAGTTTGTCTGTTTAGATCGGGCTTGTTTAGCTGCGGATTAGTATTGGCCGCCGGATTGCTAGCCTTTGCCCTCGCGGCAGAAAATGACTCTCTTGAAGTCAATGTCCTTGAAGTCAAGGTCCTTGAAACCAAAGCCTCTGAAGCTAATGCCCCTGAAATCAAAGCCTCTGAAGTTGAGGCATTTAAGGCGCAATCACTGGGCTTACCCGCCAAAGAAACCGACACGGCACATGTCAACTTTAGCCAATGGTTGCCTGAGTTACTCAAACAGTTCAATCAGTTACCTGAAGTTCAGGCGCAACTTGTAAGGCAGCAACAGGCCAAACTGGCCATTCAGGCGGCAAATCGCGCTGTGTATAACCCAGAACTTGGGCTTAATTATCAAAATGCTGATACAGATGCCTACAGCTTAGGGCTCAGTCAAACCCTCGATTGGGGCGACAAGCGCGGCGTGGCGACACAGCGTGCCGAGCTTGAAGCACAAATCCTGTTAGCGGACATAGGGTTAGAGCGTAGCCAAATGTTGGCCGAACGCTTACAGGCCTTGGCAGAACAGGCGCAAAGCCGTAAGGCGCTGACCTTTGCCGAGCAGCAATTAAGGTTCACCAAGGCGCAGCTTAATATTGCTGAGCAGCGATTGGCGGCGGGGGATTTATCCAACGTCGAGCTGCAATTGATACAACTCGAAGTCGCCTCTAATACTGCCGACTACGCCTTAGCCGAGCAGGTGGCCTTAGTGGCCGATGGCAAAGTAATTGAATTACTTGGGGATAATAATTTCGCTTTTAGTGAGTTTATCAAGGAGATCCATTTCTTTGTGACTCAGGCTAAGCAAGCGCCAGCGGCCGAGTTGGGCACGTCTAAATCAGCCTTGCCAGCCCTGGCGAGTGCTTATCAGCAAGTGCTGCTCGCCAGAGTTAATGTCATGCAAGTCAAAGCGGAAGCTTCAGCTGACCCGACTATTAGCCTAGGCGCTGAAAAGGAAGGCACGGACAATAAGCTCGGTGTCGGCGTGTCGATTCCTCTACAAGTTCGCAATAACTACAGTGAGTTGCAAGCCGTAGCCGATAAGGGCATCGCTATCGCGGAGCAAGGCTATCTTGCCCGTGAGCGAGTGCTTACCGCTAAGCAGAAACAATTCCTCTATGCGTTACCGCGTTTACTCGAACGTTACCAAGACTGGCGCGAGTTAGTGCAAGTGTCAGGTGCTAAAGCCGCTAAATCCTTAAGCCAACAATGGCAGGCGGGGGATGTGAGTACTAGCGAGTACTTACAGAGCCGTCGTCAGTTAGCCGCCAGTTATTTGGTGGGCTTAAACCTAGAAACGGCTATCTATCAAAGTTGGTTAAATTGGATGGGCGAAAGCGGCCAGCTTATGCCTTTTATCGAAAAGCTCATTATAGAAAAGCTAAATGCAGTCCCTTCGATAACATCTAATACCGCCGTACGCACAGTAAACCCATGAGGTCACAATAATGAATTCAAATACTCACCATGAAAATGTCCTTCAACTGGATGCTGTAACGACGTCTGAAAAGCGTCGGTTTAACCTATCAAAAATCGCTCTCGCATTATTCGTGCTGAGCACGCTGGCATTTCTCGCTCAGCCTGTATTGGCTGGCGGTGATCACGCCCCCGTCGCTAAGGAAAGTGGCGATTCGGTAACGCAAATGGCGTCGACGGATGAACACGGCGAACAGGCGCTGAAATTGACCGAAGCGCAGCAAGCCTTGGCGGGGATTAACTTATTACCTTTGTCGAGCGATAGCTTGAACCTAGCCAATTTGAATCTCGATATTAGGGCGACGGCGACCTTAGTGGTGGATCGCGATCGAACCGCGACCCTTGCGCCGCAGCTCGATGTGCGTGTGTTGGCGCGCCATGTGGTGCCGGGACAAGAAGTGAAAAAAGGTGAGCCTTTACTTACCTTGGGTGGCGCCGCCGTTGCGCAGGCACAGGCGGACTACATTAATGCCGCTGCCGAATGGAGTCGAGTCAAACGCATGAGTGAAGGTGCGGTTAGCGTCAGTAGGCGGATGCAGGCGCAGGTGGATGCCGAACTTAAACGGGCAATTTTAGAGGCCATTAAGATGACGCCCGCGCAAATTCGTGCACTGGAATCGACGCCCGAAGCCATAGGCAGTTATCAACTCTTAGCGCCAATTGACGGCCGAGTGCAGCAGGATATCGCCATGCTAGGTCAAGTGTTTAGCGCGGGCACGCCCTTAATGCAACTGACCGATGAATCCTATTTATGGGTGGAGGCGCAGTTAACCCCAACTCAAACTACGTATATCCAGGTTGGCAGTTCAGCTTTAGTGCAAGTAGGGGATAAGACGTTGGCAGGTAAGATCATCGGTCGCTCCCATGAACTCGACAGCGTAACGCGCACCGAGCAAGTGCTGGTGAGTATGCCCAATCCTGATCATGTGTTGCATGCGGGGCAATTTGCTGAATTGTACTTTGCTGGCTCTACTACCGATCCAAACGGCAGTGGCATAGTGCTGCCCGATGCGGCGTTGACCCGTGGCGGCGATGGCGATTGGCAGATTTTTATTCAAGATGAGGATGGCTTTGAGTCCATTGAGGTAGAAGTGGTGCAACGTCAACGCGGCTTGAGTCTAGTGCGTGGACCTGAGCTTGAAAAAGCCCAACAGGCACAGCTCAAGGTTGTGGTGGCTGGCGCGTTCTTCTTGGCATCCGAGCAGGCGAAAGCGGGCTTTGATATTCACGCCCACTAATATGAGCGCCCTCATTTTGGAGATTTTCTATGTTGCAAAAGTTAATCGAAGCCGCGATTAAAAATCGGCTGTTAGTGGTATTGGCTCTGCTCGCCGTGATTGTGGGCTGTGTGGCCATGCTGCCAAAGTTGAATCTCGATGCCTTTCCTGATGTGACTAACGTGCAAGTGACCATCAATACTGCGGCCGAAGGCTTAGCCGCTGAAGAGGTGGAAAAACTTATCAGTTATCCGGTGGAATCGGCCATGTACGCCTTGCCAGCCGTGACTGAGGTGCGCTCGTTATCGCGTACTGGTTTGTCGATTGTGACTGTGGTATTTGCCGAGGGGACAGATATTTACTTCGCCCGTCAGCAAGTGTTTGAACAGTTACAGGCGGCGCGGGAGATGATCCCAAGCGGCGTTGGAGTGCCGGAAATCGGCCCCAATACCTCGGGATTAGGGCAGATTTATCAGTATATTCTGCGTGCAGAACCTAACTCTGGCATTAATGCCGCCGAGCTGCGTAGCTTAAATGATTATCTGGTGAAGTTGATATTGATGCCCGTGGGCGGCGTGACTGAAGTCTTGTCTTTTGGTGGCGATGTGCGCCAATACCAAGTGCAGGTCGACCCGAATAAACTGCGTGCCTATGGCTTGTCGATGGCGCAGGTGACCGAAGCGCTAGAGAGCAATAACCGCAACGCTGGCGGTTGGTTTATGGACCAAGGCCAAGAGCAACTTGTGGTGCGCGGCTATGGCATGTTGCCCGCAGGAGATGCGGGATTAGCGGCGATCGCGCAGATCCCTCTGACCGAAGCCAGCGGTACGCCAGTGCGTATTGGCGATATCGCTCAGGTGGATTTCGGCAGTGAGATCCGTGTCGGGGCTGTGACTATGACGCGCCGCGATGAATCTGGCCAAGTGCAAAATCTCGGTGAAGTGGTGGCTGGTGTCGTGCTCAAACGCATGGGGGCAAACACTAAGGCGACGATTGACGATATTGGTGCGCGGGTGAGCCTTATTGAGCAGGCATTGCCCGATGGCGTGTCCTTTGAGGTGTTTTACGACCAAGCGGATCTGGTCGATAAGGCTGTGACCACAGTGCGCGACGCGCTGCTAATGGCCTTTGTGTTTATCGTGGTGATCTTAGCGTTGTTCCTCGTCAATATCCGCGCGACCTTGCTGGTGCTGTTGTCGATTCCAGTGTCTATCGGGCTCGCACTTATGGTGATGTCCTATTATGGTCTGTCGGCAAACCTGATGTCGCTTGGCGGTTTAGCTGTGGCGATTGGTATGCTAGTCGATGGCTCTGTGGTGATGGTAGAGAATATTTTCAAACACTTAACCCAACCGGATCGCCGCCATTTACCTGAGGCGAGGGCGCGTGCCGATGGTGAGGACGATCCCTATCACAGTGAGGAGGATGGCGCTAAAGCCAGTGGGGATGTCAGCGAATCGAATATGGTTATTCGGATCATGCTCGCGGCAAAAGAGGTGTGTAGTCCAATCTTCTTCGCCACCGCCATTATTATCGTCGTATTTGCACCGTTATTTGCCCTCGAAGGGGTTGAGGGTAAATTGTTTCAGCCGATGGCGGTCAGTATCATTTTGGCTATGATGTCGGCGTTGCTGGTGGCGCTGATTGCCGTGCCAGCCCTTGCTGTGTATCTGTTTAAGCGCGGTGTGCTGCTTAAACAAAGTGTGATTTTAGCGCCACTGGATACCGCTTATCGCAAGTTACTGACGGCAACGCTTGCTAGGCCAAAGGTGGTGATGTTCAGCGCCTTGGTGGTGTTCGGCTTGAGTCTATTATTGCTACCAAGGCTGGGTACCGAATTTGTGCCTGAACTGGAGGAAGGCACGATTAACTTGAGGGTGACGCTGGCACCAACAGCGAGTTTAGGTACTTCGCTCCAAGTAGCACCTAAGCTTGAGGCTATTTTGCTAGCATTTCCCGAGGTGGAATATGCCCTGAGCCGCATTGGTGCACCTGAATTGGGCGGCGATCCCGAGCCTGTGAGTAATATTGAAGTCTATATTGGCTTGAAACCGATAGCAGAGTGGCAGTCGGCAAGCTCGCGTTTGGAACTGCAACGCTTGATGGAGGAAAAGCTCAGCGTGTTCCCTGGACTCTTGTTGACCTTTTCGCAGCCGATTGCGACTCGGGTAGATGAATTACTTTCGGGGGTAAAAGCCCAGCTAGCGATTAAAATCTTCGGCCCTGATTTAGCGGTATTGTCACAGAAAGGCCAAGCACTTACTGATCTCGTTGCGAAAATCCCTGGTGCCGTGGATGTGTCGCTTGAGCAAGTGAGCGGCGAGGCGCAATTAGTCGTGCGGCCCAAACGCGAGCTATTGGCGCGTTACGGCATCAGTGTCGATCAAGTGATGAGCCTCGTCAGCCAAGGCATTGGCGGCGCGAGTGCAGGGCAAGTGATCGATGGCAATGCCAGATACGACATCAATGTGCGACTCGCGGCCGAGTTTCGCCAAAGCCCTGATGCGATTAAAGACTTGTTACTCAGCGGCACGAATGGCGCCACAGTGCGCTTAGGGGAAGTCGCCAGCGTCGAAGTGGAAATGGCGCCGCCGAATATTCGCCGTGACGATGTGCAGCGCCGTGTTGTGGTGCAGGCCAACGTGGCGGGGCGCGATATGGGCTCGGTTGTAAAAGATATTTATGCCCTAGTGCCAAAGGCGGATTTGCCAGCGGGATATACAGTGATCATTGGCGGCCAATATGAGAATCAGCAGCGAGCGCAGCAAAAGTTGATGCTAGTGGTGCCGATTTCTATCGCCTTGATTGCCTTGTTGTTGTACTTCTCCTTTGGTTCATTCAAGCAAGTGTTGCTCATCATGGCGAACGTGCCCTTAGCTTTGATTGGCGGCATAGTGGCCCTGTATGTCAGTGGTACTTATTTGTCAGTGCCTAGCTCTATTGGCTTTATCACTCTATTTGGGGTGGCTGTGCTCAACGGTGTGGTGCTGGTGGATTCGATTAATCAGCGCAGGCAAAGCGGCGAAGCACTCTATGATTGTGTTTATGAGGGCACTGTGGGGCGTTTACGGCCGGTATTGATGACGGCACTCACCTCGGCCTTAGGCTTGATCCCGATTTTATTGTCATCGGGTGTTGGCAGTGAGATCCAAAAGCCCTTGGCAGTGGTGATTATCGGTGGCTTGTTTAGCTCGACGGCGCTGACCTTACTCGTCTTGCCGACCTTGTATCGCTGGCTATATCGCGGCGATAAGCGCATTGATGAGCTCGGTTAATCACAAGTAAGCCGTCATCGTGGGCAATAACTTGTTATGTTTCGGGTTATTGCCTTTCGTTGTAGGCAGGGTTATCACATTGACTAAAACTCTAAAAATCAGTGAGCTAAAGAGTGATAGATGGGCTAGTCTTAGAGTCGACATTAAGGACATTCATTTCTGGAGAACATTATGATTGCGGTAATTTTTGAAGTCATCCCGACAAAGGAAGGGAAGGAAGAGTATCTGCACGTGGCCGCTGAAATGCGCCAATATTTAGAAGGCCGCAAGGGATTGATTTCGATCGAACGTTTTCAGAGCTTAACCGACGATGGCAAAGTACTAAGCCTGTCGTTTTGGGAGGACCAAGCCTCTATTACCCAATGGCGCAATCAGATGGCCCACAGCATTGCCGAGCAAACGGGTATCGTGCCCTGTTTGTTTAACTCTTATCGCATTCGGGTGGCAGAAGTAGTGCAAGATTACAGTGAAACTGTGCATGTTGAAGCTGAGTAATCACTTATCTCGCTGATGTAAAAACAAAACCCATCTCTAGAGATGGGTTTTTTATGCGTGACACTTAAGTTTGAGATTATTTTTCTTGTTGAGCTTTCAATAGATCGCGGATTTCAGACAGCAACTCTTCTTCTTTGGTCGGTGCTGGTGGCGCTTTAGGCGCATCTTCTTCCTTGCGTTTTAGGGTGTTAATGGCTTTTAAACCCATAAAAATGGCGAAGGCGATAATCGTAAAGTCGATAATAGTCTGAATGAATTTGCCATAGGCAATGACAACAGAAGGCGCATCACCTTGAGCTGCTTGTAGCACTATGCTCAAATCACTAAAATTCACACCACCTAGGATGATGCCAATTGGTGGCATGATGACATCGGCCACGAAGGACGAGACGATTTTGCCGAATGCGGCACCTATAATAATACCAACGGCCATGTCGATCACATTGCCACGGGACGCAAAAGCCTTGAACTCTTTAATTAAGCTCATTAGGTTTCCTCCAAAATTGAGATTAAATGTTAAATTTTATTGTGCAAACTGTATCAGGAAAACCTAAGGTCTTTTGCAGCCTGTTACCTTGCCAAGCTTATAGGGGCTTATGGATTAAGGCAATTCTGACATAGAGGATTTATCCTCAAGGCAATAATTTACACTTTACAAAGTAACAATTGTTACTGTTTGGGGTATTCGATTTATTCATCTAGATCGGCATGGCCGATAAAATCAGGGACTTCTAAGACTTGCGATCCCCAACGTTTAAATAGGGAGCTATAGATGAATTCGATAAAGACGCGGTATTTTCGCGGTAGATACGCCCGCTGTGGATAGCTAAGCACTACCTTAGTTTGCACCATTGGATAGTCATCTAGTAGCGGGATTAAATCGCCTTTTTCTAATGCGACTTGGGCTATGATGGACGGCACCGCTGTGATCCCAAGCCCCGCAATGGCGGCCTCGCGAGCGAGGGTGACATTGTTTACCGTCAGTTGAGTCTTGGGCTCGGCGACAATCCAAGTTTTACCATCGAATAATTTCCACGCACCTTCGATATGCGCCGACTGCAAGCGAATCGCTTTATGTTTTGCTAAGTCCTGTGGCACTTTGGGTGTTCCATGGGCAGCTAAATAAGCTGGGCTTGCCATGAGCGATTTATGGGCGTTGACTAAGGCATAGCTTTGCAGGCGAGTGTCACCCGAATCGGCAATTTGAAATAACAGATCTATGCCTTCTTCTATTACATCAACCTTTCGATTGGTGAGTTCAGCCTCTATGGTGATTTCGGGATAAAGCGTTAAAAACTGCGCGAAAATCGGCCCTAAAAACAATTGGCCTAATTCAATTGGGCAGACAATTTTTAGATTGCCTTTAATCAATTGCTGTTGGGCGCTGAGCTGATTTTCGGCGCTCTGCAGATCGCTGAGGATCTTATTGATCCTGTTGTAATAACTCGATCCTGCTTCGGTGAGTTTTAGGGCTCTCGTGGTGCGAAAAAGCAGTTGTGTGCCGGTATCGGCTTCGAGCTCGGCTATCTTGCGACTGACGGTTGCCTTAGTGAGCCCAAGGGCTTTAGCTGCGCCAGTAAAGCTGCCTTGCTCGACCACTTGAGCGAAAATTTGCACGCGATTTAGATCCATCATTGTTACACCTGTGAAACAGTGGGTTGATTTTTTACTGACTAATAAACTTAGTGAGACAGTAGTACACTAGATATCACTAATCAAGGAGTCATTCATGTCCAAAAGTAAACTCATTATCGCCGTTCCACTGTTACTCGCTGCAGTTGCGGGAGGCGGTTATTACTGGTGGACACAGGTACGTTTTATCGAAACCACTGATAACGCTTATGTTGAGGCCGATATTTCCCATATCAGCGTGAAAGTACCCGGCTACGTTGTGTTAAGCGATGTAACCGATAACCAGCATGTGCAAAAGGGTGAGTTATTAGCTCAGCTAGAAGATAACCAGTTTAGTGCCAAAGTGAGTCAAGCCGAAGCCTCACAGGCGAGTGCGAAGGCGGACTTGCAAACCTTAGCTGCAAAGGTGGAGTTGCAACGGGCGTTAATCACTCAAGCCAGCGCAGGCGTGGTGGCGGCAAAGGCCGATAAAATACGGGCACAACAACAATTGAGCCGTTCAAAAAAGCTTAAAGTCAGTAATTACAGCTCCCAAGATGATGTCGATCAACTGCAAGCAGGATTTGATTCTGCCGCCGCCCGTCTCGATGAAGCTCAAGCCGTGTTAGTGGCAAAGCAACGTGAGTTAGCGGTTTTTAATGCCCAATTAGATCAGGCGGGTTCTGTGGTTGAACAGGCCAATGCGACTTTAGAACTGGCGAAAATTCAGTTAAATGATACCCGTGTGACCGCACCTTTTTCTGGGGTGATTGGTAAACGTGGCGCTATGGTGGGGCAGTACGTGCAGCCCGGCCAAGCACTCTACAGTTTGGTTCCGGATGGGGCTGTGTGGATCACGGCGAACTTTAAAGAGACCCAGATCCAACATATGCAACCAGGACAGTCGGTGCAGGTCAGTCTCGATGCGTTTCCCGACAAAACCTTTATAGGTGTTATCGATAGTCTGTCACCGGCGTCCGGAGCCAAATTCAGTCTACTGCCTGCGGAAAACGCCACAGGTAATTTCACTAAAATCGTGCAGCGTATTCCCGTGCGTATTCGCTTAGATTTGTCTGAGGAAGAAGCACACATGCTACCGGGCTTAAGTGCGGTCGTGAAAGTGGATACGGCGTCGGGTACTGCAATATCGGCAATCGCTGCAAATACAGGTCGTTAGTATGAGCGCAACTGGCTCTATCACTGCGTCTGCCGATATGGAGGCGCAGGGCATCAGTGTACCTAGAAAGCCTACCGATTATGAGCGTGGCAGTCGCCGTTCATGGATTGCGGTATTTGGTGGTTTGATCGGCGCCTTTATGGCGATCCTCGATATTCAAATCACTAATGCATCGATGAAGGAGATTCAAGGCAGCCTTGGGGCAACGCTCGAAGAAGGCAGTTGGATTTCAACCGCGTATCTGGTTGCTGAGATGATCGCGATCCCGCTTTCTGGCTGGCTCAGTACGGGATTGTCGGTCAGGCGTTATCTGTTATGGACCACGGCCGCCTTTATCTTTGCTTCCGTACTTTGTTCTATGGCGTGGAACTTAGAGGCCATGATCGCCTTTCGGGCGCTACAGGGCTTCTTTGGCGGTGCGCTTATTCCGCTGGCCTTTAGGCTTATCCTTGAGTTTTTACCCGATAACAAGCGTGCCGTCGGCATGGCGTTATTTGGCGTGACGGCGACCTTTGCGCCTTCAATCGGCCCGACCTTAGGCGGTTGGTTGACTGAGCAATTTAGCTGGCATTATCTGTTTTATATCAATGTGCCACCGGGTTTGTTGGTGATGGCCATGTTGGCCTACGGTTTAGAGAAGCAGTCGGTCGTTTGGGATAAGCTGAAGAATGTCGATCTGGCGGGCATAGTCACTATGGCGCTGGGGATGGGTTGCCTTGAAGTGGTGCTCGAAGAAGGTAACCGCAAGGACTGGTTTGGTTCAGAACTCATTCGTAATCTGGCCATTATTGCCGTCGTGAATCTGGTGTTATTTGTTTGGATCCAGTTAAGGCGTAAAGAGCCGTTAGTGAATTTGCGCCTGCTCGGTAAGCGTGATTTTGTGCTCTCTACCGTGGCGTATTTTTTACTGGGCATGGCATTATTCGGTGCTATTTATTTGATCCCGCTTTACCTATCACAAGTCCATGATTACACACCGTTAGAAATTGGTGGTGTGATTATGTGGATGGGATTTCCGCAGCTATTGGTCTTGCCCTTAGTGCCGAAATTGATGGAGCGCTTCGATAGTCGTTATCTCGCTGCCTTTGGCTTTTTAATGTTCGCTATTAGCTATTACATGAATAGCCAGATGACCGCAGATTATGCCGGACCGCAGATGATCGCCTCGCAAGTAGTGCGGGCATTAGGTCAGCCTTTTATTCTGGTGCCAATTGGAATGCTTGCGACCATGCATTTAAAACCCCATGAAAATGCCTCGGCATCGACGGTATTAAACGTGATGCGTAACTTAGGTGGTGCTTTTGGTATCGCGCTGGTGGCGACCCTGACTGACACTTTGTCGCGCGGGCATTTGGCTCATATTAAGGAATCTTTACCCGCAGTGAGCACACAAGCACAGGATTATTTAACCCAAAGCGCAAGCATGTTGCAGGCGGGAGGTTCAGATCCCTATACCGCTGCCGCGCAGGCGAAAGCTTTACTGGGCAAAACCATGAGTCAGCAAGCTTATATTCAGGCCTATAACGATGTGTTTTACATCATGGGCGCTCTGCTACTCATCGCCGTATTCGCTGTGCTGCTGATCCGTAAACCGACAGGGCCTGTGGCCCACGATGCCATGGTTGAGTAATAACGTTTTTCGTTATCCTGTTGTTGCCATAGATTTCCCCAGATCTATTGGTTTGCGCAACAGCTTTGTGCCTTAGTCCTCACGGATTAAGGCGCTTTTTTATGGTCTTTATGCTGTGGTAGACTCAAAGCTCTTTTTCGATGATTTGCAGAGGGATATCGTTTGCAGTGGCAAAATCTTACATTTAATCAATTAAATGCCAATAGGCTATACGACATATTGAAGCTAAGAGTCGATGTGTTTGTGGTAGAGCAGACCTGTGCGTATCCAGAGCTTGACGATAAGGATAGGCATCCAGAAACCCAGCATTTATTCGGCTTATCGTCAGACGGGGAACTGCTTGCCTACGCGCGTATTTTACCGCCGGGGTTGAGTTATCCAGAGGCGAGTATCGGCCGTGTGGTGGTATCGCCAGCGGGTCGAGGCAAAGGGCTAGCCATGCCTTTAATGCAGCACGCCATCGAATCTGCACTGACGACATGGCCCGACGCGGGGATCCAAATCGGGGCTCAAGATTACCTCAAAGCTTTCTATCAAAAACTCGGCTTTGTCGCCTGCTCTGAGATGTACTTAGAAGATGGTATTCCCCATTTAGATATGCGCTACCAATCAGCATAAGCGGCTATCAATATGAGTTATCTACATCAATTATCAACATAAACGATCAACAAAATCTTGGCACATAAACATTCAATATTAAGCCAATAAGGAACCGAGATGTCGATTTCAACGGACTATAGAATCAATCAACAACAAATTGCCTGCGTGGCGAGTTTTCTGGCTAAAGAGGGCAAAACCGAAGCGCTAATCGCTGCGCTCGCGAGCCTTATTCCTGATACGCGCCGTGAAGCGGGTTGTATTCGTTACGAACTCAATGTGAGCCGTGATGAACCACGTCGCGTGACGTTTGTAGAGAAGTTTGTCGATATTGCCGCCTTTGATGAGCACTGCGCTAAAGATGCAATTCAACACTATTTCCACCAAGTGATGCCCGAATTAGTCGAGTCATACCATGTGGAAACCTATCATCAAGTGATTGTTTAGCCATGAGATAAACGATTAGGAGCTTGCAGTGTTGATTAATGCTATCGAGCCAGTATTTAGATCTCTATCCGAATGGATCTCATTGATACTGCAAGTGACTAATGGCCGCAGCTGGAACCATTGCACTTTAACTCTTTAGTGCTAAAAGGCGTATTAGGTAAGGATAAGGCGAAATTGCTGGCTTAAGTTGCATTTGTCATCAATGTACCTGGTATTTATCTACGACAAGAATGACAAGCTGGACTTTGATTGTTTGACTTCACTGGGATTAATAAAGCTGCCTTGCTACTTTGCTTAATTGAACCCATTTTAACTTCATCGCAGAGTGAGTTTTATATCCATTCCAATCTAAAAAGCCGAGTGGTTTATCACTCGGCTTTTAATATATCTTAGATATCGCTTTATTTAGTGAAAAACACTAATGTCCAAGGGACTACGTATGCTTGGAGTACTGTGATCACGCCAATGAAAGTACAGAAAAATAGACTGTGCTTTAGCGTAAAGCGGAAAAGATCTGATTCTTTACCCGCCAATCCCGTTGCAGCGCAAGCAACGGCAATAGATTGTGGCGAAATCATTTTGCCCGTTACTCCTCCCGTAGTGTTTGCGGCGACTAATAACTCCGGTGTTACACCTATTTGGTTTGCTGTATTGGCTTGCAGCGCACCAAATAGGGCATTTGATGAGGTGTCTGAACCTGTTAAAAACACCCCTAACCAACCTAAGAATGGTGAGAAGAAGGGGAATGCCACGCCAGTGCCTGCGAGCACGAGTGCTAAGGTTGAAGATAGACCTGAATAGTTTGCAACAAAGGCAAATGCTAATACTAATCCAATTGACAATATCGGGAATTTTAATTCAATTAAAGTGTCTTTAAAGGATGTCAGTGCATTACTTACTGACATTTTAAGGACCACAATTGAGATCATTGCTGCGATTAAAATGGCTGTTCCAACAGCGCCTAATAAATTAAGTTTATATATTGCTGCATAAGGGGTTTCCTTAGCGACAATAGGCGCACTTTTGATAACGAGATTATGTAAGTAAGGTACTTCAATACTGATAGTGGCAAAACTTAATGCCAGTTGTACATCTTTAAGACTCCACAGGGTTACAATCGCCGTGAGAATAATAAAGGGAGACCATGCTTTAAATATCTGGCTATTAGAAAAAGTAGACTTAGGGGTAGTAATTCTTTTTTTCATTCCTGAGAAATTGAATATTTCTTTTGGTTGCCAGACTTTTAAAAATAACGTTAAACAAATTAGACTGACTAACGCCGAAGTAATATCGGGTAATTCGGGGCCGATAAAGTTTGAGGTCAAAAATTGGGTGATCGCAAATGAAACGCCTGCTACTAATGTTGCGGGCCAAGTTTGACGTATTCCCCTGATGCCATCCATCATTGCGATGAGCCAGAAGGGGACAATAATCGATAATATTGGCAACTGACGGCCAGCGAGTTGTCCAATATGGAATGGGTCTAGTGATGAAACCTGGCCCGCTACGATAATTGGGATACCCATAGCTCCAAAGGCGACGGGTGCCGTATTTGCGATTAAGCAAAGTCCTGCTGCATACAATGGATTGAATCCAAGCCCGACAAGTAACGCAGCTGTAATAGCAACAGGTGCCCCAAAACCCGCAGCACCTTCGAGGAAGGCTCCAAATGAAAAGCCAACCAATAGCATTTGTAATCGTTGATCTTCCGTGACTGAGATGACTGACGAGCGAATAACCTCAAATTGACCTGTTTTAACGGTGATTTTATATAAAAATACTGCGGTAATAATAATCCAAGCAATCGGCCATAGCCCATAACTAAAACCATATATAGCAGAAGCAAGCGCGATACTAATAGGCATTTTGTAGGCGAGTATCGCGACTGCTAAGGCAATTAATAAGGTTAATGCCCCAGCGATATAGCCTTTAAGTTTTAACACAGTTAAGGCTAGGAAGAAAAACACAATAGGCAGTAAAGCAACCATTGCGGTTAGCCACAAGCTACCGAGTGGCGTGTATGTTTGGGTCCAGGTCATAGGGAGGTTTCCGTATTGTTATAATATGTTGATAAATCGTGTTGCAGCCGCAACATAGCAGATACTAGTGTTTAGTGATGTAGGATCAATCTTAAATGTTGCAATAAGTGATATGGGTCACGAGATGTGTTGATAAATGATGGCGGGGAAATACCTAAATAATAATCAAGTAAAATATTGACTGTTTTAGCTATATTCACCAAACATCTAATTTAGGTTGTATTAATATTTGTTGTGTTATCAAGATTATTTTTTGAGTCGTGAAATTAACTAGAGTATTGTGATTTTATGAAAAACTAGGCTGTACTTTTTTAGTTTTTTGGTAGTGTTTATAACAGATGGTTTATAAATATTTGTTTATATTTATATATAGAAATTAATAGCAATCAATGCAATGCAACTAATAATGCAGTTATCTTATTGTGGCATGAATTGAGCTATAGATGTTGCCATACTCTTGTCTATGAGTTTGCTTGGCTGGAAATTTACCTTGCTATATGTGGCTGTGAGTATGACAGTAGGTTGAAATTTTTAATTTTGCAGCACAGTTCGTTGAGGAAGTAACATGAAACAAGTCAAAGTATTAGGCAGTGGTTGCGCTAAATGTAGCAAAACCGCTGAGATGATTGCGGACATATCAGAAGAAATGGGTGTGGATGTGATTGTAAAAAAGGACACAGATCCTCAAAGCCTATTGAAATTTAAAGTGATGAAAACCCCTGCGGTAGTGATCGATGGTGAGCTCATACATAGCGGCTCAGTACCGACGCGCGATGAAGTTGAGGGGTGGTTAAGGGACTAGAGCTCGCTGACTCGCTGAATAGTTGCACGGAGTATGCTCGTTAGAAAGCGCTTAAGCTAAAAATGCACACCATTGTCATCCTGAATCCTTGGCAATGGTGGTGTAATATCATCAGTATACGATTAATGATATTAAATATAATGTGTTTAAAAATAATGCATTGATGCTTTGTGTAGTCATTTTATTATGGGGTTTTATTGGCTACTGTTTAGTCAGCATTGCATTATCTGGGCGAGTTTATTAAGTCTATGTTGTATGAGGTTGTTTGCAGATTTCGACTTCTTTTATCAGTATCACTGCTATGATTTTGATTCAGTGACCTCGTCAAGTTGCGGGATGAGTGCCAATGCAAAAGTGGCTTAGGGTATTAACACGTTTCTACAGTTGGTTATTTTTTACTGCACGTCTGTTTCGTTTAGGGCTTTTTCTAACGCTAAGTTTATTCGTTTTGCCTTTGTTTGCTGCTCAAACATCTCCCGGATTAACCCAAGTGTTAACGCCCGCTACGGATTGGAAAAACTCCGCTTATATCACCCAAGCATTTAGTGAAGTCGCCCTACAAAATGAGTATGACCTTGCTAAACATAGCGTGCGTAAGTGGCGCATACCGGTACGAGTGTTTATTGAGCATCAAGTGGGTGATAAGGCGCTGCACACTCAATTAGTGTTGATGCACTTAACACACTTAGGCAAGATCACCGGCCTCGATATTCAACGGGTAGATACGCTCTCAGAGGCGAATCTGCACTTAGTGTTTACCCGTCAATCCCTATGGGCAAGTGAGGTGATGCGCTTAATGGGACCGAGCTCGGCGAAAAATGTCCATGGCTCTGTGTGTATGGCAAAATTTGCTCTCAATTCACGGCAAGAGATTGAACGTGCTTGGATTATTATTCCTGTAGATCAAGCCAAAATGCACGGTAAGTTAGTGGCTTGCGTAGTGGAAGAGATAACCCAAGTGCTTGGTTTACCCAATGATTCAGAGAAAGTATTTCCCTCCATCTTTAACGACAAAACCCCGCAGGACTTACTCACTGGGCTCGATTTCATTTTGCTTAAATTACTCTATAGCCCAAGTATTAGCGCTGGAATGACGGCCGCAGAGGTCAAACAGCCTTTGCAGATTTTGCTCGAACAATGGCTGCGCGATGGCACTATTGCTAACGCTGGCAAAACGGTACGTCAAGGTCAGTTGTACCCATTGTTAGGTTATTGATGACTAAGCATTACAGCTAAAGTTGACATTGCTCGCACGTGACTAATTAATCCTTTTTGTTTTAGGAATAAGGGCATAGTCTATCTTTATATGAGATAAACACCTTGGAGGGACACCATGCGAATGACATTGCAGTTTTTAGGGGCGACAGAGGAAGTGACGGGTTCGTGTCATTTACTCTCGGTTGATCATGAACACTTATTGCTCGACTGTGGTTTGATCCAAGGCGGTAAGTCTGATGAGTTGCGTAATCATGATCCCTTCGCATTTGATCCTGAGTCTATTTCTGCTGTCGTGCTTAGCCATGCCCATATCGATCATTCTGGGCGTTTACCACTTTTAGTCAAAGCGGGTTTTGATGGGCCTATCTACACCCATAAAGCCACGGCAGAGCTGTGCGCCATCATGCTCAAAGATGCGGCTATGCTGCAGACCCGCGATACCGAAAGAGTCAATAAAAAGCGTGCTAAACATGATCTTGAACCCCTAGAACCGCTATTCACCGTTGAAGATGCTGAACTCGCGATAACTCAATTTGTACCATTGGAATATGGTCAAGTGACTCGGGTTATTCCCCATGTGGATATTTGCCTCTCAGATGCAGGGCATATTTTAGGTTCCGCCTTAGTCGAGTTGTGGTTAGGTGAGGGAAAATCACAGAAGAAAATCGTCTTCAGTGGCGATCTTGGCCGTGCAGGTATGCCGATTTTACGTAATCCTACCTTAGTGGATTCGGCAGATTTAGTCTTAATGGAAAGCACCTATGGCAATCGTTTTCACCGCAGTTGGACGGATACCTTAGCCGAGTTGAAAGCCATTTTTGCTAAGACAGTCAACGAGAGCCAAGGCAATATATTGCTCCCCGCTTTTTCGGTTGGACGAGCACAGGAGTTATTATATCTATTTCATTTATATGCTAAAGAATGGGATCTCGGCCGTTGGAAAATCTGCCTAGACAGCCCGATGGCAATTGAGGCGACACGCGTCTACGTTAATAATTATCCGCTGATGGATGAGGACTTTAAACGCTTTACCCGCCAACATCCTGGGCAGCATCCACTGTTGTCGAATGTCGAATTTATCCAAACGACCGAAGAGTCGATAGCGCTGAACGATGTGCATAAGGGATTGATCATTATCGCAGGGAGCGGCATGTGTAACGGTGGACGTATTCGTAGCCACTTAGAGCATAATCTATGGCGCCCAGAATGTGATGTGATTATTTGTGGTTATCAAGCGCTTGGAACACCGGGGCGCGCCCTCGTCGATGGCGCTGAGGAACTGTCTATTCATGGTAACAGCATTAAAGTAGCGGCTAAGTTACACACAGTGGGTGGACTTTCAGCCCATGCGGATCAAGCAGAGTTATTACGTTGGTATCACCATTTTGAAGGCCAGCCGCCGTTAATTTTAGTCCATGGAGAACCCGAGGCGCAGCATGGATTAGTCGATGTGATTAACCAAGATCCTCAGACTAAACCAAAGGCTATAGCAATCGCGACTCAGGGTGACCGATTGGATTTAAATGCGCTGCCGCAGTTAGTGTGGAAGCCTTAAAAGATTTGAAAGTGCAAGTTCAAAAGTTGGGTGGAAATGCCATTATCTTCTACACGTGTGGCAAAGCGAGCTCGCGATGAGTTGTATTTTGAATGTAATGGTGAAGGTTTTTCTATCGAAGATTAGCGTTTAGTTTTATAAAAAAGCTCACATAGTTGTGAGCTTTTTTATTTTAAATCAAGCAGGTTACTGTATTAGTCAGAGTTGTTGTCAAATTCAGTATCATCGAGTAACTCAAAGGTCGGGACGACATTCGGTACGTCTTTAAATAAGCGAGTGAAATGGCGCTGTACACCTTTCAAATCGATTCCTGCTAAACCTGATGCAAAACCAAACCAAGCATAAAGGCCACTAAAGTTATCAAACATAGGCGGTAGATATTTAGGCGTAGTCAGAATGCCCTCTTGGCAAGCTTGGTATAACACGGGGATATCTTCGATCGCCAATTTACCGAGGAATAGCATAGGGATGAGTTCAGGAAGGCCTGAGGTGATGGCGCTGCGGATAAAGTTAATGTTTTCCACATAACCACGCACATAGGAAATATCCTTAGTGAAGAAACTGCCGCCTTCCACCATGCCCCCACGGAAAACCCTTTGAGTGACACGGTAACTGTCTGTCGCACTTAGATTCAATCCTCTGAAATAATTGAATACCTCTATAAAGTCAGCACCATTTTCAGCCATATCGACCGCGGCAACACGGTCACTAATTCGCCGAGCCCGTCCTGGATTTGAGCTTAGCGTCAGCATTTCCAGTAAAACGGCTAGACCTTCTTGGGTTGCTGCTACGCGCGGAGAACCGACACTGAGCCAAGTGGCGTGGGGTTGAGCTCGGCCGTTTAGCGTTGTGCCGACATGCACCCAACCTTCGTGAACTTCATATACATTAAGATCCGATTCGCTGAACATTGCTTTGCTATTGAGCTTAACAGTGTCGCCACCGACTGCAGCGTCAGAGACGATACCGTCACTAAGGCGTACACGCATATCATCGCTATGAAAGTACTTTTCTAAACGTTGGCTGAGCACGTTAACCGCTTCTGGCGCGCTAATAATTTTAGGGTGGTGTTTATTCATGTGCCTCGCCGCGGGCAGCGAGAAAATGTAGCTGAGTTTATCGCCTAACTGGCGCAAGGTATGGCGATCGCCATGCAGTTTATGGCTAGCACTGCCGTACAATTCTTGGCTGAGCTTACCAAAGGTTGGCGTGCCTCTGTTCCCCAACATATCGATGACAAGGCGATACTGATCGACGTTTGCCACTAATATTTTGCCGAGTTTGTCTCGTTTACCCAAACGTCTATGGATGTCCTGCTTTAGGGAGGCTAGCTCAGCTTGGGTTTTAACAGGATCAAAAGGTAAAGCAATGTTTTGATAGAACTCTTGCTTGATAGCCGGAAGTACCGTGCCCTTATTGGATAGAAAACGCTCTTCCATTTCCCGCGGCCATTTAATGGCATCTAAGATTTTTATTGGCGTTTGAATGCGAATTAATTCATCGGAAAAACGGCGTAGATCTTGTTGATATTGGGCTAACGACTCAGACATTCCCGTATATCCTGCAGGTAATTTCAGCGAGAGAGATGTGGCTAATCATAGCCTTAAACCTCATTTATTCATATTGATTCGCAGGCTAGCTGAGAAATATACCGATTAAATAAATTAGCTGTTATCGATTTTGTGAATCATTTTGGTGCACTTGTTACAATTCTAGCGCTATGTCTATGGGACATAAATAAGTAACCATCTGTTTAATAATATTTTATTGATATGACATTAAAGCTGCTTTGTTCTTGATATAGAAATAGATTGATTGGAGCAAAGCATGACAGCGATGAGTTATTTGAGTGTGTTAAGGCTGAATGCTTGTTAATCAAAACTCAAGCCGACAAGAGTGGTAAAAATGACTGTGATGACGCGATTTTAAATCTGGAGGTTAGTGAGCTAAAGCAGAGTCACACCCAGCATTATTGGCTGGGTGAGATATTCGATTTTAGTGGGCCAAAACTCAGTGAGTTCGAAACAAATGATCACCGACTGAGATCATCATCCCATCATTTTGACCACTAGATAGCGAGATAGAATTGGCTAGAAAAAATCGTCATCTCCTAATGCACGTTTTAACTCCGCCCGCTCGAGGTAGTCTTCTAAACGCTTTTTGACTTCGCGTCTATGCTGCATTGCCTCGGCGGCTTTGCTGTTTCTTGGTGTGGTCATTGCCTCAAGTTCAGTATCGTTGGGCACGACTTCAGTAATATGAGCCATAACGAATTCCTCTTGTTGTTCCTAACGACTTTCTAACTAAAAAGAGTATGGTAGAAAAGCAAATAATTTTGTGAGTTAGGGTGAAAAATTCTTCCCGTGAGTCGGATGATTCAGCTTACCGCTGTTTTGCGTAGGCACTAGACTGCAATTGAATATTTGATTAATTTAGTTTTTGCTTATTTTGTGATTAAGAGCACGGTATCGTCATAGATATATTCGCGTTAATTCCGAGTTAAATAGTAGGATAAACTTGAATTTAGTCATAATTACAACAACACTTGTACCTGTGTTTGTTGTTAATCGTTTGCTAGGGAATTGGCTTACATGGACAAGGATCAGTTTTCTAAATCACTCCCCCCATCTAATAATATCTACTTTAGCGTGCTGAGCTCTAGCTGGCTGATGATAGTGGCTGCCTTACTTTTCATGGGGATCTCTTGGTATGTGCTTGAGCAATATCTTAGGGATAGAGGTGAAGAGCGTTTCGAAAATAGCGTTCAAGAATTAACAGAAGCCGTGAATCGCAGAATGCTTGCCTATGAGCAAGTCTTACGTGGTGGCGTTGGCTTATTATTATCCTCGAGTAATGTGACACGTCAGGAATGGCAAACTTATGTCATCAATGCTCATTTATCTGAGTATTACCCAGGTTTTCAAGGTTTTGGCTATGCTCAGTTACTTCAACCTGAAGCATTAAGTGCGCACATCCAACAAGTTCAAGCTGAAGGTTTTAAAGACTATAAAGTTTACCCAGAAGGAACGCGTGATCAGTATTGCGTGATTGTGTACTTAGAACCCTTTGATTGGCGTAATCAAAGAGCCTTGGGTTATGACATGTGCTCCGAGTCTAATCGATATAAAGCCATCACTCGCGCTATTACCACTGGACTGCCGACAGTTTCTGGCAAAGTCGTATTAGTTCAAGATACTTCTGATGATGCGAAAGCGGGCTTTTTAATGTATTTACCGCTTTATCAAGGCACCACAACAACAGAGGCTGAGCGTAAACAGCACGTGTTTGGACTTGTGTATGCAGCGTTTAGGATGGATGACCTCATGCAAGGGATTATGGGGGAGCGATTCTCAGGCTTGAAACTTGCCATTTATGAAAGTCCGCAGGCAAGCGCTGACAGTCTAATGTTTACCAGCAGCAAAGTGGCCCCGAATGAGCAGGATGTGTTTTATCACTCACAGACTGACTTAGTTGGAGGGCAGTTGTGGCGCTTAGACATTTCATCACAATCGCGTTTTATCTCGAGAGCGGAACAGACCCAAGGTATGTGGCTCCAATTTATCGGTTGTGGTTTTATTTTGGCATTGTTTTACTCAGTGTTAATTATGGCGCGTAATCGATATAAGGAGTCTTTACTGACTTCAGAGTTAATTGCTAACGAAAAACGCTTTAGATTAGTAATTGAAGCCTCTCCAAGTGCGCTATTTATGGTGGATAAATCTGGATTTATTACTTTAGTGAATACCCATGCTGAACGTTTGTTCGGCTATACCAGAGACGAGTTACTCGGTCGTTCCATCAATATGTTATTGCCCGAAACCCTGAGGGATGCTCATCAGCAGCACATGAGTAACTATTTAGTGCAGCCTATTGCGAAAAATATGTCGATGCGGGATGACCTGTTTGGCTGTTGTAAAGATGGCAGTCGACTCGCAATTGAAGTGGGGTTGACGCCTATTCATTTTAGTAATGGCATTTCTATTCTCGCAACAATTAACAATGTCTCTGAACGTAAACGCATTGAAGTTCAGCGTGCAGAACATATGCTTGAGCTTGAGCGTATCAATCAAGAATTAGACAGGTTCGCCTATATTGCTTCCCATGATTTGAAATCCCCCTTACGTGGTATTGAGCAGCTAACCTCTTGGTTGTCTGAGGATTTAGTCGATAACACCAATGAAAATGTACAGAAATACCTAGGGCTTATCCAAAGTCGTATTCATCGAATGGTGTTATTACTCGATGGACTATTGATGTTTTCTCGGATTGGTCGTGTCGATACAGAAACCACTGAAGTGAAAAGTCGGCAACTGGTTGAAGACATGTTCGCGCTCGTCGCGCCGCCACAGGGATTTGAATTAGTCCTAAAAGGTGAATTTCCGAATTTTTATACCGTAAGACCATTGTTGGAATTAGTTATACGAAATTTAATCAGTAACGCCATAAAACACCATGACTTAGGTACAGGTGTGATTACGGTTTCATGTGAGGCGGTTGATCAGCAGTATCGATTCAGTGTGATAGATGATGGTCCGGGGATATCAAGCTCATATCATGAAAAAGTCTTCGAGATGTTTCAAACACTTAAACCAAGGGATGAAGTTGAAGGCAGTGGTTTAGGCTTATCACTTGTGAGGAAAACGGTTGAAAGTTTAGGTGGAGAGATTCAGCTCAAATCGCAGGGCCGAGGTTGTTGTTTTTGCTTTAGTTGGCCTAAGAAAATAGTGAAAAAGGAGCTTCTATGAGCGCAGCAAATCACTATCAACAGGTCACCATTTTATTGGTTGATGACGATGACGTGGATTACATGGCCGTGCAGCGGGCGATGAGACAATTGAGGTTACTCAATCCCTTAGTGCGTGCTCGGGATGGGATCGAAGCATTAACTATTCTAACGAGTTTAGACACGATCAAAGGTCCGTATCTTATTTTGCTCGATCTTAATATGCCAAGAATGAATGGGTTTGAGTTCCTTGAGCGAATACGTTCAGATCCTTCTCTTTCTTCGTCTGTCGTTTTTATGCTCACCACGTCGAGTACCGATGAAGATAGGATGAAAGCCTATAGCCATCATGTGGCTGGTTACATGGTTAAAACTGATATGAAAGACGGTTTTAACAATATTTTTAATATGCTTGAAGGTTATTGGCGAATAGTGGAGCTCCCATCCGCATAAGGTGAGTATATGGATTTACTACTGATCGATGATGATGAAGTTGATAGAACTGCGATCATCCGAGCACTCAGACAGTCAAAGTTGACTTTTAATGTGGTCGAAGCAAATTGTGCATTTGATGGTTTAAATCTCGCATTAGAACGTCATTTTGACGGTATTCTATTGGATTATTTATTACCCGATGCTAATGGCTTAGAAGTGTTGATCAAGCTCAATGCCATGACGCAAGACCAGACCGTAGTCGTGATGCTGAGTCGCTATGAAGATGAGAAACTGGCTCAGCGCTGTATTGAACTAGGGGCACAGGACTTCTTGCTTAAAGATGAGGTCAACTCGCGGATACTAACCCGTGCAATTCGTTATGCGAAACAAAGATCTTCAATGGCGTTGGCGTTACGTAATAGTCACCAAAAACTAAAAGAGCTAGCTGAACACGATTCGTTGACTAAGCTGGTTAATCGCTATGGTTTTGAACTTTGTCTTAATCGAGCGATAGCAAGGGCCAAACGTTGTCACGACTATTTAGCCGTTATCTTACTCGATTTAGATGATTTTAAAGCGATCAATGACACTCTAGGCCATCAGACGGGGGATATTCTTTTAGTTAAAGTAGCCGCTCGATTAAGTGAAGTACTACGAGATGGCGACATTATTGCCCGTTTAGGTGGGGACGAATTTGTCGTGCTAGTCACTGATAATGATTATAAATATTTCCCTATGATTGTGGCTAATCGATTGTTAAAAGTGTTTGAGGACGTGTTTTGTCTCGGTGATAACGATGTGCTTATTGGTGCCAGCATCGGCGTGGCTTTTTATAATGAAGCGGCTTCGAACAGTTCTGAGCTGATGAAATGTGCCGATATTGCCATGTATCGCGCTAAAAAAATGGGCCGAAACCAAATTCAGTTTTACTCAGAAGCTTTAGATAAAGAGGTGCGTTACCGTAATCATATCGAGTCGAGTTTGCGTACTGCCTTAAAAAGAAATGAATTTAAGGTTCATTATCAAGCGCAAGTGAATGCGAAAACCCATCAGCTGGTGGGGATGGAAGCCCTTATCCGATGGCAGCATCCTGTAGACGGCATTATCACCCCAGATCAATTTTTACCCATAGCCGAAGAAATTGGATTAATGGAGGACATTGATGATTGGGTGCTTGAACAAGCCTGTATTCAGGCACAGGTTTGGTTAACCCAATTACAGCCAACAGGGAGAGAATTTACCATTGCCGTTAACCTGTCTGCATCGCAAATTGGAAATGAGAACCTGTTTGATAAAATAGCGAATACGCTGACTAAGACAGGACTTCCTGCTGTAGCATTAGAGCTTGAAATTACTGAGAATTGCCTTATTGAAGATCCCCATGAACATGCCAAAATGCTCGATAGAATCGCAGAGTTAGGGGTGCGTTTTGCCCTTGATGATTTTGGGACGGGTTTTTCGTCCTTAGAACATATCAAATTGTTTCCCATTAGCGTGCTGAAAATCGATAAAAGCTTTGTCGCTTCCTATGATAAGGATGATAAAGACACTCGTTTGCTCGCTGCATTACTTAACTTCGCCCATGGGTTTAATGTCATATCAGTAGCTGAGGGCGTTGAAACGATTGAGCAGGCTGAGTTTTGTACTTCTCGCCATTGTACTGTATTACAAGGTTATTTGTTTTCTCGTCCCTTAGATGCAACGGAGTTTGAGGCTAAGTATATTCTGCCGCTGTTAACTTAAACCGAGTTCCGAGTGTGATAGGTCTTGAAGTATTTCATTAGCATAATGATTTCGTCTGGTGAGGAATATTTTCTTGCTTTACACTGAGCTATAGACAAATATCAGCTCCTTTTTCTGTCGCTGTGCTTTTGGTGCCGCAGAACGGTTTATTCACTCATGCTTAAGTTGGTCACTCAGCAATGAAAATAGGTATTTTATCCCAATTCCCCCAGTTGTATTCAACACAACGTTTAGTCGCGGCTTGCCAAAGTCGTGGACATGAAGCGGTCGTGATCAATACGCTGAATTGCTACATGAATATTAATTCTATTAAACCTAGCATTCATTATGAAGGTACTGAATTAGTTGGGTTTGATGCCATCATTCCGCGTATTCATGCTAGCGTGACTTTTTATGGTTGTGCCGTTGTACGTCAGTTTGAAATGATGGGCGTATATGCCGCGAATGATTCAATCTCCATTGCGCGTTCGCGGGACAAATTGCGGGCACTGCAACTACTTTCCCGCAAAGGGATTGGCATGCCAGTGACGGGTTTTGCCAATAAGCCAAATGATATCCCAGATCTCATCAATATGGTGGGCGGCGCTCCGTTAGTCATTAAATTACTCGAAGGCACTCAAGGGATTGGTGTCGTACTCGCTGAAACTAAAACGGCTGCTGAGAGCGTGATTGAAGCATTCTTGGGACTCAAAGCGAATATCTTAGTACAGGAATACATTAAAGAATCCAATGGTAGTGATATTCGTTGTTTTGTTGTCGGTGACAAGGTTGTTGCTTCGATGAAACGTCAAGGTCCCGAGGGTGATTTCCGCTCAAATCTGCATTTAGGTGGTTGTGGTGAGGTGGTAAAAATCACCTCTGTTGAGCGTAAAATGGCTATTGCCGCTGTGAAGGCGATGGGATTGGTTATCGCGGGAGTAGATATTTTACGTTCTAACCGTGGCCCACTGATCCTTGAGGTTAATTCGGCGCCAGGCATTGAAGGGATTGAGCAAACAACAGGGATTTCAGTGACTGAGCCCATTGTTGAGTATATCGAGAAAATGGTTGCGGCCCGTAAAACAAACCGGTCAATTATTGCCTAATTGGTGATAGTGATAAAATGACGCCACTTTTTAAGGTGGCGTTTTTATGTTTAGAGCTTATAGATCAAAACTGTAGGAATATCCGAGTACTAGTTTGGCATCATCATCGGTGAGATCGGTATCAGAGACCATAAATGATACTGTGCCTATGCTGGTATCTGCGCTGAGAGTCACGTTATAGTCGGCATAATTATCTTCGCCAAACCAAGATTGGACGACATCACCGTTTGAGTAACCATAGTGCACTGATAAACTCAGCTTTTCAGTGAGAGGTACGGATACCGTCGCGGCAAGATAACTGAGATCTTTATTATCTAAAGGATCGGCGGCCAGATCGTCACCGGCATTGATGACTTGGGAGTAAGCCAGTTCGAGCCATTTCCACGTGACAGCAGCATGGAGCTCACCAAAATCAATACTGCCCGGCGCGTCTGGATAGGCGTAGTAGAGATAGCCAAAGTCGTAGCTGATGTCTTCGGTAATACTGCCGCCATAACCCGCATATAGATCAAGCTCGTAGCTAGTATCATCACCAAAATCCACATTCGATGCCCAAGTTCCCGCATAAAATCCAGAATCGTGGCTGTAGTCAAGGCCACCTTGGATTGCGACCGCATCTTTAGTTTGGGTCGCACCGCGCCATAGATAATTAGAGGTACCGCCAATGTTGCCTGATACGGCTGCAAAGGCGTTGCCTGCCAGTAACATTCCCGTCGATAAGGCCAAAACGCTGTACAGTGATTTCTTCATGCTCATCCCCTCGATTGACTTATTTATCGATTCACCATTGGCACACTCAAAGTCAGCTGTGTTCATTAGTGCATCTTGGTTTTTTCTAAGGAAGGATTTGCTAATCACATGCCACTATTACAATGCCATGTAAAACAAGGTATTAGAACTCGCAATGTTAATGAAATGTTTTTATTTGCCAGTTTGTGGGGCAGAGGCGCACTTTTGTTGTGCAAAAAATATTCAGTGCTTCACTGGGATTGGGCAAAAAAAAACGCCTCACAATGGAGGCGTTGTATTGAATTTTATAACTTAGTTTACGCTGTCACGTAGGGTTTTACCCGCTTTAAACTTAGGCACTGTCGCTTCAGCAATTTGAATTTCTTTACCCGTTTGTGGGTTACGGCCAGTGCGAGCGGCACGAGTCGCTGTTTCAAAAGAACCGAAACCTACGATGGAGATTTTGTCACCATTTTTCATTGATTCGGTAATAGCTGCTTCAAAAGACTTCAATGCGCGTGCTGCTTCTACTTTCGTTAGATCGGCATTTTCTGCAATTTTGGCGATTAGTTCAGTTTTGTTCATTTTTATTGTCTCTTCTTTCCGTAGATTTATTTGAAATAAGCGTGCCTAACATGCCATAAGGTTTAGCACTTGGAAAGCCTTTTGCGTCTAGCGTGCAGCAGGATGTTCAGTAAAGCGCAGAATATTTACTCAGTTCGTGACTTAAGTTTTATTCTGGTTTTATTCTTCTAACAGTTGATAGAGTAATTTTTTAACAAGTTTGGGTTCAAAGGGTTTGTCACATAAGGCATTTACACCCGCTTGGGACACATTGCTGAGGTGGGTATCGTTGGCTTCGGAAGACACCATCAAGATGGGAATGTGCGATTGTTGGCTTTCATTGCGGATAAATTGTGTCAAAGCTAGCCCATCTACACTCGGCATATTGTAATCCGTGATCACTAAGTCGAACATATTGTGTTTCATTAACGCTATGGCTTGCGCGCCATCCTCGGCCTCGGTAATTAGCTTCATCCCTAAGTTACCAATCGTACGTTTAATGACGTTTCTTGCCATACGGCTATCATCGACCACTAATACGCGCACATCTTGTACATCGAAATTACTCAGGTCGAGTTCATCGTGGCTGAGTAAATCAATCGTGGCATTCAATGCTGTACCTAAATGGTCGGCACTGAAGGGTTTAGGTAGAATCGCTACTACACCCGATTGGCGGAATATTTCAAGTTGCTCACGGCGGCACTCACTCGAGACCAGCATAAATTGGATATCTTTGCAGTCAGCGTTGGCCCTTAAGTAGCCCAAGAGATCGATGGCAGTGCCATCATCGAAATGCATGGCGCTCGCAATAAGGTCAGGTTTATGGCGAGCAATAATATCTTTAGCCGCTTCTATGTTTTCTGCGGTTTGAATGCTGAGAATGCCTTCTTGTTGTAAGCGTTGAATAATAATTCGACGCTGTGTCTCTGAAGGTTCTACCAAAAGAATGGAAAGTTCGCTGGGCGATAAATGGCTCATAGTCTACTTCAAGTTAAGAATCGTAAGTATTTTACTGGGTCGCTAAGCTACGCTATTGATAACAGCTTAGCAACAAAGTCCATTACTGAGTTTGGCGGGTCAAATAGTGTCTCGTGACCTTAGAAAATGCGATCCAATACTGCACGAGTAAAATAACAATAATGCTCACTGTGAGTGGCAACATAGGAATGTTGTGGCCAGAAACAACTACTTTTACATCCTCAGGGGTAATGCGATAGGCAATAATTGCTGTAATCCCCAGTGCCGAGAATCCTAAGGTTTGCATGCCAATATAAATCTTCAACACTAAGCTAGACCACGGCGCCCGTATGAGTATGCCAACGAGCACGGGGAGGACACCTAGGGTGAATACATCAAGGGATTGAGTCATCACAGTACGCCAAAGTGCAGCAATGCTGAAGAGGCAATATAACGTGATCAGTAGTATAAGACGTTTAGGCATAGATTGAAGTGCACACCAGTAGCAAAGAAGATGAGCAAGTGTAGGAAATGCCCTAATCCGAGTCCAGTATAACCGTGATATCGTGTAGAATATGCCTTTTTGCTAGAGGCTCTAATAGGTGACGTTTATGACAGAAGTTGATTTTTGGGGGTTAGTCACGCGAACGGAAACGGCGCAATCACAGGAGTCTTTGACTCAAGCACTGAAGCAGAAACTTGCCGAATTGAGTAATGAAGAGTTAAAAGCTTTCGATAAAATCTTTGGTCAGCAGATGCGCCGTAGTTATTTGTGGTCTGTTTGGGGGGCGGCTTACATTATTACGGGCTGTGATTCTGAATATGCTTTTGCCGAGTTTAGGTGTTTTTTGATTTCACTTGGTAAAGAAATTTTCGAAGGTGTGGTTAATCAACCTGACACCCTAGCACGTTTAGTCGCTTGGCCAGAGCGAGATGCCTATGCTTACCCTTTTGTAGATGAATACGACCTTATCGCAGGGCAATTATACGAAGATAGAACTGGTGAGGAACTGCCCTTTATGCCATCGGGCAAGGCGACGCCCGCGGGTAAAAAATTTAGCACTAAGCCCAAGGATTTAAAGCTGCAATACCCTGAGCTGAGTGCCCGTTTTCCATTTTAGTCTTGGCAATACCTTACGAGCGCAAGCAAGCGTTGGTAGTGACATCGAAGGTCATGCCGTATTTAGGGCAGATGTCGCTCATAAACTCATGTTCTTGAACGGTTAATTGTTGACTAAAATCTTGCTTAAGCTGCTCTGTCATTTGATGCTCAGCCGCATTTTGCGCCTGAGCCAATTTACTCAAATGAACAGTAACAGCTTGTTGCTGGCTGATGGTCAATGGTGCAGCATGGCTTGAAAGGCTGATACTCGTTCCAATTGTCAGCAGTGCCAATAAAGCGAGTTTTCGTGAATATGGGTTGAATAGATAAGCCGTTTTTAGGTTCATAGGTAAGCTCCAAGTTAAAAATTACGTTTAACACGTTAGTTCTAAATCGTGCATCCTTAGACGGTAAAGAAAACGAGTTGTACTGTGAGGAGCTGAGTTTATTGTATAAATATTGAACCTATGCTGAATGGTTAGTTAGTGCTCATTCTTCATTTCTTCGCATTGAAATCCTTGCTTACGAGTATCGAACTGGCACATAGATCCACATTCCCAAGGCACATTGTCGTAGAAGGCAGATTGTTCGCGTGCAAAATCGCGGCAAGTATTATAGCTGTCAAAGTTATCGGTTTTTTTATATTTTCCTGAATCATAGCCATGGTTGTAGATAAAGGCTGACCAAGTTTTAGGGCCAGTATTTTTGTCACTCGGGGAGATAAACCAAATCGCACTTACGACGCAGGTAAACAGGATAAGAATGAACACAGGTACAACAGGGAATTTCATTTTTTATTAAGTGGGCAATGTAAACAATAGCGGAAGGATAACGCTTTTTTTGTCGTTATGCGCGTGAAATGTTCACAAATTGATAACTATGCACTTACTTGGTGCAATTTCGATACAAAAAGATACGTATCGGTTGTGATGGTTAAATAATATTTACTTAATTATACAAAAGCTTACGACACATTTGCTGTACTTATATCAGTTTTGCGTTAAGCTCTAGTTCAGGTTAGATTTTGTACTGTGGTTCTCAGAAAGTTATCTAGGCCTTGGAGGCAAACATGAAAATTCAGTCCCTTTTACTCGCAGGTGTATTAAGTTGCAGTGCGGCTTGGGCGGCCGATGAAGCGCCTGTGGATCCCGTCACCGAAGATGGTGTGGTTAAAATTGTTTGGCAAAGTCCTAAAGATTATCGCGATATAAAATCATCAGGGGAGCTCCAATCCCGTTATGAGAAGCGCTTATTTGAGACCTTAACTGAAAACATCAATAAAGAAGCCGCGAAGATTTTAAAGCAAAATCAAAAGCTTGAAATGACCATTACCGATGTTGATCTTGCGGGTGATATGCGTCCAACATTTGGTGCGACCGCCAATGATTTACGCATTATCAAAGACATTTATCCGCCACGTATGACTTTTTCTTATCAAGTCATGGAAAACGATAAAGTGATTATCGCGGGCGATGAAAAACTGTCGGATATGGGGTTTATGGGTGGGATCCAATCTTTAAATGATAAACCTTTTATGTATGAAACCAAAATGTTAACCGAGTGGTTAAAGAAGACGATTGCACCACAACTTTAATGACTCATATCGGGCGGTAATGCTGAGGATTTAAGCTGTTTAGCTATGCCGTTAGGGCCTGAGTGTCGATAATTAGATGATTTTCTAACAGGTAAAATCCGTTATTTGCGGATTTTGCCTGTTTTTTTGCCCTAGCGCTTAAGGTCGATAGACTGTGTTCATGGGCGTTAAAGGTGAGTGCTGGTGGTAAAATGCCTACACACAGACTGATCAATTGATGGTAACAGGCTTCACCTTTTCTATCGTCGGCGAGCATTTCCTGGGCCAGCCAGTGATCTGCGCTATAAAATAAATGCTTATGGGTTTCAAAATCCGCTAGAATTCGCTGGCAACGGCTGATCATATGCTCACAGGTGCTGATAATTACAAAGTCATCGCCGCCGACATGGCCAACAAAGCAATTGTCGCTTTTATACTTCAGTAACAGATTCGCCACTTCACAAATCACTTCATCGCCACGGCAAAATCCATAAATATCGTTATAGGGCTTAAAGTTACACAGATCAAAATAGGCTAGATAAAAATGTTTCTTTTGGATCTTAAGGCGTTTTAATTCCTCTTGAATGGGCACATTGCCCGGCAAGTCTGTCAGAGGATTCGCATGGCGGGCCATCTTAATTCTGTGCTCTGTGATCCTTTGCAGTAAATCTTTGGTGTGACCTATGCCGAGTAGTTTACCACGGCGAAGGATAATGAACTGTTGCGCGACCGTATTAGCACTCTCTGAGGTCAGTAATTGACTTACGGTGGATAAAGGTTCGTTGGCCTCAATCTGGATGACTTGCGGGTCCATCACTTCACTCACAGCATGATTTTCATGTAAGGCGCGACCATAGGGTGTGCTGAAGAGTTCAAGTAAGGTCGCACGGCTGATAATACCGAGTGGCAACAGGTTATCGACCACTACAACAGCCTGTAATGCAGGTTGCGAGATAAAGGTGTCACTTAAAAATTTGAGTTTAAGCGTGGGCGCTACGGTTATGGCGCTCGTGCACAGGCTCTCGGCCGATTCGCTGTATCTAGGTTGAATTTGAGTATTGCTCGGCACTAAGGTCGCTTTCATCGCGCGGCAGGGGAGCACTTCTGGACGACCGAGTAAGTAGCCTTGGCAATAGACGATACCCAGTTGTTTGAGTACGGCTAATTCCTCTTGCGTTTCAATTCCTTCGGCTATCACTTTGCAGGTTAAGCTTTGGCATAACTCCACAATCGAGCGGACAAATTCCTGTTTGACGGGAGTCGAATCAATCTGATGGATAAAGTGACGGTCGATTTTGACATAGTCGGGTGACAATTCTGACCAGAGTCTCAGACCCGAATAACCTGCACCTAAGTCATCGATCGCCGTTAAAAAACCTTGGCTACGATAGTGATTCAAGCAGGATTTGAGTAAATCGATATCATCGGCGGGGTATTGCTCTGACAGTTCAATCACAACCTGTGATGGCGCTATGCCGAGTTGTTGCAGCAGTTGTAAGGTCATGCCCTTGGGGTGGGCGGGATCTAATAATGCCTTAGGCGAGATATTGATAAACAGCTTGCCTTGAAACTGGCGCAACTTAAATTGCTCGAGTGAAATACGGCGACAAAGGGTTTCTAGCTCGCTTAATTTACCTTGATGTTCGGCGGTCTGAAATAGCGGGACTGGGGAGTATAACGGGCTGTGTTCAGGGCCACGGCTTAACGCCTCAAAACCATGAATTTTATGTTCTAATATATTGAAAATTGGCTGAAATAAGGGACTGATTGCAGCTTTAGAGATTATTTTATCGAGCTCTTTAGCCAGATCTAAACTTGTCATTACGTCAGCCCCTTCGTCTATGTGAGCGGAGTCTATGACTTAGAAATGACAAAATGATGACAGTTTTGGGGAAGCTTAGTGCTATCTATCTGTGTTGGTGGGCTTGATTAGATATGCTATGGAAAGAGCTGAAATCTAAGATGAGTTTCAGCCCCTAATCTCGGTTTAGCTTTGCTTCTTAAAGGCCTGCAATGTTTGCAGTAATGCGCCTAACTGACGCACATAGGTTTCGAGTTCTTTAGGATCGAGCGTTTGATGTTCTTCCATGCGAGTTAAGTCATCGACCAACTCTTGCACATAGGGCAGAAAGCGATTACTCGAAGCGATAAAACCTTGTTCTGCCGTGAATATGCTGGTGAAGTTTCCATGGCCAGCTTTCTTTAGCTCATCTAACTTAGCGTCGGCGTCTATGGCTTGGCGATAGGCGATTTGAAGATTTTCTTTCAGTTGCTCTATAACCTTGGTATGTGGCATAACAGCGTCTCATTGCAAAATTTGCAGGAATTATAAGGGGCAAAGGATATGGCAACAAGCCAATGGCGACTAATTGCATCAATCTGTTTTCTGGTGTTAGCGGGTTTGAGCACAAAAGTGGTGGGTGCAGAAACCGATAAACCACCATTTTATAAAGTGCAATGGCAAGGCAAGAGCGCGTATTTGCTGGGTTCGATTCATATTGGACGTGCCGACTTTTATCCTTTACCCACCCAAATTGAAACCGCGTTGGGTAAAGCTAAGGGCTTAGTTGTAGAAGTCGATATCAATAAAGTCGATAGCACAGCCTTACTGCAACAATACGGCCGCGCCGATAAAACTAAGGGTTTAGATTGGCAGAGCCGAGATAAGCAAACGGTCGAGAGCATGACGCCCTATTGCGCGGCCACGGCAAATGTTTGTCAGTCGATACAATCTTTTGCACCTTGGCTGCAGGCTACTCAAGTTAACTTATTGCGTTATAACGACTTAGGTTACAGCACGGATTATGGCGTTGATATGCAGTTGATGGCTCGATATGCGGCTTTGCCTGTGTATCCGTTGGAAACCGCCGAGTCACAATTTCAATTGTTAGCGTCTTTTAATAGTCAAGAGCAGTGGTCTATGGTGCGTGAGGCGATTAGTGCATCGGATGCGGAGCTTTTATCGTTAATAACGGCTTGGCGTTCAGGTAATGAAACTGAGCTTGATACCATAATGCAGGAGCAAATGGGCGGCGAGGGCGATACTAAAATGCTAGAGAAAATCCTCTGGCAGCGAAATCATGTGATGGCCGATGGCATTATAAAATTAATGGGCTCGACTGACGTGACTTCACCTTTGTTTGTGGTGGTTGGTGCTGGCCATGTGGTGGGGGATAAAAGCGTGGTGCTATTGCTAGAGCAAGCAGGCGCCAAAGTGAGCGCCTGCTGGAAACAGACTTGTCAGTAATTGTTTAGGCAGCGCGTTCACACTGCAAAGCTTTGCCCTAAAAAGTGCACATATCGGCCGAGGGAAATATAGGGTTCGCGTTGCGAGTACTCCAGCTCCATTTGTAGCAGCTTGTGATAGTCGAAATCCGCGGGCTGACTCTTTTTCAAATAGTCGTGGATTACACGCACGCCAGACTGGCTGATGAGCGACATTCGCCACTCGCTAAACCAATCTTTAACTTCTTGAATATAAAGCGGATGAGTGGGAGTTAGTCGCACTTTCTTCTTCACTTTTAAATCAGCGGCGACATAATCGAAATTGCCCGACACTAAAGCATGAAAGCGCATGGCTTCTTTGTTGTAAAACATCAAAGAGAATAATCCGCCGGGTTTTAGCATAGTAAGTAAACCCGCTACGGTGGGCTTAGCATCCGTTAACCATTCAACGACCGCATGACACAGTATGATATCGAAATAGCCATGGTTATCGACCGATAATGCTTGGATAGGCGCATGGATAAGCTGGATAGCTAATGGTTCAGGTGAGGCATCAATTTGTTCTTTGGCTTGAGCCAGCATCTCAGCAGAGATGTCGCAGAGTACAACTTCGTGGCCGAGGCGCGCTAATCTTTGGCTAAAGTAACCAAAACCACCGCCCGCATCTAATACTCTGAGTTTTTTATCCCCCAGTTTTGCCAGCGCGGGGACGAGGTCGCGCCATAGCACTGCGGCACGAATTTCGCCCTTGGGCGTACCATAGATGTTTTTCGCAAATTTTTGCGCGAGCTTATCAAAATTCTTATCTTGCACGTGATAACTAGGTTAAGGAGAGTGGAACGATAGTGTGGCACAGTCGTAAATTTTTCGCACTCTGGAGATGTTATTGCCGAGTTGAGATGGATAAATTTGCATCGTTAATTTTTAATCTATTGATTTTATTTGTAGTAATTATTCCTACTAAACTTAGGGATACACAGAACTCAGTGCTCTGGGTTATAATCACGCCGTTTTCGCCAAACCTGACTCTATATACCCAAGCGACCTGAAGATACGAGTTTCAGAGCGCCTAGGGTGCTTCAATTCAAGGCGTATCAATGACAGAATGTCGGCCACCTTTTGAATTGATGCAACACGGAAGTAAAGTGCCCTAGGCGCTCCGTCCCGGCGGGTTTTAACGCACTTTATGCTGTGTTGGTTATTTTGAACTTAGTCCACTAGGTCCGCAAATAACCGCCTTGCCTAAAGTGCGTTAAATTCCCGCTGAATCCTGCATTTTCAGGTTGTTTGGGTATAGTTGTCCATTCGGAGAGTCAGCATCAGCCCTTATTAAGACGCAGCACTGCCTGTTTTACACTCGTTATCAGCTTGATTGATCAGACGTTACTCGTCTGTGCGGGGTAATTTATGGCAATGTATTTTTGTGCTAAGGGATAGTTAATTAAAAGGTACTCAGACTTGAATAATGCATATTGTGTTGAATTGAACGCGATGCCGTCGCTGTTTTCTCTTTATCGCAAGATCTTCTTTGGCCGTAAGCCTGGTTGGGATCAACAGCCGTTGCCCCAAATCAAGGTGACCGCGCCGCATGTGACTGTGTCTGAAGCTAAAGTAAGCCAATATGCGCAGGTGTGTGGTTTTCAATTTGACGGTAAAGTTTTACCGCCAACCTATCTCTACGTGATGGCATTTCGCCTGCATGCGGTGATCTTTACCCACGATGGGATCACTTTCCCACTGCTTGGGATGATCCACCTTAAGAACCGCATTCAAGTGTATCGGCCTGTGACGGTTGACGAGACTTTCTCCCTCGAGTGCGCCTTGACCACGAGCCGCGAGACGGATTCTGGCTTAGAGTTTGAATTTGTGTCTAAGGCGTTTGTCGGTGAAGAACTCGTCTGGGAATCGTTATCCACCTATTTATATCGTATCGATGTCGCTGGACGTCGCGTTCGCCCACCTAAAGCCATTGATATGGCATGGGAAACACCACAAAGCTGGAGTTTGAGTGAAGATTTAGGTCGTCGTTATGCTAAGGCATCTGGCGACTATAACTTGATCCATCTGCATCCTGTGCTTTCAAAGCGTTTTGGCTTTGATCGAGTGCTCGCCCATGGCATGTGGTCTAAGGCCCGTTGTTTAGCAGAGTTGATGCCAAGTATTGGCGATCGTCCATTCACTGTGGATGTGACCTTTAAGCTGCCACTTTTGATGCCTGCCGATGTTGGATTTGGCTATGAGCAGAATGCTCATAATATGGTATTTGAATTACGTGACAGCAAAGGCCGTCGCCCCCATTTAAGTGGCGATGTGCAGTTTTAAGCCGCACTCAATAATGCATACAACAACGGCGCCTTCTGGCGCCGTTGTTGTTTATGGTTGTTGCTTTTGAGAAACAAAAATCAAGGTACGCTGTGACCCATAGATGCCTGCCAGATACTGAACCATTGCTGGCGTCGAGCTGGATCTCATTTGAGGCAACGGCACTCTTGAGCCGCTCGGACGCAGGGCAGATTATTTGATGTAGATTAAGGAATCGCTCATTAACCCTTTCGACGGCTATATATCTTAAAGCCAATCACCTAATATCCGCCCTATTCAATGAGTGTTGTGCTTAGCAACCCTCATACTAAACCAAAGCGTATTTGAAAGGGAGAAATCGACGCATGCTGACAGATATGGATATTTCGAATCGCGCTAGCCTAAAAGACATTAATGAACTGGGCGCCGACTTAGGTCTATTACCCGAAGAGATGATGCAATTTGGTCACACTAAAGCCAAGGTCGAGCTCAGTGTGTTGCAGCGTTTGGCTGGGCAGCGCAAAGGCAAATTGATTATCGTCACCGCAGTCACGCCTACGCCTCACGGTGAAGGTAAAACAGTGACGAGCATTGGCTTAACGCAATCGTTAAATGCCATAGGCAAAAAGGCCTGTGCCTGTATTCGCCAGCCCAGCATGGGGCCTGTATTTGGGGTAAAAGGTGGCGCTGCGGGTGGCGGTTATGCGCAAGTGGTACCCATGCAGGAGATGAATTTACATCTCACGGGTGATATTCATGCCGTGAGCAGTGCCCACAATTTAGGGGCAGCAGCGATTGCGGCGCGGCTATTTCATGAAGCGCGCTTAGGTAAGGCGGAATTTGAGGCGCAATCTGGGCAAGCGTTTTTGAATATCGATCCTAGAGAGATCCGTTGGCACCGAGTGGTCGATCACAACGATCGCTGTCTTAGGCAAATCCAGGTGGGCTTAGGTGATAATAATGGCCCAGAGTACGCCTCCAGTTTTGATATCACCGCCGCCTCTGAGTTAATGGCGATTTTAGCCTTAAGTCATAATTTGGCGGATATGCGGGCGCGAATAGGTCGTCTAGTGCTGGCATTAAATACTCAAGGGCAAGTGATCACAGCCGAAGACTTAGGTGTCGCTGGTGCGATGACGGCCATCATGGCGGATGCGATAAAGCCGACGTTAATGCAGACTTTAAATGGTTCACCTTGCCTGATCCATGCGGGACCCTTTGCCAATATTGCCCACGGTAATTCATCCATTATTGCTGATGATATCGCCCTCAGACTGGCGGATTTTGTGGTGACTGAAGCTGGTTTTGGATCAGATATGGGCTTTGAAAAGTTCTGTAATATCAAAGTGCGTCAATCGGGTCAGGTGCCCGCTGCCGCTGTGCTGGTCACTACTTTAAAAGCGCTGAAGGCCAATAATGGTTTGGTGTCTGAGTCAGATATCAATCTACCAGATCAGGCTCGACTTGAAGCGGGCTTTGCAAATTTAAACTGGCATATCAATAATGTGGCTCGCTATGGTATTCCGGTGGTGGTTGCCATTAACCGTTTCGCCACTGATACTGATGCCGAGTTGCAATGGCTAACTGCGGCTGTTAACGCGAGCAGCGCCTTTGGCTGTGAGGTCAGCGATGCTTTTAGCCAAGGGGAGGCGGGCGCTATCGCCTTAGCGCAGACTGTGGTTCGCGCCGCTGAAACCGAGAGTCAGTTCAAGCTGTTATATTCAGATGAAGCCTCATTGGAGGCTAAGTTATCCACCTTAGCCGAGGTGGGGTATGGCGCAGCGGGCGTTAGCCTTTCTATCGAGGCCAAACAACAGGCGCAGCAGCTGACCGTATTAGGTTATGGACATTTGCCCCTGTGTATGGCCAAAACGCCTTTATCAATTAGTCACGATCCTAGCTTAAAGGGCGTTCCTCAGGACTTTGAGATCTCAGTACGG
Source organism: Shewanella sp. NKUCC01_JLK (assembly GCF_019345615.1). Lineage (NCBI taxonomy): Bacteria > Pseudomonadati > Pseudomonadota > Gammaproteobacteria > Alteromonadales > Shewanellaceae > Shewanella > Shewanella sp. NKUCC01_JLK. The sequence goes on along the minus strand of NZ_JAHKRD010000013.1, from coordinate 38,565 downwards.
GGTTTAGTCTTGCATGCTGGTGCGGGGTTTATCACCGCCTTGGTGGGGAATGTGATGACTATGCCAGGACTTGGGCTGAAACCGGGTTACTTAAAAATTGATATTGATGCGCAAGGTGAGATAGTCGGCTTAGGCTAACACTTGATGCAGAGATTGATAGGCCAGAGATAAAAATAAGGGCGAGCTCATTGCAACGCCCTTCTTCTCTCGTTTAACGCTGGTTTAAAGCGGTGATTTCGTAGTTTGATAGATATGCACATCACGCTGTGGGAAGGGAATACTGATCCCTTCGGCGTCAAAGCGCATTTTCACTTCGCGGGTAATGTCCCAATACACTTCCCAGTAATCTTCCGGTTTTGCCCAAGGGCGAACGATAAAGTCGACCGAAGATTCGCTTAATAGATGTAGTTTAATCGTCGGTTCTGGCAATGGTTGTACCTTAGGATGCGCTTCGACGATGGACTTGAGAATCGCTTCAGCTTGTTCGATGCTGTCGCTATAACTGATCCCAAAGGTCATATCGACTCGACGTTGATGCTCAGCTGTGATGTTGTTAATTGTGTCACCCCAAATCTTATTATTAGGAATAATAAGACGTTGGTTATCCATGGTTTTAATCGTGGTGGAGACAAGGCTCATGTGACTGACGCGTCCGGTGACGCCAGCGGCGTTGATCAAATCGCCCACATCATAGGGACGGTAAATTAAGATCATCATGCCTGAGGCGAAATTCGACAGGGTATCTTGCAGGGCAAAACCAATAATAACACCCGCGATACCAAAGCCTGCGAGCAAGGGACCAAGTTCGATCCCAAGCTGTGAAAGGGCGATTAACAGCCCGATAGTAAAGACGGCTTTACCTGATAGCGAGGTGAAGAAGTCTTGTAATAACTTACTTAAATTCAACTTAGAATTGCTAACGGTATTTTTCACTATCTGTTTGGCTAACTTGCCGGCGAGACCCGCAATAAACAAGATCAAACAGAAAACAAATAACTTAAACACGACGGTTGGGCCGTGATTAATCGCTTGTTCTTGTGCCGTATTTAGCCACTGCTCAACGAGACTTGATGCCACATCAAAGTTCAACACATCTTGAGTTATATCACCTGAAACACTAAAGAGTGTCTTTTTCAGCGCGGCGGTATCATGGCCTAAGGCGTCGAGTAGGCTGATGTCGATATTTAAGCTCTGACTATTTTGTGCTAAGCGTTCCTTCAGCATCATTACGTGGCTGGTTTGTGCCGAAGTGACATCTTTACCTGCATTGGTTGCGGTATCGATCGCTGCTTGTAGTTGCTGCTGGGTATAAGTCACTAAACTTTCTAGCGTATCGGCACGAGCAACTAAAATTTGCATCAGTGATTTTTGTGCTTCGCTAATATCTTGGCCAACTTGTTCGAGCCAAGTGAGCGTCTCGAGTTGTTGCTTGTAATAGGTGTCTTTTTCTAATTCGCGCTTTGATATTTCCAGCAGAGTCGCATCATCTGTGCTTGAACCTAATTGCTGTTCCAATTTACTAATGTTGTCATCGATATAAGCATCAATTTGTTGGATGTAGTTAAGTTGTCCTTGGATTAATGGCTGCAGAAAAGCCTTGTCGATTGGCGTTGCTTCGAGCAGATCTTTAATCTTATTACGTAACTGTAAGGTTTTGTTTTGAATTCGATATTCAACAATTGTCTTCAATTCGCCTTTGGCATTTTTTAGTTTACGTATATCCGTATCGATAGCCTGTTGCAGCATTGCCAGTTCTGTCTTGAGCGTTACAGGAGTGCTGGATGGGCTTTCGGTTACAGCGACAGGTTCAGTTTGCGCTTGGGATGAAAGGCTGAGTAGTGGTATTAGCAGGGCAAACACGAGAGCGAGGTAGCGGTGCATAGGAGTGATCTTAAGTAGAAATATGTCTGAGTATGATAGATGTTGCCGGATCTACTGTAAAATATCTGCGAGTGAAATAGCCCTTGGAATTAAACTTTTTTAGGGAAGGGTTGATTTGAGCTTTACCTTGAGTGCGGTGCTTTATCTGCTTTTTCCGACATTTTGGGTATTTACAGGCCGAACTCTAGTCGGTATCTGGTAAACTTGCGCATCGTTATTTAGGAATCGTGTTTTCATGTTGTGTTCCCATTGTAATCAATACATCAAGGTCAGTGACATTAGCCAGCAAAGGGGCAAAGGTTTCGACGCTCAAGTGCGTTGCCCCCATTGTGCGGCTTGGTTAGGCCGCAGCCCAACATTGGCTAAACTCAAGTTATTAGGATTTTATTTGAGTGTGTTTACGGCGGGATACAGTTACTTTGATGCCTCTGTGCGGTATTTTGCGATCCCTGTAATGATTTTTTCGTTGATGTTGTTGTTTGTGAGCCATTTTATGGATCAAGTCATCACCATTGAAGCGCCCGAGCAAGTCGATGATAGCGATCAAAGACAGAAGTATCGTTAGGCTAATAAGTGGATTCGTCATGGATAGGGAAATCGGCGGTATAATTTTCTAGAGACGAACATCATTTGAGCGCCTTTAGCAGGCGCTCAAAATGCAACTAAGAGGGTTTAAAGGGCGAACTGCAGCCGCGTCTTTATTTACTGCACGACTTGTTCTTGGCTCTTTAAGGAGTGCTCAACGTAATAAATACCACCAAATATCACCGCGCTGAAGATGACTATCCCTAAGATAAGCCCTAAGTTTTCACGAAAAAATGCTAGCATAATAGTTGCCTTTAGGTGGATAAAACGGAGCCATATCGAGCTTGATTTCGTCATTGTGCTCGCAGACATAAAAACTAAATACACTATAGTTACACTCACTTAAGCTAATCTTAAATGCGTTTTTTTACCTGAGTTCTCGCAAGATCCTACCGCTATTGATACAAGGAGTTATTGGTAAGACTGGGTACCTCAAATATCTTGTAACCTTTTGCAAAGCGATTACCTTATTGCAACTTGCTATGGCACTGACATAGACTTATGCAACTTTTTAACTATGGGGACGACTGAGTGAGACTTAAAAGTCACATTAGACGCACAATTTCGGTATGGCTTGCTGCCGTACTGATATTGCTGTCTCTTGCAGCCTCAGCCCATAGTGTGACCCATCTTGATGATGGCGCTAAGACTCACTGTACCCTGTGCTTCCATCAGCACCAACTCAACAAGATTTTATTGACCCATCCGCTGACGCTGAATTTAGCTATACAGCATTTCGATGTGGTCGAATTTATTTTACCTTCCTCTATTTTTGAACACGTCAGTGTTTATCGCAGTCGTGCGCCTCCCTTCGCTCTCTAAATCAACTTAAAATTTTAACTTATTGTATTTCTTGATGACTTTATATCAGTCGTCGAGTGCTAGTTGTATTTTGGAGATATCATGACTGTTTTAAATACCCGAATTTCTTTGGTGGCTTTGGCGTGTGCGCTCGTTTCGCCTAGCTTATTTGCAGAAGACTCGAGCTTGACCAACCCTAATATCAGTGGTGTGCTAAATGGATATTATCAGACGGGAGAGCGCCCATTAGCCGAGAGTCCAGATGGCTTTGGTTTAGGTGAAACTGAACTGGCGATGAGTGCCAATATCGATGATATGTTTTACGGTAAAATCACCGCAGTAGTTGAAATGCATGACGGTGAGACTGAACTGAATCTGGAAGAAGCCTTTATTCAAACCATGGCGATGCCAGCGGGGTTTTCTATCCGTGGTGGCCGTTTCTTATCGGACATTGGTTACCTCAATAACCAACACTTACATACTGATTCTTTCACCGACCGTCCTGTGGTTTACCGTGCATTCTTAGGGGGACATTATTTTGATGACGGTATACGTTTTAACTACGTAGCGCCGACGGACTTGTATTGGACCATGGGTGTTGAAGCCTTTAAGGGCGATAGTTTACGTGCTGCCGATGAGCATGGTGAGCGTGAGTTTAAGAAGGTCGGCGTTTATACCTTGTACTCAAAAATTGGTGGCGACATAGGCGATAACAGCTCATGGCAAGCGGGGTTGAGTTACTTGCGCAACGAAAATGGCCAAGTGACAGCCCATGAAGAAGGGGAACATGAAGATGAGCATGCCCATGGTGATGAGCACGAAGGTCATAGCCATGCCGCATCTTACACAGGTAAAAATACCTATGGTGCTGATTTTGTTTATAAGTGGGCGCCTAACGGTAACTACAAATATCAAAATCTCACTGTGAGCGGTGAGTACTATCGCGTGAGCGATTTTACACCTATCGATTTACATCCAGAGGATGCACCGAGCCAAGATTACCACCAAGGTTGGTATTTGAGCAGTGTGTACCAATTCACGCCTAGCTGGTCAGCGGGTGTGCGTTACGGTGAAGCTGATACGCAAGAGCTCCATGGCGATCATTTTCATGGGCAAAAGTTGAAGGAATCTGAGGTGAGTTTGGCTTGGCATTCTAGCCATTTCTCGACGGTTCGTTTCCAGTATACCAATCAAAAGGGTACTAACTTCGATGGAATTGAAGACGATAACATCTTCACTATTCAATACATTATGTCTCTGGGGGCTCACGGTGCGCATCAATTCTAATTTAGCTAAATTGGCCGCAGTGGCCTTATCTGTCACTTATACTGGTTTGGCCCATGCCGAGCTGAATGTGTTTGCCTGTGAACCTGAATACGCTGCATTGACCAAGGAGCTTGCTCCAACGGCTAGCATCTATTCGGCAACGACGGCATTACAAGACCCTCACCAAGTGCAGGCGCGTCCGAGTTTGATCGCTAAAATGCGTCAGGCGGATCTTGTGGTGTGCGCAGGTGCCGATCTTGAAGTGGGTTGGTTGCCTATGCTGCAGATGAAGTCGGCAAACGCAAAAGTGCGCTCGACCGAGCAAGGCTTATTTTTCGCAGCCGATCAAATCGAAACTTTAGATAAACTGGCCAGTGTCGATCGCAGCATGGGTGATGTGCATGCCCAAGGTAATCCACATATTCATTTTGACCCGACGCGACTGTTAAAAGTCGCCACGGCATTGAGTGCTAAGCTGACTCAGTTAGATCCTGCTGGTGCGGCCGATTATCAACAATCACTGGCAGATTTTACCACTCGCTGGCAAGCCGCAGTCCCGCGTTGGGAAGCGCAAGCTAAGGGATTACAAGGTAAAAAAGTGATCGCTTACCACTCAAGTTTTAGATACTTATTCAACTGGATTGGTATCGAGCAAGTGGCAGATTTAGAGCCAAAACCGGGTTTAGCTCCCACTAGCGGCCACTTAGCGAGTCTGCTGACGCGCGCCGAGCAGGGGGATATTCTGGCCGTAGTTGTGGCATCTTATCAGGATGAGCGCGGTGCAAAATGGCTGGGTGAAAAAGCGAACTTGCCCGTGGTAATGCTGCCTATGTCTGTGGGGGGGAATGATAAGAGCCAAGATTTATTTAGCCTGTATGACAGCGTGATTTCCCTCTTAAATGGAGTGAAATAAACCTATGTTTGATCTTGAGCTGATGTCGATTCTGTTACCTGCATTGGCAGCGGGGATCTTAGTGTTGTCGACGCATATTGTACTTGGGAGACAAGTGCTTAAGCGTGGCATCATTTTTATTGATTTAGCGATAGCGCAAGTTGCCGCTTTAGGCGCGATTGTCGCTCACATGGACCACAGATTAGAAGATATGCCGTTTGCTAATGTGTGGATGCCAGCGCTGTTTGCCCTTGCGGGTGCAGGGTTTATCGCTTGGTTAGCTAAGCGTATGGCGGGTGAGTTGGAGGCTATGATTGGCTGCTTTTACGTCTTGTCTGCGGTGGCCGCAATGCTGTTGCTGGCAAACGACCCACATGGCGCCGAGTTGTTAAAGCAATTGATGTCAGGTCAGATCCTGTGGGTAAGTTGGTCACAACTGATTTTGCCGGCCGTAGTGTATTCACTGGTGTTATTAGCGATATTCCTACGCCCCCAGATGTTAGACGGGGCAGGATTTTATCTGCTATTTGCGCTAGTGATTACCTTATCGGTGGAATTAGTAGGCGTTTATCTGGTGTTCAGTACCCTGATATTGCCAGCTTTAGCGTTGAACAAGTACCGTGGTAAAGGTCGGCTATTTTACGCTTACCTCGTCGGTTTACTGGGCTATGTTTTGGGCTTAGTTCTATCGGCGACCTTAGACCTCCCTAGTGGTGCGGCAATTGTCGCGACTTTGGCCGTGAGTGCCTTAGTGATCCGCTTTGTGTTAAGTAAAGTCTCGCCTCAGGCAACTGAGTCTGAAATCCTACCCAAGCACCACGCTTAGTTCGATATTAATCTTAAAGCCCATCGATACACTGGAGGTTCAGTATATCGATGGGCTTTTTTTGCTTGCTTGTTAGCAAGTCAGCTTACAGATGTAAACAATATATTGAGTCCCAAAGCCATGGTGGCTATACTGTCGCCACTTTTACAGTCGGAGTAAATCGTGCTTTTAATCGTCAGATCAATGTTGTTGGCGGTATCTTTGTTGCTTGCCTTTATTTTTGGTGGCTTAGTGTGTTTATTAAGGCCTCGCCATCGCGACAATGTACATATGTTCGCCAAGATCTTCTCATCGGTTGCGCCAATCCTTGGGATTAAAGTGATTGTTCGCCGGCACGAAGATGTGCAGGACGGCCCGTATATTTTCTTAGCAAATCATCAGAATAACTTTGATCTCTTTACTCACACGACAGCAGTTCCTAAAGGTACAGTGAGTTTAGGCAAGAAGAGTTTGGCGTGGATGCCGCTATTCGGTCAAATCTATTGGTTGTCAGGTAATATTCTTATCGACCGTAAAAACCGTCACAGTGCCTTTGATACTATGGCTAAAACGGTTGAAAAAATTAAGCAGAAGAATCTATCCGTATGGATTTTTCCTGAAGGTACACGTTCGCGTGGTCGTGGTCTGTTACCTTTTAAAGCGGGAGCTTTCCATACTGCAATCGCGGCGGGAGTGCCAGTGGTGCCAGTGGTTGCTTCGTGTCAGAGCCATATTAAGTTAAATCGCTGGAATAATGGTGTCGTCATCATCGATATGATGGCACCTGTGCCGACCGCAAGTTTAGATAAAGCCGATGTGAAAAACTTCTCTGCGCAAATCCATGCCAGCATGTCGGCGAGATTTGCTGAGATAAATCAAGAAGCGGCAGCACTTATGGGTAAAACTCTCGCGAGTGATGACGTATAATATACCCAAGCTACCTGAAGATACGAGTTTCAGAGCGCCTAGGGTGCTTCAATTCAAGGCGCATCAATGAAAGAATGTCGGTCACCTTTTGAATTGATGCAACACGGAAATGGAGTGCCCTAGGCGCTCCGTCCCGGCGGGTTTTAAAGCACTTTATGCTGAGTTGGTTATTTTTAACTTAGCCCGCTAGGTCTGCAAATAACCGCCTTGCCTAAAGTGCGTTAAATTCCCGCTGAATCCTGCATCTTCAGGTTGTTTGGGTATAATGCCAATTTGAGCCAGATTTACCTTAACGGAGACAAATCCATGTCTATTGAAAGTCAGTTAAAAGCCCAACTTGCAGAGAATCGTGACATAGTGCAAGCCCTGCTTGACGATGGCTCAGAGCCTGATGCGGAATATGTTATTGAGCATCACTTTTCATCGACCAATTTTGACCGTCTTGAAAAAGCGGCTGTGGATGCCTTCAAATTAGGTTTTGAGGTGAATGATGCCGAAGAAATGGAACTGGAGGATGGTTCAATTATCTTCTGTTTCGATGCTGTCGCACACCACAAACTGGATGTTGAATTACTGGACAAAGCGGCCGAGCAATTGCTGCAATTAGCGGTAAAGCAGAAAGTGGAATATGACGGTTGGGGCACCTATTTCGTCGGCGATGAAATGGATGACGAAGAAGATGAAGACGAAGAAGATGATGGTTTCCCTCATTAATTCGTTTGCGGATCTCGAGTTTAATCTCCACTCGTTTTAAATAAAAATGCCCATCATTGATGGGCATTTTTAATGGGTATATTTAGGATTTACTTGTTTTACTCGTATGTAAAACACTGCAGTTACGGCCTTTTTGTTTCGCTTCGTACAGGGCTTTATCGGAGCAAGAGATCCAGCTAGAACTGCTGGTAATATGGGAGCCAATTTCACATACGCCTAAACTTACCGTCACAGTAATCTTAAGGCTTTCATACACTATGACGGATGCGGCGATTTTCTCCCTGAGTCGCTCGGTAAAGTTCATCGCATCTGCGCCGCTGGTTTTAGGCAATACAACCGCAAATTCTTCGCCGCCATAACGCCCTGCACAGTCAGTATCACGTAAGGATTGGCTGAGTAAGTGGGCGATATGCTGAATGACTTTATCACCCGCCACATGACCATAGCTGTCGTTGATATGTTTAAAGTTATCGATATCTATCATGACTAAACTTGCTATACCTGAGTAGCGGGCATACAAGTCGTACTCGTGGTCTAAACACTCTTGCCAATGACGACGGTTGTGCAACTGAGTTAGACCATCGGTTTGGCTAAGGCGTTCGAGTTGTTCGTTGGCAGCTTTAAGTTGCAATTTGTTGATGGCGATATCTGTCACGTCATAAATAATCACACTGATATGGGTCACTTGTCCCGTGAGCGATGCCAGCGGCAGCAGGGTCACGTTCTGGTACATATAGTCTGCACGGCCTGTAATCGGGCGATAGTTTTTAAATTGGAAAACGTACGGACGTTGTTCCCAGCTGATAAAAGCACGGTTTTTAAGCATGAAAACCGATTCCATTTTCTGCTTTAACCAAGTGGCAGGCAGATCGGGGAAGCGGGTAAATAGGTTTTGACCTTTGATTGAATTAGGGGAAACACCGCTGTGATTCTCCATAAAACCGTTCCACAGCTGGATATTGTAATGGCGATCTAATACCACTAATCCCACCTCTATGGTTTGTACCATATCGATGAGCCAGTGTAGTTCGTTCATTGCGCTTTGGTCATTTGACATAGGATAAAATCCAACTGGTTAATCGAGTAAATAGCCGAGTTTATAGCTAAGTGTGGGGATAGAATCCTCGGTGAAGAGCAGTAGCAAATCGCATTGAATATTATGATCTTCAATCCGATAGTTGATCTCCATTGCCAAAGTTCGGTGCCATTTCTCTGAATTATCATGGATCAGATCGTTAACCGTGCAGTGCCGTCCCAGCACGACAGGGTGAGCCTGACTAAATTTCATATCGAGCTGTTCAGAAATGCCGTTAAGGAAAGCGCCTATCAGTACGTTTCCAGTATCAATTAGGACTTCTATCTCAGTATTTTTGTCTTCTGGATTAGCTAATCCCATCAACTTGGCCATGTCTTTAAAGCTGGAATCATGGAACAAAAGCAGGGCTTCTCCCGCAATACCCGCACCGATAAAACCTTGGCAGAGCGCTGATACAGTTGAGCTTTCTTCCGTGGCTTTGAGCGCCATGGTTAACTCACTGACTTCAAGCACGTTCACATTAGGGATAGGTAGTAACACGAATACATCGAGTAACTTAGCTAACAGATCGGCGGCGCGTCCCATGGCAACGTTGGCTATTTCTTGGCAAGCGTCGCGCATGTCGACTTTGATCATCGGGACTTCGTCGGTGAGATCTTTCTGCGTCAGCGTTAAGATGCCGTAATCTTGTAAAATGTTGCTGATGGCATCGGCGCTCACCGGTTTTTGAATAAAATCTAACGCACCCAAGGCTTTAACCCGCTCGTGAGCTTTGATTTGAATATCGCCGGATACCACAATAATCAGCGCGGGTAAGTCCTGTTGCTGCACTGTTTGCAGTACTTCATAACCGTCCATTACAGGCATGTTGAGATCGAGAAACACCACTTCGCCTTTTCCAGCGCGGATGGCATCAAGGCCTTCGGCACCATTGGTCGCATAAGTTATTTCCACATCCCACTCTTTGGGGAGTGTGCGGGCCATTTGCTTACGTGCCATGGCGGAATCGTCACAGATGAGTACAGATATTGACATGCTGACTAGTGATCCTTATTTGCCCATTTATTGAAGATAACACTTATTTTTTAGGTCTGACTGACGAATTGCGTTCTTCGGGCAAGTCTGATTAATATCTTTTATATGTAACTTATAGATATCATTGATAAATTTATATTTTCTGATGGCATTAAAATTTGAATCATTGTTGAATCAAATCATGCTGAATCTTAAATTGAACTGGCTAATGTTTAGTAAATAACAAGGATATAGTGACTAAAAAAGGACTATAGAATCCATATATGGCTGCCCAATCATCCTTCGCTGCAGGTAGCATTGCGATACTGGTGTCGATTTTTAGCAGTTAAATAGCTAGCGGTTAAATACGCTTAATTATTGAGCTTGCTAAGGCTATCTAATCGAAAAATACATTAGGATTACTGCACGTAGTGATGACAGCCTAACATAAGTTGCCTTCAATCCATGATGGAATTGGCAATATTTTGACTTAAGTCAAAAAACAGGCTCATGTTATATCTTTTAGTGAATTATGCCAAACGTGTTAACATTTATTCTGGACTGACCAGTAACGGAATATTTCATGAGTGGCCAAAGTGTACAAGTTAAAATCGATGATGGCATCGCCTACGTGTTGCTTAATCGTCCTGAAAAAATGAATGCTATTAACTATTTAATGTTTAGTGAGCTTGACTGCGCGATTAAAAGTATTAAATCCAATCGTGCGGTGCGAGCCGTGATCCTCTCGGGAGCGGGTGGGCATTTTAGTTCAGGGCTTGATGTCAAAAGCGTGATGTCGGCACCGATGCATGCAGTTAAGTTACTGTTTAAGGGTTTACCGGGGAATGCGAATTTGGCACAGCGGGTGTCACTAGGTTGGCAAACCTTGCCTGTGCCAGTGATTGCTGTGCTTGAGGGCTGTTGCTATGGCGGCGGTATGCAGATCGCTTTAGGCGCAGATCTGCGTATTGCTAGCCACGACAGTAAGTTATCTATCATGGAAGCCAAATGGGGACTCGTGCCAGATATGGCGGGTTTAGTCGCATTAAGGCAAATTATGCCTAAGGATCAAGCCATGTTACTTAGCCTGACGGCAAAAGTGCTTGAGAGTCATGAAGCGCTGGCCTTAGGACTCGTGACACAAGTGAGTGAGACGCCCATGGAAGCCGCTGAGCAATTGGCGCGGCAACTGATGCAAACCTCACCGGATGCTGCTGCGGCCATCAAACTTAGCATTAATCGCAGTTGGACTGCTTCTATCCGTAGTCTGCTGTGCCGCGAGTCTATTAGTCAGATTCGGTTATTGTTAGGCAAAAATAGCAAGATAGCGGCGACGCGTCAGCTGAAAGATCCGCAGAAACCCTATCGGGATCGACAATCGGGTTGGTAATGCTATTTTGTCTGAATTAGCTTGAATCGCCGTTTTTACTGCGCGCCGCTCATTCGGGCAGAAAAGCCTTTAATCGCATTTAAGCAATTCTGCCATGCGCTCTCGTTATCTAAATTGAGCGCTAGGGTAGTTTGGCGATAGTTAGGGCTTTCTAAGGTCACCGCGAGTTTTTTGCGATTGTCGGCTGTTTCTAATGAGGCTGGGTGACCGTCTGGCGATTGAATATCTAAAATGGGCAGCGTGAGTTTTGCCAGTTGTTCTGCGAGTGCTTGATTACGCTGTTCGTCTTCTCGATAGGGATTGATGACAATCAGCACATCGGGATCGGCAATCTTCTTCTGGCTTAATAGGCTAATCAATAATCCTGCACTTTGGTCGGCGGTGATCAAAATACGTTTTCCTGCATAATCTGCACCGACGGCATCTAACTGCGACATGCTTTTGACGAGAAAATCTTCCTGCTCTTGCTGGTGCTTGCTGTTATCTTCGGGCTTGATTTTAGGGCTTGGTTTGTTGGACGGTGAGCTTAATTGCGCGGCGCCAGGCGAGGTCACTTCAGTAGCGGCGGTAGCAAAGTTAGCTGCGGGCATTTCAGTTGGCGGAGTTAAACTTAAGCTGGCCCAACCGGCAGGATTGATATTGCGGCGTACAAACGCCATCAATCCAGGCGCGTCTGCGGTACCATTGGTGGCGGGCAGGATTATCGCCGCACCAAGTTTCTTTTTACCTTCCCATGGTCGCACTAACAAATCGTAGGGCTGATTATCAATCGTGATTTGTTTAATTTCATTTGTGGGTAGATAGCTGTTATTCGACTTTTTGGCACTGATTTCGGCTGGCGCAGATGTTGGCGGAGTTGTTGTAGTGTCTGCCGCGTGGGTAGCGATGGTTGTGATGCCGAGAATGAGGCAAAAGAGGAGTGAAAGAATGCGCGGCATAGAATTGATAACCACCTGTGTAGTCTCATAAATTCATTAGTGTTTGAGTATAACCTGAACAATTACCAAAAAGTGAATTTTCCTCGCCAAAGAATTACACCTGTCATTTAGTATAAAAGGCTACTTGGAATCGAAAGCCACAGGGCATAAAAAAGCCCAACGCTGAGGCTGGGCTAATTGATTGAAACCTGCTGTTCCGCTTGGGTTTATACGTGGCTGACGAGCACCATACGGATCGCATCGAGTTGTAACTGGCTGGCATCTAGATAAGTGTTTAACTCTTGCATCTGATTGCGCAGGTATTCCAATTCTTCCTCACGGATATTGGGGTTCACAGCCTTAAGTGACTCTAAACGATCAAGCTCTGCACTCAGTTGCTGAGTCATTTTCTCTCTGGCTTGGGCGACCATTTCATCGACAACCACTTGAGCATATTCTTCACCCTTAGCAAATAGCGGATGCAAAATAGGCTGAGATGCCGTGACTAACTTGCCGCCAATGTGACGATTCACCGCGCTTAATTGCTTATCGAAACTGGCGTAATCCACTTTAGCCGATAGATCGTTACCGTTTTTATCCAGCAGTACGCGAATGGGGGTAGGCGGTAAATAACGGTACAGCTGGCTCGACTTAGGTGCTGAAGCATCGGCCATGTAGATGAGTTCTAAGAATAAGGTGCCTGCTGGCAGGGCTTTATTCTTTAGAATTGCGACGCTGGTGGTGCCAGTTTCAGAACCTGTGATCAGATCGAGCCCTGTTTGCACCAGCGGATGTTCTTGGGTGATCAGCGCAATATCATCGCGTGATAACGCTGTGTCACGATCAAAGGTCACTGTTACGCCATCTTCTGGCAAGCCAGGATAAGTTGGGAACATCATGTGCTCACTCGGGCGCAGAATAATCGAGTTTTCACCCTTATCTTCTTGATCAACACCGATAATATCCCACAGACGGATCACTGAGCCGATTAAATGAGTATCACCGTCACTTTGGGCAAGGCGGTTGACGATTGCCTGTGCCTTATCGCCGCCGTGTGAGTTGATTTCCAGCAGCTTGTCGCGGCCTTGCTCCATGGCGTGCTTGAGTTCTTTATAACGGCTCTGGGTGTGATTGAGCAGGTTTGTCAGCTCGTCGCTGTCGTCACCCACAAGCACGTTTAGCAGATCTTCGGCAAATTCACTGTAAAGCACATGGCCACTCGGGCAAGTGAGTTCAAAGGCATTTAGCCCTTGGTGATACCACTGCATCAAACGTTCTTGGGCGGTATCTTCAAGGTATGGCAAGTGAATTTGGATATCATTTTTCTGGCCGATACGGTCTAAACGACCGATTCGCTGTTCCAATAGATCGGGGTTTAGCGGCAGATCGAACAGCACTAAGTGGCTGGCAAACTGGAAGTTACGGCCTTCAGAGCCAATTTCAGAACAGATCAGCGCCTGTGCGCCGCCTTCCTCTTGGGCAAAGTAAGCGCCGGCTTTATCGCGCTCGATAATCGACATGCCTTCGTGGAATACCGTTGCTTGAATCCCTTCGCGGGTACGCAGGGCTTCTTCTAAGCTCAGGGCGGTTTCTGCTTGGCTGGCGATGATCAGCACTTTTTTGCTGCGGTGGGATTTTAAGAACTCAATTAACCAATCCACACGGGGATCGAACTTCCACCAACTGGCGCTGTTATCTTCAAATTCTTGATACAGTTTTTCAGGGCTCAGGGCTTGCGCCGCTTTCGCCTCTAATGACTTGTGTCCGCCCATCATACCGCTGACGCGTGCGGCAGTTTGATATTGATCTGGCATGGCATGGGGATAAGCGTTAAAGAAACGCTTTGGAAAGCCTTTTACCGAGGCGCGGCTGTTTCGGTATAACACGCGGCCAGTACCGTGACGGTCAAGTAATTCTTGCAGTAATTCGCTGCGGGCGGCCTGTTGTACTTCGGCATCAATATCGTCGGCTTGGATTAAACGAATACTTGGGCTGATATCTTTCTCGCCCAGTAATTCGGTCAAGCTGTTGATGGCGGCATCGGGTAATTTAGCGTTACCAGCCAAGGCTTCGGCGGCAATGGCGACGTCTTTATAACTGTCTTCTTCAGCTAAGAAAGCATCGTAATCGTAGAAACGATCCGGATCGAGCAGACGCAAACGGGCGAAGTGACTCTCATGGCCGAGTTGATCGGGTGTTGCGGTTAACAGCAAAACGCCTGGGATGACTTCGCTTAATGCTTCAACCACTTGATAGGCGCGGCTTGGCGCTTCTTCGGTCCATTCTAAGTGGTGCGCTTCGTCAACCACTAACAGATCCCAATCGGCATCTAGGGCTTGATCAAGACGTTTTTTCTTACGCAGTAATTCGAGTGAACAAATCACTAACTGTTCTGTGTAGAAAGGATTGTCGTGATCGGCATAGGCTTCTACACAACGGTCTTCATCGAATACCGAAAAGCGCAGATTAAAGCGGCGCAGCATTTCCACTAACCACTGATGGCGCAGAGTATCGGGCACGATAATCAGAATGCGTTCGGCGCGGCCAGTAAGCAGTTGTTGGTGAATAATCAGACCCGCTTCAATAGTTTTACCTAAACCCACTTCGTCGGCTAACAGTACACGCGGTGCATAGCGACGGCCGACTTCATGGGCAATCCACATTTGATGCGGAATAAGTCCAACACGTGGACCTTGCAGACCAAGCAAATCCGATGAGGCCAGTTTGTGGCGCAACATTTGGCATTGATAACGCACACCAAAACGGTCGAGGCGATCGATTTGGCCAGCAAATAAACGGTCTTGGGGTTTGTTGAAACGAATATTGTGGTTCAGCAGGGTTTCACGCAGTGTAGCTTGCTCGCCTGTCTCACTGTGAATGCCGTGATAGATCACTATCCCGTCTTTCTCGGTCAATTCACTGACCGCAAGGCTCCAGCCTTCATGGCTTTCAACCGAATCGCCGGGATTGTATATAACGCGTGTCAGAGGGGCTTCTGCTCGGGAGAACATGCGGTTCTCACCCGTGGCAGGGAATAATACAGTGACCATACGGCCTTCTACTTGAACCACAGTTCCTAAACCAAGCTCTGACTCGGTATCACTTATCCAACGTTGACCTAAGGCGAACGGCATCTTAAATTCTCATTTCTAGGCGGACTCTAACAAAGGGCGCGTATGTTATACCAATACTCGTGATATTTAAATCGCCCTCTCACCCGTTAGAGCCTAATTCCCAGAGTGCTAGATTACAAATTGTACAAGCGACAAAATTGTCATGCCAGTACATGAAACTGTCACGCTAATGTCACATCCGCGGTTATACACTGCTTCGAGTCTGTAAGGTAAACAATGGTTGCTGTATTGTTATCTTGTAAGTTTGGTGCCAATATCAACTTAAGGTTTAAGTGCGAGTAAAGTGCTATCAACTTGAACCTTATGATCATTCTTTGCCATATGCTTAGCCAGTAATAGGAGCCGTGTAACTTTTATTGAGACTCAAAAGTGTGTTTAAACTTTAATGAAGCACTCTGGAGGCGCCATGGAACAAGACGACAGAAAGTTGTTTGTACTGGATACCAATGTGTTACTACATGAACCTTTGGCGATCTATTCGTTTAAAGAGCACGATGTGGTCATTCCGATGACTGTGCTAGAAGAGTTGGACCAGATTAAAGATCGAAAGAGTGATGTGAGTCGTGATGCTAGGGTTGCTATCAGGGCATTGGAAGATACCCTAGGTGGTGAAACTACCCCTGAGCAGATTATCAATGGCGTCCCTTTACCCAGCCGAGAGGGTCATGCCGATGCCGTCGGTTCGCTCTCAATTTTCCCTGATCACCTTGTCGATTTTACCTTAGGCGCACTGCCTGGAGATGGAAACGACAATCGCATTATCAATACCGCGCTACATCTACAAAACCTACATCATCCCCGTACCGTTGTCTTAGTCACCAAAGATATCAATATGCGCCTTAAAGCCAAAGGTGCGGGTATTCAATTGGTTGAAGATTATCGAACTGACCAGTTGATCGATGATATCCGCTTCCTCAGTAAAGGCTTTTACCAGTTCGAAGGTAATTTTTGGGAGCACTTGAACAAGGTCTCCACCGAGCGCCACGGTAGACATACAGTGCATGAAGTACCGCTCAAAGACCTCGAAAATGATAATTTCTATATCAACCAATATCTTATCGACACAGAGTCTGATTTTTGCGGTCGTGTTATCGAGCGCACAGACACCCATTTACATATTTTAGATTTAGGCCGTGAGCGGGTGAAAAACCTCGAGGCATGGGGTGTTAAACCTAAAAACGTCTATCAAGGCATGGCATTGCAGGCGCTGCTCGATCCCGATATCGATCTGGTTATCTTAACCGGCCCAGCGGGTTGCGGTAAAACCTTGCTCGCCATGGCGGCGGCGTTGGAACTGGTGGTCGAGCGTAATCGCTACGACAAAGTGATCGTCACCCGTAACACCCCTGAAATCGCCGAATCTATCGGCTTCTTGCCCGGCACGGAAGAGGAGAAGATGATGCCGTGGCTGGCCGCGATTACTGATACGCTCGAAGTACTGCATAAGAATGATGTGAATCCCACTGGCAGCATGAACTACATCATGGAGAAGGCTAACATTCAGTTTAAGTCGATAAACTTTATGCGCGGGCGGTCGATCCAAAACTCCATAGTGTTATTAGATGAATGCCAAAACCTCACTGCCTCGCAGATCAAAACTATGATCACCCGTATGGGCGAAGGCACAAAACTGATTTGTTGCGGTAACTTAGCGCAAATCGACTCTAACTACTTAACTGCTGTTACCTCAGGTTTAACCTATATTGTCGAACGTTTTAAAGACTTTGAAGGCAGTGCCAACGTGTATCTGAATGGCGTGGTGCGTTCACGCTTAGCGGAATACGCCGAAGAGCATCTGTAAAGCAGGTCGGTTTAATTTTGGGTAATGACTAAGGCCTCTGATATGGAGGCCTTAATTTTATGGAGTAGTAGATTTTTAATCGACTTATCAGTGGTATGAGTAGGCTTTATCTGACAATTATTTTATGTGATTGGCAGTTCCTTCCTGCTACTATATGGAGCTCATAGTTTTTGCCGCCGTAGGCTGAAATTAAGCGCTGCAATCAAGGGTAGTGGATGAAATCGAGTGAGCCGGATCTCCAACTAAAATCGCCGATCCAGAAGAACTACAACCGTGCCGTTTTTTATACGTACATCGGCGTTATCGTCATGTCTTTGTTGACCGCATGGATGTTTTTCGACCGCCAAAAAGCACAGCAGATGGAGCAGCGTGAAGAGCAGGTTCAACGCCATGTATTGCAAATCGATTTGCTACTTGAGTCGAGCATTAGAGCGGTAAAAAGCTTACGCAACGTTGCAGTGGATCATTTACGTTTGGGCGAACTCGTGCGTAAAGAACGCTTACCCCAATACGGTAAATTCAACGAAAGCGGCCAGTATTTTACCTTAGAACCTAGCTACGCCCAGAGCGGTGAGCCTTTTACCAACATGGGTAGGATTACTGGTGCGGGTTCTCTCGACGGCCGCGACGACAAGTTCTATCAAGAGCTTGAGATGTTGTTTGAGCTGTCATTGTCATTCCCCGTCGCCAAAGAAGCCGCCCCGAAAGCCTCGGCGATCTATTACCTGTCGAAACGTAGGATCATGTCCTACTTCCCTTGGTCGAATGACGATCAACGTTTTAGGGACGAATTACTCAACAAGAAACAGTTTCAATACGCCACCCCAGCAATGAACCCGCAGCGCAGTGTATTTTGGAGTGAAGCCTATGTTGACTCCACCGGCAAAGGCTTATTGACCACTTTAGGCGTGCCCGTTTATTTGGATGATGAGTTCATTGGCTCAATCAACTTAGACATGACGCTTGCCTCGTTAGCGCGGCAAATTCGGGTTTACTTTAAGATGCCGGGCACAGTGATTTTGCTCGACCAACAGAACAATATTTTATCCCACAGCGATTTTGATAGCTCAGATATCAATCGGGTCTATCACATCAGCCAACGTATTCCCTCTGAGCTGCATTCTTTACCTGAGTCGGAATTGTTTGATGCCCACGACGGCATCATCCGTAACGGCTATTACATTCACTCGGTTGCACTGCATAACGCGCCTTGGCGTTTACTGTATTTGCAGGATGAAGACGACCTATTCCAAGACTCGTGGGAAAAACTGCAGCTGACGTTTATTTTAGTGGTTATCGCCCTGTCGGTGTTGGTGACCATAGTGCATTGGCAGACGCGTCGATCTTTTGTGAGTCCAGCCTCGCGACTACTGTCGCACCTTGAGGGCTGCTCCCAAGAGCCGCGTAAGCCACCGGAGAAAATCACCCGCGGCTGGGAACCTTGGTTCTTGCTGGTGAGTCGAATTTTTGAGGAAAACAAACAATATACCCACCATCTGGCTGAGCAGAATAAGCGGCTCGATAAGCTAGTGGCGCGGCGTACTGAACGCTTAAAAGACACCACAGAGCGGCGTGAGCGCGAATATGCGCTACTGCGATCCCTGCTTGACTCGATTCCTGAAGCGATTGTCTTTAAAGATAAAGAAGGCAACTATTTAGGTTGTAACAAGGCGGCTGAACGCATGCTGGGTTACACAGAGAGCGAGATGATAGGTTTATCATCTGAGGATCTGACCTCGCCTGAAATGGGCATACGTATCCGCGCCGAAGACGAACAAGTCTTAAAAGATCGCACGCCGCTGCGCTACCAAGAAAAGGTCGAGCTTGCGGGCAAACCTGTGCTGCTCGATACCCTCAAACTGCCTTTCTACAATCGCCGCGGCGAACTGCAGGGATTGATTGCCGTGTGGCGTGATGTGACGCGGGAATACGAATCCGCCGAACAATTACGCCTGTCCGAAGAGCGTTATCACTTAGCCATGGATGCGGTGGAAGATGGCCTGTGGGACTGGTATTTAGACTCTGAACAGATCATTTGTAACCCAGCCTATTATTCTATGTTGGGTTATAAAACCAATGAATTCCCAGCTTTAGTATCGACAATTGATGAATTATCCCACCCCGACGATCGTATTCGCGTCGAGGAATACCGTGCTCAGTATCTTGCTGATCCCGTCGGTGCTTTCGAAATTGAATTCCGTATGTTAGGTAAAAATGGCGGCTATCACTGGGTGTTATCCCGTGGCCGTGTGGTGGAGTTCACCGCCGAAGGTCAGCCTAAGCGTATGCTCGGTACCCATAAGGATATTACCCGCCATAAGAGTAACGAAGTGGCGCTTTTGGAAGCCAAGCAAGACGCCGAACTCGCTAACCTCTACAAGAGTGAATTCTTGGCCAACATGAGCCATGAGATCCGCACGCCGATGAACGCCATTATCGGTATGTTGCAGTTGGCACAGCGCACCTCGTTAACTGCGCAGCAGAAAGATTACCTCGAAAAAGCCGGTTTCTCGGCGCAATCGCTGCTGAGGATCATCAACGATATTCTCGACTTCTCTAAAATTGAGGCGGGTAAGTTGGAGCTTGAGCGGGTGCCATTCCCGCTGGATAAAGTGCTCGATCACGCTCTGGATCTCAATGCGCTCAAGGCACAAGAACAAGGCGTCGAATTACTCTTATATGCCCCAGTGACGGCGGGACTCATTCTTAAGGGCGATCCGCTACGTTTAGGCCAAGTGCTGATTAATCTGTTATCTAATGCGGTGAAATTTACCCAATCTGGCGAGATTGAGCTCGGCTGTGAAGATGTCGGCGAGCGGGATCATCGGATTACCTTGAAGTTCTGGGTGCGCGATACGGGGATCGGCATAGGTAAAGATCAACAGGATAAGTTGTTTGATGCCTTCGCCCAAGCCGACGGTTCGACCACTCGTAAATACGGTGGCACTGGCTTAGGTTTGTCGATCAGTAAGCATCTGGTGTCTATGATGGGCGGCAAGATGCAAGTGCAGAGTGAGCTTGGGGTCGGTAGTACTTTTAGCTTTACCATCAGTTTTGAAATTGCCGAAGCCGCTAAGATTGAGCCTTTGGTCGTGCCGGAAAAACTCAATAGTTTACGCACCTTAGTCGTTGACGATAACCCGACAGCACTGCAAATTTATTCGACCTTGATGCGAGATTTCCACTTCGACGTTGATACTGCCGCCAGCGGCGCCGAAGCGCTTTACAAACTGTCGCGGGCACCAATCGATCTGTTATTGCTCGACTGGATGATGCCAGAAATGGACGGTAGCGATGTGGTCAGTGCCATAGATACTATGGTCGCCGAAGGCCGCTTAGCGAAACGACCAGTGATTATCATGATGACGGCCTATGCGGCAGAGCCCTTGCAGCATGAAGTCGATAGTGCCAATGTGTTTGCCGTACTGCAAAAACCGTTTAAGGCATCGAGTCTGTTCGATGAGATCATTGCCGCCTTTGCCGATGAACCGAGATTGAATGTGGTTCAGCCTATGGTTGAAGTTCAAGTTGAGGAAGGAGAGCACACAGGTTTAGTGTTGCTGGTAGAAGATAACTTTATCAACCAGCAAGTGGCCACCGAACTCCTTAAGAGCGCTGGCTATGAAGTGGTGCTGGCCGACAATGGTCAAGTGGCGCTGGATACCATCGACTCGCGGCCGTTTGATGCCGTGTTGATGGATATTCAAATGCCAGTGATGGACGGGTTAACTGCCGCAAGGGCATTGCGTGAGCGTTTTAGTGCCGATGAACTGCCTATCATTGCCATGACAGCCCATGCCATGTCGGGCGACAGGGAAAAGAGTTTAGCAGCAGGGATGAATGCCCACATCACTAAACCCATAGTGCTCAACGAATTATTTGAAACATTAAATCACTGGATCAAACACAAGAACCAGCATCAGAATCGTTAATTTATTTGCTCGGGGCCAGTGATGGCCTCGCATTATTTACTTTAAATCAATCGCTTGAGATAAGCAGTCATCAAAGATGCTTATGACATAAATGACTTAATAAGGTAAATAACGCAGCCAGCCGAATCAGGAGGAAAGATGAAACCCCAAAGTGTAGCCTTAGCCTTATTTATAGCGCTGTTAGGATTTCCCACCGTTACGGTCGCGGCAGCCGCGCCTAGCGCCAAGATCATTAAGCAGGGCCAAGAGGCGAAAGGGTTTCTTAATCTCTATTACGAGGAGTCTGAGGGAGAGTTATATCTTGAGGTCAATCGTTTAAATCAACCTTTTATCTTAGTTACTAGCCTGCCACAGGGCGTAGGCTCAAACGACATTGGTCTCGATCGCGGCCAACTGGGTCAGACCCGTATGGTGCAGTTTGAGCGCCAAGGTCCCTATGTTTTACTCAAGCAACTCAATACTCAATATCGTGCAAATACCTCTGATGCCGCCGAGCAAAGAGCGGTTGAAGAAGCCTTTGCCGATTCTGTGTTATGGCAAGGTAAAGTGATTGAGGGCAAGCCAGATTTGGTAGCGATCAACGATCTGGTACTCAATGATTTACACGGAGTGTCTTCCGTATTGCAACAAACAGAGCAGGGCAATTATCAGCTCGATTTGAGCCGTTCTGTCATCTTACCCAAAGGGATTAAATCCTTTGAGAAAAACGCCGATGTAGATGTGCAACTGACGTTCAAAGGCGATGTTGCTGGCGCGCAGGTCGCACAGGTAACACCCGATGGCACCTTAATGTCGGTGCGGATGCGTTATTCCTTTGTTGAGCTTCCCGATGCGGATTACCAGCCGCGGGCTTATCATCCTATGAGCGGTTATTTGTCCGATGAGTATCGCGATTATGCCACGCCCTTTGACCAGCCTTTAGTGCAGCGTTTTATCCTGCGCCACCGTTTACAGAAAGTGCATCCAGGCCCAGCGCCAAGCGAAGTCGTTAAACCTATTACTTATTATCTCGATCCTGGCGTGCCAGAACCTATACGGTCGGCCTTGCTCGATGGCGCGCGTTGGTGGGAGACGGCTTTTACTCGGGCGGGATTTATCAACGGCTTTAAAGTTGAGTTATTACCTGTAGATGCCGATCCGCAGGATATTCGCTACAACATGATCCAATGGGTGCACAGGGCGACGCGGGGTTGGTCCTATGGCGCCGCACTGACAGATCCTCGCACAGGTGAAATCATTAAGGGTCAAGTCACGCTCGGCAGTTTGCGTGTGCGTCAGGATTACTTGATTGCTAAAGGCTTAACCGCAGGCTGGCAGGATAGAGTGGCGGCCGAGAAAGCGGCGACAGCCTTGTCGCTCGCGCGTATTCGCCAACTGGCCGCCCATGAAGTCGGCCATACCTTAGGGTTAGATCATAACTTTGCCGCTTCGACTAATCAGGATTCCTCTGTGATGGATTATCCCCATCCGAAAATCCAGCTAAAGGGCAATGATATTGATATTTCAGCACCTTACACTACAGGTGTTGGCCCTTGGGATGATTTTACTATCGCCTATGGTTATAGCGATCAAGGTGATGCCCGTACCCAACAAGCACTGCAAGTCGACTTGCTGGCCGATGTGGCGAAACGTGGCTTACGCTATATTGGTGAGGCCGATTCTCGCCAAAAGGATGGGAGTCAGGCCTATGCCAGTTTGTGGGATAGTGGTGACGATCCGATCGATCAGCTGGGTAAGTTAAATAAAATTCGCACTAAGGCGATTGCGGATTTCTCCAGTGCGGCCTTGTTACCCAATGAGCCATTGGGCGAGCTAGCCGATGCCTTTGCGCCAATTTATTTACTGACGCGTTATCAAATCGATGCGGTCGCGAAGTTTATTGGTGGCACTGACTATAACTATCAATCTATCGGTGAAGGCAGCCGCTGGAGCTATATTGCGCCGCAGTTGCAGTTAACGGGCTTAGACGCGCTACTTAACACGCTCGATGCGGCGAGTTTAACTGTGCCGCAATCCTTGCTCGACAGTTTAGTGCCAAAGGCGGGGAATTATCATGCTACGCGGGAATCCTTCGACTCAGGTCTAGGTGCAATTAACGATCCTCTCGGTATGGCTGAAGTGTTTAGCCGTCATACTGTTAGCTTGTTATTGATGCCTAAACGCTTGAATCGTATCAGCCAAGCATCCATGGCAGATAGTGAGCAGTTATCGGTGACGACATTACTGGATAAGTTATTTGCGGCGACCTTGTATCAAGAGGATAAGCTCGCGCTGGTCGAAGGCGTATGGATGCGAGTGAACGCTGTGGTGATTGATGAAGTGCTGGCAACGCTGCACGATCCTCAAACCTCACCAGAAGTGAGGGCAGCGATCAACGATCGCGCTCAGTTTGTGATTAAGCAATTGAAAGCGAAGTCGAATCGAGCGAATGTGAGTCTTGCGGCGCACTATACTTGGTTGCAACAGGGTCTTGCTGCAGGTTTGACCGATGCTAAGGTTAAGCTTATTCCTAAGCCGTTAACCTTACCGCCGGGATCACCGATTTAACCCGATGAACATAGGTGCCATTAGGCGCCTATTTCTTTTGGATTTTTCGGATAAAAGTGATCAGCTTTACGCTCTAGATGAGTAAAGCGGCGGGTGTTTTTGTAGGGCAGTTTCATAAAGCCCGATACGCCGTGACCTTGGATTTTTCCGACATGATGCAAGATGCGATCGAGACTTGCGCGAAACGCCGCTTGCTTACGCGGATTGAGCAGCTTCAAGTAACTGTGAATTTTTAAGTGATTCGGCAGCGCCTCAAAAATGATGCAGCCTGTGTGGTGAATTTGGTTGATGCGGGCTAATTCCTCCATGATCTCCACCGGCAATTCGAGGTTCTCATCGGGATCTTTACCGTCTTCAAAATAAGAATGTAACCGCGACTTATCTTCTAAGGTGGGTACGTCACCGACTTCGAAGGGCAACTGCAGTGCGGCACTGGCGACAAAAGGCTCGCTGGTGTCAGCTCGTTCGATATGCAGTGTGTCTTTGGCGTTAAAGAAACAGGCTTTAAATACCCCTATACGTTTAATTCCCCGCGCGAGATCCACCATATTGTTGACTGCAATGATTAACGCACTTTTTTGTTTTGCATCGTAAATCGCAAGATTGGAGTCGATAAACACGCCGGTTTCCTGCCAATGAATAGCCAGACCACCCACGATCGGATATTGCGCTAAACGACCCACTGCGGCGATAAAGCCTTTTTCGGTATCGCCCATGCCAGCGAGGAAGTTACGATAATATTTTTCGAGCTGAATATCATCCATCTTAGCGATGGGATCTTGGGCGTTGTGCTCCTTTAAAAAGGATTTACGCGAACTGTAGCTGACGGTTTCAACATCTTTGTCGCGGGATTGTACCCATACAGGAATTTCCCCCTGTAAATCAGCTTTGGGCAGTTCAGGTAAATGTAGTCTGTGGCTGTGGCGCATACTTTTTAAAAAGTAATCGCCGGCAATGTTGCGCTGCTGCGGATCAGTGCTGAGCATGCCTTCTAAGGTACGGGCTAATTCTATCGGTAAGCCAATGCTGGTGGGCGAGATCACCTGTGCACCGAAGCGGCTTGCTTGCCCAGAGGCGAGGGCATACAGAGTCGCGGCAACTCCTTGCTCGTCAAAGCGCGGGCTGGAGAGTGCTCCATTGAGTTGCTCTTCGCCGATAAAGTACACATCACCCATGCGGGCGTTGGTATGTTGTTGATCGCTAGACATTAACGCCATCACATTGTCTTCGACGGGTTTGTTATGTTCATCCCGCTGCGCAAATACCGCTGAGCCCCAATCGATTAACGATAAGTGTTGTTGTTCAATATCGTAAACCAGATTAGAAGGTTTGATATCGCCGTGCACTAAAGGCTTGCCCGTGCGCAGGTAATACAAGATATCGGCGAGTTGGCGGGCGATGCTCATGACCATAGCGGTAGGTAAGGCGCCCATGCGGCGGCAAAGTTGGTCGAGATCTTCCCCTTTTGCCCGTTCCATCACGAGTATTCCCTGCTTACCTACTCGCTCAAATTTGATCGCCCCCGGCACATTAGGGTGCTTGAGTAAGGAGAGCATAAAGGCTTCTTCTTCGAGCCGATCTTGAATGTGTTGT
Source organism: Shewanella sp. NKUCC01_JLK (assembly GCF_019345615.1). NCBI lineage: Bacteria > Pseudomonadati > Pseudomonadota > Gammaproteobacteria > Alteromonadales > Shewanellaceae > Shewanella > Shewanella sp. NKUCC01_JLK. The sequence goes on along the minus strand of NZ_JAHKRD010000013.1, from coordinate 13,330 downwards.
GGCAGATTAATCCGTGAAAACTTAAACACATGGGCATCGCCAGCTTGATTGATACCCGCAAACACGAAACCGTAGGCGCCTTTGCCGACCAATTCGATATCGGTATAACCTAATTTGCTCAGCTGTTGTTTACAGAGGCGGATCCACGCCTTGTGTTTACGGGCATCATTGGCTTTGAGCAAGTAAATGGATTGCTCTTCAGAAATATAAAAATGCTGCAGCTGCGGTGTTTGCAAATTGTGCTCCTTGTTTTGTTCATTTAACCAGTAAGCGGGGGAGATAATCAAATAGCGGGTGGCTTTATTTTAGTATTTTGAATGGCATTGATGATCAGCGTCAGGCGCGGCTTACCTATACGATCATTTCGTCACTGACTTTGACTTACATCAAATTAAATCCTCGCGACTATAGGTAATCTTTGGAGCATTAGATGGAATCAATTTTTGTTAATTAACCCACAGACAAAGTGCAGCTAAGGAGGGCGTATGCCCACCCAATATAAAGCCTTGTTGATCGAACTTTTGGAATATCCGCGTAAGCGTATTTTACAGTCAATGGAAGTGACCCATTGCCCGCATGCGGTATTTTTTAATGATAGAGACGAGCAATGTTTAACTTGTCATCAGGGCATGGAATGTATCTGGATGAACCAGAATGACGAGCTGGTGGCCGTGAACGAAAAATCGATAGCCGAGTTAAAACAGCAGTTGTTGATCGCCGTGGACTTTATCGACTCATCTTTAAGCCCACATCATTTATCACGCCGTCAATGCCAATGCGATAACTGTGTTTGGCTGCGTAAAGTGCAAGCTACGTTAGATCAGTAAGTGAGTCTTTACATTGCTGAGTTTGCCGAATGGCAGGAGGCTTTGCATCCACTTTAAAATGTCATTAGAGTAAGGACAACATTAGCGAATAGAGATAAAACCATGGAACCCGGTTTTTGGCATGAAAAGTGGCAGCAGCAACAGATAGGTTTTCATCAGCAAGACATCAATCCTTTCCTCGTTAAGTATTGGCAGCAGCTTGCATTACCCGCAGACACCAAGGTTTTTGTGCCCTTATGTGGTAAGTCGCTAGACATGTGTTTCCTCGCAGAACAGGGGCATCAGGTCATAGGTTGTGAGTTGAATGAATTGGCAGTACAGCAATTTTTTAGCGATAACCAACTCGAGATGACGCAAACGGCCGTGGGTGAACACCAGCATTATCAAACCGAACAGATCAGCTTGTATCAGGGTGATATTTTCACCCTACCTAAGACTATCACCCAAGCGGTGACGGCATTTTACGATCGCGCGGCTTTGATCGCATGGCCAGAAAGTATGCGTGCACAATATGCCAAGCAGTTAGCGAGCTTATTACCTAGCGGCAGTGTCGGTTTATTAGTGACTTTAGATTATCCGCAAGAATCCCTTATCGGCCCACCTTTTGCGGTATCCCCTACTTGGGTAGAGCAGCATCTGAGTGAGGATTTTGATATTGAAGTATTAGCGTCGCAAGATGTGTTGGCCGACAATCCACGTTTTATTAAGAAAGCCGTGCCTTGGCTTAATGAAGCGGCCTATTTGTTGAAACGTAAGTAGGCTTGACTCGGAAGTTGGATCTGTAACCCCATTGAATTATTCGCGGCTTTCGAGCTTGGAGTTCAGTGGGGCTTGTCATTAAAACATCATATCTAAAGATTAGGCTGGCAAGATTATTTAAGACGAAGTGGCGGATAGAAGGCTTTGTTGTCGCGGGACTTTTTTGGATTGAGTTTGCTTGAGCTGGATTAAGTTTGCTTGAGTCAGCGTGGTTTTAACTTGTCGGAACTTTGTTCGTGAGTGAGTTACCCTTTACCACACTATTCGCGATGAACTCTATGCGACTTCGTAATAATTAGGCTCAAGTTCTAGTTGATTTTGAATGATCTGCACCGCCATTCTGGCGCATTTACCACATTGATCGGCAACACCTAAGCGCTTTTTTACGTCAGCAAGCGAGCTATCGCCCTGGCTTACTGCGTTTTTAATTTGCGTATCAGTGATCGCATGGCAAAGACAAACGTACATATACTAGTCTCCAATCGAATTGCGCTAATTCTAAATGAAAACGCTTATCAAATGCAATCATGTTTTTTTGGGTGATTTTTATACTTTAACGCTTTTGTTACATGACGCACGTTTTATCGTCTATGCTAGGTGTGTTTTAGCACTAAAAAGCTAGGCAGTTTTAGAAGTAGGTTTAGGAATACAGAGTCAGGGTGATGATGCCTCACGGATGGATAACTCATGGATGAATAACGAAGAATTAATCAAAGATCCATAAGGTTTCATGAGAACTAATCTACCAGTTACACAGCGAGAATATGATTATCCAGCGGATTGGATTTTATTGTCGACCACGGATACTCAAAGTCATATCACTTACGCCAATCAATCTTTCTGTACCGTTGCCGGTTACGACCTCGATGCCATGCTAGGCAAGCCCCACAACATGGTGCGTCATCCAGATATGCCTCCGCAAGCGTTTGAAGATCTGTGGCGATGTATCAAAAAAGGCGAGCCTTGGAAAGGGATAGTGAAAAACCGCTGCGCCAATGGCGATCACTATTGGGTCGATGCCTATGTCTCACCGATTTCAGTTAATGGCAAAGTCGTCGAGTTTCAATCAGTACGCACTAAACCCACACGCGATCAGGTTAAGCGTGCAGAAATAGCCTATGCGGAGTTGAACAAAAAGGGCAGCGTTAGTGCGTTAAAACGTACCTTGGATATGCCAGTTAAATTGCTGTTACTCGCATTGGTTGCCATGCTACCTATGCTTTACCTTGCTCTGCAAATTGGCTTAATGGGCTTTATTGCCCTAGCGATAAGTGTCCTAGTATTGCTGGTGGGCGGCAATCTGGTGCTGAGTCGCTATTACGCGATAGTGGCTAAGGCAAAGCATATCTACGATAACCCCTTGATGGCGCATATTTATAGTGGAAGCAGTGATGATCTTGGCGCGATTGATTTAGCACTGCAAATGCAAAATTCAGAGCTTAAGTCGATTCTTGGGCGTGCATCGGATTCCTGTTATAACGTGTCAGAACAGGCCAAAATATCTGCCGCTAAGGGAAAACAAATCCAGAGTACCAGTCAGGCTCAACTGTCTGAAATAGAGCAAGTTGCTACAGCGATGCAGGAAATGACCGCCACATTAGGCGATATGTCCTCCAATTGTGCCGATGCGGCGAGTGCCACGCAAATGGCATCCGCTGAAACCATCAATGGTGATAAAACGGTGTCGAGCACTATTCGCTCGATTCAAGCCATGGCGGAGCAACTGCAACAAACGTCAAAAGTGATTACTGAGTTAGAAGCCCACAGTAAAGATATTGGCACAGTGCTCGATGTGATTCAGAGTATTGCGGGGCAGACGAATTTGCTGGCATTGAATGCAGCAATTGAAGCGGCTAGAGCGGGTGAGCAAGGTCGTGGCTTCGCTGTCGTTGCTGACGAAGTACGGGCGCTGGCACAACGTACTCACGATGCCACCAAAGAAATCCACAGTATGATTAATCTGTTGCAGCAGGGGACGAATAAAGCTGTTATCAGTATGCAGCAAGGAGTGGTTGCCGCTTCCGAATGTATTTCAACGGCGGATTTAGCGGGTACGGCATTACGTACGATTCGTGAGGCCATTTCGACCATTACCGATATGACGCACCATATTGCTAGCGCGGTTGAAGAGCAATCGAGTGTGGCAAATGAGATGAATCGCAGCGTGGTGAATGTGTCGCAATTTACCCATTCTAGTCATCAACTCGGCAGTGAAATGGTCGGCTTGAATGACGAAGTGACTCGCGAGATGGATTCTCACTCGGTATTAGTCGAGCAATTCTTAAAGCGCAGCTTTAGGATTTAACTGACTAAAATTTAAGATAAAAAAGGCAATAGTCTGACTATTGCCTTTTCTTTTACTGATTTCTAACTCAATTTCTTATCTTTGATCTAATAACCTTTACTAAAGTCGACTCGATTCTGCAGTGGCTCACCCATGATGTAGCGGCGATAGTTTTGGCTAAAGATATCGACGATTTGTGCAGGATGGCTTGGCGCCGAAATATGCGGCGTGATCACGACATTTTCCCGTTCCCAAATAGGATGGCTATTGGGCAAAGGTTCCTGAGCAAATACATCGAGGATCGCTTGCTGACTAGGATTAGCGATAAGCTGGGTATTTAGCACATCGAGATCGAGTGCATCACCGCGGCCAACATTAAACAGCACTGCATCAGTTTTTAACATAGCTAACATGTCAGCATTGAGAAGATTGTACGTTGCAGGAGTGCTTGGCAGTAGATTTGCAACCACATCTGCCTGTGTCAACACTTGGCCTAAATTGGCCATAGCTTCTATGATATCAAAACCTTCTACGGCATTACCGCTGCTATTGATACCAGTAACATGCATGCCAAAGTGTTTTGCCGTTTTCGCTAAATGCTGGGCAATTGAGCCTGTACCGAGTAAGAGTAATCGCATGCCCTGTAAACTTGAGTGGCGCTGCTGGGGTTGAATCAGCCACTGTTTTTGTCCTTGTTGCTGGCGATAAAAACGATGGCCGCGGATATGCGCGAGTAAATAGCCGAATAGATACTCACTCATCAGCGGGCCGAAAATGCCTTTAATATTGGTGAGTTGATAGTCTTTTCTGCCCCTTGGACTCATCAGAGCATCTATACCAGCAAAGCTTGATTGTAGCCATTGCAGATTTTTAGCATGGGGCAATAGGGGCGCGGCGAGTTTCGGTTCGGCTAACCAAATATCTGCTTCAATTATGCCCGCTGGATTATCATCGAGTATCTCTAAATCAGGGAGTTTCTGCGCCTCAATCAAATCGCGGTACTGTTGATTTGCCTTTGTTAGCAAGAGTAACTTGTGCCCCATGGCGTCTCCCTTTATGCTTGGTTATTGTTATTTTTCAATACGCTGTCGCGGCCACGCTGATGGATTGCGCTGCATCTTTTTAGGTTAAGTCTATGTTTGATCAATTAGTCGCCATTATTGCCCAGTTAGGTAATATGCTTCGCCCTTGGGCCTTCGATATTGCTACCGCTATGGTGGTGTGTCTTATTTTGGTTTTTTCAGCGGATGTAAATCGTATCTTAAGGCGTCATTTGTTGGGGCATTCTTTTGTGCTGCGAACATTTGTTTTTATTATTGTGAATGCCTTTGGCTATGGACTATTGATCGTGAAAGCCACGCCTTGGGTGGCAAGACACATAGTGGCTATGCCATCCCATTGGATGTTTCTGTTAATTGTGGCCATGTTTATTTTTATCGGTTATTGGGCTCAGCGAAATAGCCAAGCTTAATAGCGTTATTATTTTTGCCGTTACTCAAAGTAGCCAGAGTAATCGGCCATTGCCTTTTGAGTTAAGGCTTGCATGGCGCGATCGGGGTAATTGCTGAACACGCCATCGACGCCTATCTGCTTAAGTGCATGAATATCATCAATATGATCGACAGTATAAACATAAACCTTGGCACCTCGGTTATGGGCGTCGTCTACTAGCGCTTGGCTGATAAAACTCACATCTAAATGCAATGAATAGGCATTCAGTTCGCTTACCACGGCAGCCCCATCGAGTGGAATACTGGCAAGCAATGGTGCGACTAACACATCCGGCAACGCCTGTTTAAGTTCATGTAGATAGGGGTGATTAAAAGAAGATATCAGTAACTGCTCCTTCGTAAATCCAAGCTGACTCATAGCCTTTGGGTATAAGTCGATTAACGGCGTGACGGTATTAATGCCTTTTAACTCTATATTGACTATGCAGCGCCCCGCAATCAGCTCAAGTACTTGCCATAGCGTCGGAATGGATTCACCTTTCACATTGATGCTTGCTAGATAGTCCTTGCTCACTAAGTGAATGACGCCCGTGCCCGAGCTTTTATTATCGAGTCGTCTGTCGTGAAACACGACTAACTCACCTTCGACATTATGTACATCGAGTTCGACGGCTTGCGCACCCAATTCTAACGCTTTAGCCATGGCGGCTAAGGTATTTTCGGCCTGATAACCGCTGGCGCCGCGGTGAGCAAAAATAAGCATGGTCTGCGATCCTATTAGCTTCTAATAATGCCTTGTTGCTCGCGATTTTGACCATTCTTAATATGGATTTCCATCTGCGGGTAGGCGAGTTCGAGATTGTTTTCTTTGAGTTTTTTAGTCACTCGTTTATGTAAATCATGGCGTAGTGGCCAGCGTGCCGACATATCTTTCGCATAGGCGCGCACTTCATAATCTTGGGTATGTTTACCAAAGCCGGCAAACCAGACTTCAGGTTCTGGGCTGGCAAGTGCATCTTCACACTCTTGCACCGCTTGATACAGGGTCGCTTCAACTTTGGCAGGGTCTGAATCCCGCGCCACCGACACATAAACAATGACCCGAGTAATAGGATCTGACAAGGACCAGTTGATCAGTTGCTCTGTGATAAAGGCCTTGTTCGGGATGATAATTTCCTTTCTATCCCAATCAATAATGGTGGTCGCCCTAATTTGGATTTTACTGACTGTCCCCGTTAAATCACGAATTGTCACTGTGTCGCCAATCCGCACGGGTTTCTCAAACAAAATGATCAGACCCGAAATAAAGTTGGCGAAAATTTCTTGCAAACCAAAACCTAAACCGAGAGACAGTGCGGCAATCAGCCATTGTAACTTAGACCATTCCATCCCGAGATTAGAGAAGCCGATTAATAGGCCGAGGAAAACCACCAGATAACGACTGACGGTTGTGATCGCAAAACCCGTGCCGGGCGAGAGATCAAGCCTTTGCAGGATCATTAGCTCAAGTAGGCCGGGTAAATTGGTGGCAATCATTAACGAGAAACCCACCACTATCAGCCCAAACATCAGCGACTTCATGGTAATGGGCAATTGTTGCTCTAAGCCATTCACACTGGTATTGGTCGTCCATAGCGTAATACCATCGAGGAAGGAAAACAGCGCCGTATGGGTTTGAGTCCACAGACCAATCAAACTGGCTAAAAAGGCCAATAACAAGAGTGAACGCACTAGGCCAAGGGATTGGCTCGAAATGGTTTCGAGATCGACTACGGGTTCTTCGTAGGTATCGAGTCCATCGACGGAAGGGTGATGCGTTTCGCCTTTTTCCCTTTGTGCTAAGCGCTCTGCACGTTTTGCCTTAGCGCGATCGAAGGCGATACGGCGGCGTTCGATTAACATCCACCGTTTGATCAATTGGTATAAGAGCAAGAAACCCAGACCCAGCACGATAGATAATTGCAGTTGTAACAGCATTTGGAAAGCGGTGAAGTAGTAACCCCTAAAGGCTAACACTGCGCTTAAAAGCGGCACAGAAATCAGCAAGGTCCAGAGCATTTTCTGAATGAGTTTTTTGTTTTTACCGTCTTTTTTTGCATCTGAGTTTTTACGGCTCAGGATTAAAATATCTTTGTATAACAAGAATAAAACGATACAGAAAATAATGAATGCGCCGCGGCCTATGCTATTACGCACCAGTGATGTGTCGAGTACTTCGGTAAAGCCCATCAGACCCAATAATGGGCTAGCAATCAGCACAAAGTGTCTGAGCCGTGATTGTCCCGCTTGGATGAGTTTTGAGGGGCGTTTGAAATGGCCCACGAGTACGCCTTTGTCGAGTGTCAGAATAAAGATAAAGCGATATAAGAGATACACTAAACCAATCGCCAGTGTGCCCATACCCACTGCTTGCACAAAATTGCGATCGGAATGATAGAAAATCAATCCCGCCATGATCACTGGGAAAGGTTTTATCAACGCATAGCAGATACTGCAGGCGAGCGCTTTGAGAGTGTAAATGAATTTATCTTGGGTCACATTGCCCACATAAGTGGTGTAATGATTTAGCAAGCGATTGAATTTAGGAGTGATCAAGTCTTGTACGACTAAACACAGTACCAGCAATATGATCCACCAAGACCAATAATCATTTTGTTCATCCCAGGCTTTTCCCAGTTCATCCCACTGTGCTTGTTGCACAAGCCAAACCGTGCTGCGCTCAAGATCCGTAAGCCATAACTTACTGATACTTGCAGCGTTAGGCACCCAGAACAAATGTTCGTTAAGGGTATTTTTGAGGGTGAGATTCTGTTGGCTCAGTTGTTGGTAATTGACCTTCAGCTTGCCTAATTCACTCAAGTATTGGTCATAGCTTTGCATCAACTGCGAGATCAAACTCTGTTGCGAGTGTAAGAGCTTAATCTGCTGCTCATTGTATAAGCCGGGTTGTTCTAATTCTTGCTCATTGAGGGCTTGTTGTTGCTCTAAATGGTATCTGTCTAAGCGCGCATCGGCGATCAGCGTTTGCAGTTTTTCGTGATTCGGTGGTTTAGGCAGTGATTGCAACATCTGCAAAAAGCGCTCACCAAAGGCGGAGTTCATTTTGACCCAAGTGATCTGCTCTTGGATGTTTGCCAGTTGTTTGGCTTGGGATTGATATTGGGTTTCAGCCTGTTCCTGCTGTTCGACCACATTATTGATCTGCAGAGTTAACGTTTGCAGCTTTTGGCCGTAAATCTGGTTAGTGTCGGCAATATTACGGGTGATAGGATCGATGACTTTTTCGGTATTAACTAAGTTTTTGGCTAGGGTGGCATCCGTTTGTTGCTGACGTTGTTTATTGATTGCCTTGTTGATGGTTTCGATCAAGGCTTCTTGCTGCACCAGTTGTTGGCGGACTAGCTGTAATTGCAATTGCGTCAGTTCAATGCGTTTTTGGCTGCTGGCAAGTTCTGCTTCATCGGTGGCAAGGCTTTGTTCAAAGAAGAGTCGTTGAGTTTGCTGTAACTCTCCCGTTGGGGTATCTAGCGGGGCGAGTTCTGCTTTTTTGTTTTGGGCGACAGTTTGCCTCGCGCTGGCGATAACTGTAGGTAAGTCATTGTGACGTAGCAATAAATCGTTAACTTGTCGGCCAAGGGTGGATTCGCTTTCTTTAAGTTCAGACAAGCGAATATAGGCCATGGAAGCCTGCTGGCTGAGGTCAGTACCTTTTTCCAGAGATAAAGGCTTATAGGCGTCTTTCAGTGCTTGGTTAGTGCGCTTCTTATGTTGCTCAAAATCAATCTGCGCTTGTTGGAAACTGGCTGCGTTGGCGGCGAGTTTTTCTATGTTAATTTTTAGTTCGTTAATTTGTTCGTCAATGCTGAGATTTTGTTGCTGATCTTGCTTGTTCATGCCAAGACGTTTGTCCAACTGCAAAGGCGAATTGGCAAGTGCGGAAAATGTGAAAAAAGCAATAATGAACAATAAAATACGTGGCATATAGGCTAAAGACATTTAGGGGCGAAAGACGCTCCATATTAGCCAAATTGCGTTGAGATTGGTATATTTCAGGCGTTCTTTTTTCGCCGCTGTGACTGGTGCGATTGATGGGTTTCGAAGATGGCGGTAGCGACTATGATAGTGCCACCAATTAGGGTGTTGAGATTGAGCTCTTCACCTAAAATGATCAGCGCTAACATGGCGCCATAAAAGGGCTGTAAGCAAGAGACTAGCCCAACCGTTTTGGCGCTGAGTTGCCTCAGCGCAGAAGTAAATAGCGCATGTGGCGCAGCGGTAAAGACGACGCCGAGTAAAATAATTAATCCCCACACTTCTAATGAGATACTGACCAGCTCCGTTTGGTGCCACGGCATCAAGAACACCACGGCGACCAAAGTTTGATAGAACATGGCATGGGGGCCGCTGTACTGGGAAAAGTAGCGTTTGTGCAATAAGTTACGGATGGTGAACAAGATGGCGGATACTATGCCGATGGCAATCCCTAGCGTAGTGTCGTTACCTAAATTGGCTTCAGGGATGAGTAATATCACCCCAATCAGCACTAACACGCCACTGAGCATATCGTGTAATTTTATCTTATTACCTGTCAGTAACGGCTCAGCAATGACTGTCATCACCGGATAGGTGAAAAACGCTATCATGCCAATGGCGACCGACGATAATTGCATGGCCGCAAAATAAGTCACCCAATGCAGGCTGACGATAACCCCAAGCCCGATTGCGACTAGATAATCTTGTTTGCTTGCCAGCGTTAAACGTTTGCGGCTGAATTTCACCAGCAAACCTAACACAGTGGCTGCGACGATACAGCGTAGGAAGGTGATGTCCAGAGCACTGAGTGGGATTAATTTAGAAAACAAAGCTGTGCCGCCAAATAGCAGCACAGCCAGATGCAATTCAATTAATCCCGAAGGTTTAGCAGAACTCAAGAAAACTTAATCCGCTTGCTTAACGTCTTTCAGGTTAGCGAAGGCTTGTCCCATACGTGTTACTGCTTCGGCTTCAACACCTTCAGCAAAGGTCGCGATAGCGTCTTTGGCAAACAACATCACCACAGTACTGCCTAACTTGAAGCGACCCATTTCTTCGCCTTTGTCTAAGGTGATGGCATCTGGGCCTTGGGTTGGATATTCCCAAGTGAAGACTTGCTTACCTGTCGGCGGCGTGACTGTGCCAGCCCATACGGTTTCAATACTGGCAACAATCGTTGCGCCAACCAATACCATAGCCAGTGGACCTAATTCGGTTTCAAAAATCGCCACAACGCGTTCGTTACGGGCAAACAGACCGGGTACGTGTCTCGCCGTTAACGGATTCACCGAAAACAGTTCTCCAGGTACATAGGTCATTTTTGATAATGTGCCTTTAATCGGCATGTGGATACGGTGATAGTCTTTAGGCGCCAGATAGATAGTCGCAAAATCACCGCCTTCGAAGCGTTTAGCATCTTCGGCTTGATCGCCAAGCAAAGTTAACGATGAATAGTGATGACCCTTAGCTTGGAAGATGCGACCGTTTTTGATGGGGCCTAACTGACTTACCGCACCATCGACGGGATGCACCATGATATCGGCGTCCATATCTAACGGACGAATACCGGGTTTAAGGGCGCGGGTAAAAAAAGCATTAAAGCTTTTATAAGCTTCTGGTTCGCTCTGCGCCGCTTCGCTCATGTCGATTTTATATTGTTTGATAAACCATTTGATGGCGGCAGTGGTCAAGGCGCCAGCTTCGGCTGCAGCGAGTTTACCCACTAAACGAGATAATAAGTGTTTCGGCAGCATGTACTGCAGCGCTATTTTGACTTTATCCAATTTCAATTCCTTTTCTTACTGCTCAATCTTTGCTGAGACTGTTGTTATTTATCAATAAGTCGTTATTCGTCAGTGGCCGCGCGGAAATGGCGGGCATGACGTTGTTCATCTAAGCTGGCGATAATTTTATGGTAATTATTAAAGCGATCTGCGCTGATCTTACCTTGGCTCAGGGCTTCTTGAAGTGCACAGCCGGGATCGTCACCGTGTTTACAATCGCGGAATTTACATGCGCCCAGATATTCGCGAAACTCGATAAAGCACCAGCCGACACGTTGTGCAGGAAGATGCCATAGAGCGAATTCGCGCACGCCCGGGGAGTCAATCAAATCGCCACCACTAGGCAAGTGCAACAGTTTAGCTGTGGTAGTAGTGTGTTGACCTAAACCTGAGTTGTCGGAAACATCGCCGATAATAAGCTCTGCATCGGGTAGTAATGCATTGATGATTGATGATTTACCCACACCAGATTGACCGGCAAACACGCTGACTTTATCTTTGAGTATGCCTTTGATGGTATCGATACCATCGCCAAGCTTGCTGCTGACCTTATAAACCGGATAGCCAATGTCTTTGTAGCGCTGTAGCGCTTCGTCGATTGCCTGCGCTTCATCGGGATTGAGCAAGTCAATTTTATTCAAAATGATGATAGGCGGAATATCGGTATCTTCGGCAGCCACTAAATAACGGTCGATGATCTGGGTGGTAAAGCTGGGTAATACCGAGGAGACAATCAAAATCTGGTCGATATTCGAGGCAATGATTTTCACGCCATCGTATAAATCTGGGCGTGTAAGTGATGAGCGACGTGGATGAACGGCTTCAACAATACCTGCGATGCCGCTATTGGCTTGGCTCTCAATGGCTAAGCGTACGATCACTTTATCGCCAGTCACTAAACTTGTGACGGCACGGCGAATATTACAGCGCACAATTTGGCCGCTTTCAGTTTCTATGTCGGCATGTTGGCCAAAACGTGAAATCACAGTACCGGGCTGTTCTTGCCCCAATGAACTATCCTGTAACTCTGGCGTATTTTTATCGCCACTGTCACGATTGAGTCGCTTCTCGTGATTAGCGCGCATACGGCGTAATTGACCTTGGCTTAGGGGTTTCTTTTTACTCACTGATTCGTCTTCGTCAATTAGGTGATTTTTTGTGTCGGAAAAAAGCAGTATGATACACGCTCTTGAATAAAAAAGCCTGAATTTAGGCTAACTGACATGATAAGGCTGATTTATGACGGCAGATGTAAATAATCTCATTTGGATCGATTTGGAAATGACAGGGTTAGAGCCCGACGTCGACAGGATCATTGAAATTGCCACTTTAGTGACAGATCAAGAACTCAATATTATCGGTCAAGGTCCGGTTATCGCGATTCATCAGTCAGATGATGTGCTGGCCGCCATGGACGATTGGAATCAAAAGCATCATGGTGAGTCTGGGTTGATTGATCGCGTTCGTGCTAGCCAAGAAACCGAAGCGCAAGCCGTGGCTAAGACTATTGCCTTCTTAGAACAGTATGTTCCTAAGGGTGCTTCTCCAATGTGTGGTAACAGCATTGGTCAAGATAGACGCTTTTTAAATCGTTATATGCGCGAGCTGGAAGATTATTTCCACTACCGCAATGTGGATGTCAGTACGATTAAGGAGCTAGTGAAGCGTTGGAGTCCAGAAACGATGGACGGTTTTAAGAAGCAAAATACTCACCAAGCACTGCAGGATATCCAAGAGTCGATCGCTGAATTGCAGTATTATCGCAGCAAAGTATTTAAAATTTGACCGATCAGTAGATAAATATGCAAGAAGGGGTTGCAGCCGCATGAATTTTTCATATAATGCGGCCTCAACTTTTTGATGCGAACAGAGATGTACGGTCATTTAGATTGAATGCGACATTAGCTCAGTTGATAAAGGTTAAAGGCGATACCTTTGTTAATGTTGAAGGCAAATGTAGCAGCGATGCAAAAAGCGACATTAGCTCAGTTGGTAGAGCGATACCTTGCCAAGGTATAGGTCATCGGTTCGAACCCGATATGTCGCTCCAAATTAAAATTTAGTGATTTGCCAAATCATTAATACAGATTATGCGACATTAGCTCAGTTGGTAGAGCGATACCTTGCCAAGGTATAGGTCATCGGTTCGAACCCGATATGTCGCTCCAAATTAAAACTTAGTGATTTACCAAA